>JANXLY010000276.1 GCA_025354885.1 Acidobacteriota bacterium | reverse complement strand
ATGACGGCGAACAAGTTCCTGTTCTGAAGGATGGGTCCCGTTTGGATTTTTCACTTTGCCGGGGCGGAAGTCCAGACTGGCGAGTTCGCCAATCAGTTTGAAACGCTCGGTCGCATATGCTTTCGAGAGCAATTCATCACTAGGCACATTGGTAAAGTTGGGGTCGCCATAATAGGCATCGCGATCTGCATAAGCCAGCTTGAACGCTTCTGTGACTTGATGAATGTACTCTTCGGAGCCAAAGCCCATCTTGGCCACATCCATGCGTTCGATCAGATTCAGGCATTCAATTGAGGCAGGGCCTTGCGTATAGAAACCAGGCTTGTAGACTGTGTAGTTCTTGTAAGTACCGCCGAGGGACGGTTCGGGTTTGAGACGGAAGGTGGAGAGATCTTCGTAGCGAATAAGTCCGCCGTTAGCTCGCGAAAACTCATCAATCTTGCGTGCTAATTCGCCACGATAAAAATAATCGCGCACGGCATCAATGCCGAGAGTGCGCGGCTTCTTGAGTGCAGCGGCATGATGTTCTGCGGCAACCATCGCGCGGAGAGTTTTTGCGAGTGCCGGCTGCTTGAAGGTTTCACCCGGGCGCGGCAGGCGGCCATCGGGCATGAAGTAAGCTTTCGATGTGGGCCAGCGATCAAAGAACGGGCGTGCATAGCGCACCACTGCGGCCCGCATATCGTCAACAACCTGCTCGTCGGCGAGTTCGATCGCGGGGGCGATCACCTGCTCAAAGCTGAGCGTGCCATATTCGCGGAGCGCTACAAGGCCCGCCTCCACCATGCCGGGAACAATGGCGGGCAGCAAGCCAGTGACGGGCAAATAACGGGGCAGTCCGTTGGGCTCGTTCGAATCCACTTCCAGCTCTTCCATCTGGTGCTTTTTGAAGAATTCGGGCGTACCAAGTTTCGGCATCGTACCGATTCCACTGATCGTGAAGACTTTGCCTTCTTTCGTGCGGATCAGAATTGGTGCTTCGCCGCCGAAGCCGAAATGAGAGTATTCAGCAACTGCAGCGGCGAACATGGTCGCGACACCGGCATCCACTGCATTACCACCCATCTTGAGGATGCGCATGCCAGCATCGACCGAAGCAGCAGTGCCGCCAGCGACTGCACCATTCTTGCCGCGAACCGGATCGCGGGGAATCAGGGGATCGTTCGGAGCGCGCTTCGTTATCTGTTGGGCAGTTCCACAAGCGAGGAGCATGCCAAGGAGAGTGAATATTGCAATAGGCCGCCGCATGGCCATGATTGTAGCGCCGTTCATATAATGGATGAGGTATGGAACAGGATCAAGTGAAGCACGACACCTTGCTCGAGAACGTGGAACCGCAGCCGGAAGATCAGCCCATGCTGTTTTGCCCGGTGTGCAGTCTGCGTCTGGAGCAGCGCAAATGCAAGCTGTTCTGCCAGCAATGTGGCTATTACATGTCCTGCGCTGATTACTACTGAGGAACCCAATCGATGAGTGAAGTTGCTGATTTGCTGGAACGATTCCGGCGCGGGGGTGAATTTCTTGCCTCCTTGACGACGGGCGCTGCCGGCGCTGAACTGGACTACCAACCCGAGCCCGGTGCGATGGGGGTGCGGTCGCTGGTCTGCCATCTGATGGATACCGAAATGATGGGCCATGGCCGCTTCAGTATGATGATTGCCGAAGAGAATCCGACGATTGTTCCTTTTAACGGCACACTGTGGGCCGACAAACTGAATTACCGCCAGCGCAAGTTTTCGAATGCCATGGAGATGTTCCGTCGTGTCCGTTCGGAAAATTATGAGCTGTTGAAAGACCTTCCACCGGAGGCTTGGAGCCGCCAGGGAACACATGTCGAGACGGGGCCAATCCTGTTGCTCGATCTGTTTCGCGATCACGTGCAGCACACGGAAGAGCATGTGCTCGAGATCCGCGAGATCCGCCAAAAATACAAGGCCTCAAAACTGACTGGAGCAAGCGCATGAAGATCCGTCCGATCATGGCCAGCGTGGCCATCGCCGTGGCACTCGGTGCCGCCGAACGCAGTGGCGATGTGAATCTCGCAGAAGAAGGCAAACGATGGTGGGCACACATCGAGAAGCTGGCAAGTGATGAATTGAAGGGCCGCAACGTGGGCAGCGAGGGCTACATGACGGCCGCGCGCTATGTTGCTGGAGAATTTGAAAAGGCTGGACTGCTCCCAGGTGGAAGCGCTTCGAGTCCAATGCAGACAGTGCGCTTTATCGAACGAAAAATCGATGAATCGAAGTGCAGCATCACCGTGACTCGCGAAGGCAAGCAGGAAAAGATCGGCTTGGGAGAAGACGCAAACATTGGCATGCGCACGGCACCTGCTGCGAAGGTGGAAGCCGAACTGGTTTTTGTCGGGTATGGGCTCAAGATTCCCGAATACAACTACGACGACTTGAAAGACGTGAACCTGAAGGGCAAGATTGCGGTCTACATTAGTGGCCAACCGGCTGGCATTCCTGGAGCACTGGTAAGCCACTACCAGAGCGCATCCGAGCGCAGCAGCGCACTGCTGGCCGCAGGTGCTGTAGGCACGGCGGCCATTCCAGATCCCAAGGTGAGCGATATTCCCTGGGCACGTGCCACATTGGCGCGTTTGATGCCGACCATGTCGATTGACGAGAAGAGTTCGCCCAAAGCAGGCTTGAAGGTTGCACTGACCGTGAATGCAGAGCATGCCGATAAATTCTTTGCCGGCAGCGGACATACGATCGAAGAAATCTTTGTGCTTTCGCGTGAAAAGAAGCGTCTGCCCCACTTCCCTCTCAAGGGCCGGGTGCTGGTCAAGGCGGCCTACACGCAATCGAAAGTTGAGAGTGTGAACGTGATCGGAATTCTTCCGGGCACGGACCCGGTGCTGAAGAATGAGTTCATCGTGGTGTCGGCGCACCTCGACCATCTGGGCGTGAACGACAAGCTGAAAGGCGACCAGATTTACAACGGGGCGATGGACAATGCGAGTGGCGTGGCGAGCCTGATCGAGGCCGCTCGGCACATCAAGGATGCCAAGCTGCCGCTCAAGCGCAGCATCGCCTTCGTCGCGCTTACAGGTGAAGAGAAGGGTTTGCTCGGCTCTACCTGGTACGCGCAGCACCCGATCTTCGGCAAGGAGAAAAATGCCAAGGTAGTGGGCGATCTGAACATGGATATGTTTCTGCCCCTCTTCCCCTTGAAGAGCCTGATCATTCTTGGTGTGGACGAGTCTACGCTGGGCGATCTCGCCCGTAAGGGTGCAGAGAGTGCTGGCATTGAGGTGTGGCCTGATCCTGCGCCCGAACGAAACAGCTTTATCCGTAGTGATCAATACAGCTTCATCCGCAACGGAACGCCTGCGCTTGCTTTCAAGTTTGGCTACAAAAAGGGAACACCGGAAGAGAAGCTGGTTCTAACCTGGTTGAAGGAACGCTACCATTCCCCCACCGATGATCTCGAACAGCCTGTCGAAAAAGAATCTGCTGCAAAGTACAACCGTGTGTTGACCTCGATAATCAGTTCGGCTGCCAACGCGACCGAAGCGCCGCGCTGGAAAGATGCGAGCTTCTTCAAACGCTTCGCAAAGAATTAGGTGGCCAACTTTTTTGTTGTCCTCCACGCGGGTGAAGAAGAGAAAGACCTGCTG
The DNA here is from genome assembly GCA_025354885.1 of Acidobacteriota bacterium. Lineage (GTDB taxonomy): Bacteria > Acidobacteriota > Terriglobia > Bryobacterales > Bryobacteraceae > Bryobacter. The sequence goes on along the minus strand of JANXLY010000276.1, from coordinate 26,101 downwards.
ATCGCTGAATTGTTTGAGGCTGGCACCACTGGCATTTCTGAAGTGGAAGAAGCCGGTGGACGATGGACTCTGCAGGCGAGCTTTGATACGAGAGAGCAGGCCAGCAGCTTTGGCGTTGAGGTGCAGGAGGACGCGACAGACTGGATCACCATCAGCCACATGGTCTGGACCAGTCGACTGGTGGGGGAGCGATTCTTCTTCACGCCGTCGTGGAGCGAAGAGCCAACGCCGCCGGGGCGCTGGCGCATCCACTACCAGGATGGGGCGGCCTGTGGCAGCGGGGAGCATCCCTCTACGCGGCAGTGCCTTGTGGCTATCGAAGAGTTCCTCACGCCGGGCATGCGTGTGCTCGATCTGGGCTGTGGCGCGGGGCTCCTTTCGCTTGGTGCCAAGCTACTGGGCGCTGGCTTCATCGTCGGTGTTGATATCGAGGATGACAGTTGCCACCTCACGAGGCAGCTCAGCGGAGTGCCGGTGGTTCAAGGAATGCCGGACTGTCTGGCAGGGGAGCGCTTTGATCTGGTAGCGGCGAATATCAGCCCCAGCGTGCTCATCAATTTTGCCGATGAAATCATCCGCGCTGCAAAGCCCGGAGGCCGTGTGGTGCTGGCTGGATTTGGCATTGAAGAAGCGAATCTGGTCAAGCAAACCTTCGGTCTTGGCACCGTAAGCGAGCGTACGGAAGGCGAGTGGAGTTGTGTCGTGCTCGACCTACCCTTAGACTAGTAGAGGAAGTTGCACCCGTAGCTCAGGTGGATAGAGCATTTGCCTTCTAAGCAAAGGGTCGCTGGTTCGAGTCCAGCCGGGTGCACCATTAAAAATATGTTCCTACCCATCCTTCTACTGCTAACTGCAACCGACATCTTTGACGGAAAGACTCTCGATAACTGGGTCAACGTGGGGGGCGCGAATTTTCGCGTCGAACACGGTGAGATCGTCGTCGACAAAGGTGCTTACTCGTGGCTTCGGACGAGAGAGACCTACAAAGACTACGAACTGCACATCGAATTCAAGACCGCTGCCAACGGCAACAGCGGCGTTTTTCTCCGCAGCTCCGCAGTTGGCAAGCCGCATGAAACCGGGTATGAACTGCAGATCTATGATGAACGCAAAGACTTCCGCACCGGCTCCATCGTCGATGTCGCTGAAGCGAACCCCGTCACCAAGATCAATCCCAATGTCTGGAATTCATTTGACGTCAAACACATCGGGCCGAATATTGTGGTCAAGCTGAACGGGAAAAAGATCGTCGACACCAAGGACTCGAAATCGAAAAGCGGCCATATCGGCTTGCAGTTCAATCCCGACAAGCCGGTGTCCTTCCGCAAGATCAAAATCAAAGAGCTCTAGGGCAGGTACTTTTTGAGATCCGGATTGACCAGCGCCTGAATTTCAGGGCTATCCACGTTCTTCGCCGTCACAAGCCTGGGCTCCAGATTGTTGATCTTCGTGACAGGCTTGCCCGCCAGCTGATTCACTGCAGCCATCACGCTTTCATAACCCATCTTGAAGGGTTGTTGCACGACGAGCGAGTCGATAAGGCCTTTGCGCAAGTCCTCAACGAGCGGCGCGGAAGAGTCGAAGCCAACCATCTTCAACTTGGAATTCGCGCGTCCGCGTAAGGCCTGCGCAGCTCCGGCGGCACTGGATTCGTTCGAGGCAAACAAGCCGTTGGCTTTCGGGTGCGCGGTTAGCATGTTCTCAGTCACCGAAAGACTCTTCGCGTAATCGGCCATGCCGTAACGTTTGTCGGCAATCCTGATTTCAGGGAATTTCTTGGCAATGGTCTCTTCAAAGCCGCTTTCACGATCCATAGTGGATCCAGCTCCAGGCTGCACGGCCACGATCACAACTTCACCCTTGCCGCCCAAGATCTCACCCATGCGCTCGGCGGCCATCGCACCGGCTGCATAGTTGTTGGTCGCAATCTGGCTGATGAATTTGTCGGTATCCACTGCAGAATCGAAGATAATCACGGGGATCTTTTGCGCCGTCGCACGCTCCACCACACTCACCATTGCCTTCTTGTCGATTGGGGCGAGACAGATCGCATCGACGCGACGATTGATCATCGAGTCGACAATTTGCAACTGACCGTTGAAGTCTGTCTCGCTGGCCGGGCCATTCCACGAGATCTCGACTCCAGTTTCGCGAGAAGCTGAAATCGCGCCGGCCTGGACGCTCTGCCAGAAGAGATGGGCGCGGCCCTTAGGCACCACACCGATGATGATCTTCTTTTCGCCGCCGCAACCGGTCTCAAACAAAAGGGTGGCGGCCCCTATACCGAGGCCGCCTAAAACGTTCCGTCTTGATGTCATTCAGATTCCTTACTTGGGAAATACTTTGGGGGCGACCAGCTTGGCTTGCCAGCCTTCGCCATTCAGCGCCTTCATAAACTCGACCAGATCTTTCTTTTCTGTTGCACTCAACTTTAAAGGCTTGATCTTTTCATCGAGGTTCTTGTTCGCAACCCCGCCTTTGTCGTAGTAGTCCACAACTTCTTCGAGAGTCGCGATGCTGCCATCGTGCATGTAGGGCGCGGTTCGCGCGATCTCACGCAGCGTGGGCGTCTTGAATGCACCCCAGTCGGCCGGGTTCTTCGTTACCGCAGAGCGGCCCTCATCGGGGTTCGGTTTGTCTGTACCCACACCGATGTTGTGATACGAATTCGCCGTCAGGTTGATCCCCTCATGGCACTGATCGCACTTCGCTTTATTGAAGTACACATCAAAGCCACGAATCTGGCTGGCAGTCATGGCAGTTTTGTTGCCTGCCTTGTAGCGGTCATAAGGCGAGTTGCCCGAGAGCACAGTGCGCTCATAAGTTGCGATGGCTTTAGTCACTTCATCGATCCCAAATTCTTCTGTGCCGAAGACCTGCTTGAAGCGTGCGCGATAGCCAGGAATGCTCTTGAGCGTCTTCACGACAAGCTCGTGCGTGTTGCCCATTTCGATCGGGTTCTGCATCGGCCCACCGGCCTGCTCTTCGAGCGTAGCTGCACGGCCATCCCAGAATTGCGCGAGCGAATAAGCACGATTGAAAATAGTAGGCGCGCTGCGGCCACCCTTCTGCCCTTTGATGCCGCTGCTTACCGGCTTGTTGTCGGTAAAGGCGTTCTCAGGTGCGTGGCAGGTGGCACAAGACACAGTGCCGTCGGCACCGAGGCGCTTGTCGTAATACAACAGGCGACCGAGCTCGCTTTTCTCCGGTGTGTAGGGGTTCTCTTTGGGGAAGCGAATTGGCAACAAACCAAGCGGCACATCAGGCCCTGGGCCTGCAGCGAAGATGGCAAAGGCTGGCGCAACAAGCGCCAGCCGGGAGAGAAACGAAAACTTCATGCGAATCCTACTTCTTTGTGTAGCCGTGAACGTAGATAGCCTTCACACCATTGTGCGACCAGAGAGTACCGTTCACTTCCATAATGTGCGCAACGTGATCAATGGCAGCCGAGCGGAAATCGGTCAGACCATCGCGACGCAGATCATGCTCTTCTTCCATCAGCATGTACAGCGAACCATCTTTAGCGAGCAAACCAATCGGTTGACCGGCCTTGAAACATTTCTGCGCGCAGGCGCGATGCTTGTCTCCGTGTTTGCCAATTTGCAGATAGCAGGAGAAATCGAGGATTTCACCAGCGATCGTAATCGGCTTGGCACCTGGGTTGGGCTTGCCATCGACGGAGGCACCCAAGGTAGTGGCGGACCATTCTTCACCAGCGGTCACGGCAGTTCCCAGCTTGCCCATCGGTTTGTCGTAAGTGCCGCCGTCAGCGGCAACTGCCATCTGCGGTTGCAGGATGCCAGGACCGGTTTTCTTAGGCGTCTGCGCCACGAGCATGGTTCCAACGAGACAGGCACCAAGGCCTGCAATTCCACCTAGCCATTGAATTTTCATAGTTTCATTTTCTCCTAAAAAATCGTCTCTTAGCCGCGTGTCGATGCGGCAGGAATCTTGTTCAGCAAATCTTCCATTTCAGCGCGGCTCTCACTGCCGATCGTAAAGCAGTCGGTCAGGCCTTGCGCCAAATGCCACTGGATCGCTTCATCCGCTTTTGTGCGGAGCTTACCAGCGCCTAAAACTTTCATGCCGATGACGCCCTTGCCAGACGCCTTCATCTGTTTCAAAACATCGCCCACAACTTCTGGAGCAGCATCCATCGCGGCACCGGCAGGGTTGAAGCGCGCGAGATCTACTTCCACCCAGGGACTCTTCGCGGCAGTCTTCAGTGCGCCCAGCGTGTGGCAACTCGTGCCCTTGGTCCGTATGATGCCCTTCTCTTTGGCTTCGCTCAAAACATCCATCGCACCCTTGTATCGGACATCCCAGTCATCGTCGATCATGCAGTGCATGAGAAGAATGTCGATGTAGTCGGTTCCGATTTCGCGACGAAAACGGTCGAGGTCGGCGCGCATGTCGGCGGCGGTGAGCGCACGCGACTTGCTCATAATGGTTACCTTGTCGCGAGGTATCGTTTTCAATGCTTCTTTCATATGGGGGTGACTGCCGTACTGATCGGCGCAATCCCAAAAGAAAACGCCCTGATCAAAGGCTGCCCGGAACAACTCCGATACACCTTTGAAGCCGAGCTTCTTGGTCTGATTCGAACTACCGCCGACGCCATTCGTCCCTGTACCCATTGCCAGCCGCGACACCGGAACTTTTGACGGCCCTAATAAGACACGGTCTTGAGCAGATTTCCTGGTGCCCGCATAGAGATGATGCGGAAAGTTTTCGAGTGCGAGCAGTGCGGCACCAGACTTCAGAAAATAACGGCGCTGCATCTCATGGCAAGGTGCGGGTTTGGCGTTGGAGCGAAGCATAATAAACGGGGCAAGTCCTTGAAAAATTGATGTCGGGGCTTACTCAGAAGACTATCATATAGAACATGATTACGAGACGGCACCTCTTTTTCGCAGCACCAGCACTCGCGGCGCGGCCTGGCCTGCGGATTGCCACCTTTTCTGTCGATGTCACACCGCCAAAAGGATCGCCCCTCTGTTATTCCCTCGTTGTCCCTGCCGAGCGTACGGAATCGCCGCTTCTCGCTAAGGGCGTTGTCCTGTATCCGAGCGGACAGAAGCCCATCGTATTGTGCGCAGTGGACTGGCTCGGTATTGGTGGTGAATCCCACCTGCGCTGGTGCGCGACTTTGGCCAAATCCGCTGGAACCACGCCTGATCGCGTCGCCGTCCAGACCGTTCATCAGCATGATGCGCCCGGCGACGATTCTGGCGCTGCCGCACTGATCCCTGCCAATATTCGCGAGGGCCTGCTGACGCCTGTGGAGTATTGCCGCAAGGCAGCGGAGCGAGTTGCTAGCGCGATCCAGAGCGCCAAGCCAGTGAAGGTCTTCCATTTTTCGACGGGCAGCGCGCGCGTCGAGGGTGTCGCATCCAATCGAAGGATTCTCTCTCCAGACGGCAAGCAGTTCGTCTTTCAACGCTTTACTGCCTGTCGCAATTCTCCCTATTGCGACGCGCCAGAAGGCGTGATCGACCCCATGCTGCGCACCGTGAGTTTCTATGATGGCGAGCGCGCAATCGCGAACCTGCACTACTACGCAACCCATCCGATGTCTTACTACGGCAAGGGAATCGTCAACCCGGATTTCGTTGGTATCGCGCGCGAATCGCTGCCTGGATTTCATGTTTACTTTACCGGTGCTGCCGGAAATATTGGTGCTGGCAAGTATAACGATGGCGCTCCCGAAAACCGCGCTCGACTCGCCGATCGCATTGCCGCAGCAATGAAGGCTTCACTCAACTCTGCTCAGCGGCGCGCTGTCGGCCGGATCGAATGGCGCAGCGAAGCGATCCAGCTCACGCACCGCAGCGGCGTTGAGTACGCAGAGGCCGAAATTCGAAAGACACTCAACAACGATGGCGCCCCTTCCAAGGACCGGGCGAGCGCAGCACGCTACCTTGCCTGGTGGCAACGCTGCCAGTCGGGCCAACCGAATATCGTGCTGCAGTCCCTGCTGCTCGACGGTGCCGCGATTGTGCATATGCCGGGCGAACTCTTTGTCGAATACCAGCTTGCCGCTCAACAGGAACGCAAGAATGATTCGGTCTCGATGGCGGCCTACGGCGATTACGGCCCGATGTATATCGGCACGGCAAAGGCTTATGCAGAAGGCGGTTACGAAACCAGCATCGTCTCGCGAGTGGGAACTGATGCGGAAGATTTGCTGCTAGGCTCGGTTCGCAAGTTGTTGCGTTAGCCTGGAGATCCAAAGTACTCTAAGCCAGTACTGGAACTGGCAACTTTCTTGCACCCCCCTTTGCATTCGCCGTTTTGTCTTTTAGACTAAGTCCATGGCCGACATCTTTCTTACGGATCTGGAAAACAATCCCAAGGCTGGTGGGCAATACGCCCAGAGCATCCAATCCTTACGCAATGCTGGAAAAGAAATTCCGGGCATCCTGCATCTGCTCGCGTTCAAGCCGAAGGGGACGGATTTCCTAAACCAGTTCACACAGGAAGTGATGCGCGGTGAGTCCCCAATCAGTCCGGCGTTTCGCGAACTGATTGCAACCATTACTAGCGAGGGCAATGAATGCTCTTTCTGTCGAGACTCACACGGCCAAGCCGCCGCAATTCTTTTTGAGAAAGAAGGGCGTGTCAAGAAGGGAAAGGGCCAGGCATTTATTGGTGCAGTTCTCGAAGGGGATGCCGATCTGACCGATGCGGAATGGGCCTTACTCGAATTCATTGTGCAAGTAAATCTCAAGGCGCAGGAAATCGAGGAGCAGGACGTCCGTAAGTTGAGCAAGACCGGCTGGACCGACGAAGCGATCTACGACGCCATCACGGTGTGTTCGCTTTTCAATTTCTATAATCGCTGGGTTGGGGCAAACGGTGTGGCCTGGAATGATGAAGATTCTTCGCAAGAAAGCGGCACAAGGATTGCACAACGCGGCTACATCCCATAGGATCGTAGGGTCCCATGATGCGATCCATATTCCTTAGCCTTGCCGGAGCCTTGCTGCTCTGCGCCCAGAAACCCGACCCTGCTGCTGTCCTGAAGCTTGCTGCCAAGCCAGGCTCGGCTGAATTCCAGAAAGCAATTGAAGCCAGCTTCACGCCGCAACAACTGGAGAAAGGTGAAGCCTCCCTTGCCGTTGGCCCCGATGCACTGTACGTCATCAAGGCGGCCAAAGCCCCGCAATTGCTGGTTGACGATACACCCGCCGCAGCGATGAAGAAGGCCGGCCCTTACTTTATCGGCACTGCAAAGCTTGCGCTCTACACCTCACACACTTACCACTACATCGTCGAGGGCAAGCGCTTTGGCGGGCGGCTCGATGTCTCTGCTTTCGGCCCGGAGTCTTATGAACAACCCGGAGTGCCTCAGGGCAAGATCAGTGAAAAATTTGTCCATACCAGCAAGCTCTATGAAGGCATGCTTGCGGACTACTGGGTGTACACGCCTGCTCAGTACAACGCCGCAACCCCAACGCCGGTGATGATCTGGCAGGACGGCCAAAAGTACGCCACTCGCGACGCCTCCAATCGTCTGCTGATTCAACTCGACAATCTGGTTCAGCAGAAGCGGATTCCTGCCGCGATCCATATCTTCATCTCGCCAGGCAAGATCGGCGACCGCGCCATGCGCAGTATTCTCTACGACACTTACACAGACAAGTATTCGCGCTATTTACTCGACGAAATCCTGCCTATAGTGAGCTCCAAATGGAATCTTCGCAAAGACGGCTACTCTCGCGCCATCGCGGGAGAAAGTTCGGGAGCCATCTGCGCCTTCAACTCCGCCTGGTGGAAGCCTGAAGAATTCACCCGCATCTATTCGCGCATCGGCAGCTTCACCAGTATCCAGTGGAAGCCCGGCGAACTCGATGGAGGCAACGTCTTCCCCTTCGCCATCCGTAAACAAGCCAAGCGCAACATCCGCGCCTTTCTCTCCGACGGCAGTGAAGACCTCGAAAACAATCACGGCTCCTGGCCCCTGCAAAACATCCAGATGGCCAACTCACTCAAGATGCAGGAATATGATTTTCACTTCAAGTGGGGTAACGGCGCTCACAGCACTTCGATGGGCAATGCCGAAGCTCCGCTCGCACTCACCTGGATCTGGCGCGATTACGATCCTGCCAAAACATCGCAGACTTTCACCATGGACCCCGCAGAAAAAGAGAAGCCCTACTTTCGGGTAAAATCGCTAAATCGTGAATGAAAACCTTGAGATGCGAATGGCCGCTGTCGAAGTGGCTCTGAGAGAGAGCCAAGCTCAAGTTGGCTCTCTCACCCGGCGGTTGTTCCAACTGGAGCAGGGCGGATCACTGCCGCAAGATGCGATGCCGCCTGTACTTGATGAGCAACCGGCAATCCTAACTCCAGTGGCAGTGCCAGCGGCAGTGCCAGTACCAGCGGCAGCGCAGCCAGCAACAGAGCAGGACTGGGAAACAAGATTTGGGACCAACTGGCTCAATCGTGCAGGAGTCCTGCTGCTCGTGATCGGTATCACTTTGTTTCTTGGCTTCGCCGTGGCGGCCTTTGGACCAGCCGGCAAGATTGCCATCGGAATCGTTACCGGCTCCGCATTACTGGCCGCTGGCTATTGGTATGAGCATCAAGGCAATTTTCGCCCCTTCAGTCTCGGCATGCTGGCTGGCGGCTTCGCAGTGCTTTATGCAACTGCGTATGCCTCACATGCGGTGGAAGCTTCACGCATCTTCTCCAACCTCTACATTGGCATCGCGCTACAGACTGCAGTCGCTCTCGTCGCGCTTTGGCAGGCAGTACAACTTGCAAGTGAGCGAGCGGCCATTCTCGCGTATCTCGCTGCCTACCTTGGTCTTGCCTCCAGCACCTCGCTGCCCTTTATTTATGCCGGGGCCTATCCGCTTACACTCAGTGCGCTTTGGCTAGCAGACCGCCTCGGCTGGCGCAACTTGCCCTGGACCATTCTTGCCTACACCTGGTTCTGCGAAATCCAGAGCGGTTCCCGCGATTGGAATTTCGAGTTCTGGGGGCATCCCGTCGCCTGGATCAACATCGGACTTTTTGCTGCATTTGAAGTTCGCGAACGCTCGCGCGAATGGTCGTGGCGCAACCCCGCATGGATCGTCGCCAATGACGTCCTGTTTCTCATCGCCACCTTTGCAGAAACACGCTTTCGTAGCACAAATCACGTCTCGAGCGTTCTGGCTCTACTGGCTGTCGGAGGAGTCATCGCCTCTCTCGTTCGGGCGCAGCTTTCTATCCGCTACGAAGCGATCAGCGAAGCCATCACACTACTCGTTGCTGCCGCTTGGGCCATTGCCCGTTACGGGGAATCGGATTCGCTTTTGATGCTCATGCTGATGCTCGCATTCGCCATGGTCGGCTTGTTCCGCAATCGATTCGAACCCACCACGGCGCTCACATTAAGCGCAGAGGGGGTACTGGCCATGACCTCGCTCATATTACTCTTCCTGTTCCCTGAAAGTAAACTCACCATTGCAGCGCCGCTTCGCATTCACCTCGCACTTCCGCAAATGCTTGTGGCCATCGTATGCCTGTTTGCGGCTGGGCGCTGGTTCACAACGACGCCCTGGCCTAGTTGCGTCGCACTGGTTGGAGTGGCAGTAGTCACGCTCGTAACGATCCCTAAAACCATGGGAACGATCGTTCTCGCTTTCGAGGCTATCCTCTGCCTGGCCATCGGCCTTTATCTTGCGCGACGCCCCATCCGCATTGGCGGTCTGGCACTTTTCGTCTTCAGTATTCTCAAAGTATTCTTCTACGATTTAGGAGAACTCGACGTTCTGCCACGCATCTTCAGCTTTATCGTTCTCGGGCTTTTTTTGATCATTGCGTCCTGGGCTTACACCAAATACCGTCAACAACTGCAAAGATATTTATAGTGTCTATTGATGAACGCCAATTCTTTGTCGAGTCGCAGACGACAAAGCCTGCAACCCTAAATTGCCCATTCTGCCGGACTGTCGATACCTACGACCTGCGCTGGCTCTTGCGCAAGAAGCGCGACAAGCTCCCAGGCAACGGGGACGACCGCGATCGTGCCAAGTTTCTAAAGGCACTGAGCTACATGGTGCTGCTCGACGACAAGGCCACTTGCAAGAATCAGCGCTGCCGCAGGCCCTTTGAAATTTCGGGCGTGAAGACTACGGCTTTTCTATAGGAGCAAAGGGAAACTGAAAGCTGGACAACGATCCGAGAAGCAGCATCCATGCAACTGCGCATAGCAGGAACAGTGCTTTCGAATTTCGAAACTCCAGATCGATCGCAACGGGGCCCGGCCGCTGCGGATCGATCCACATCTGCCCCAGTCCGTCCGCGCGGATCGGCCATTCTTTGCCGTCGACTTTTGCCTTCCAACGTGGATCGTGGGCTATCTGCACGCTGATCGCGTCTCCTGCTCCTGGGCTAGCATCAATTCGCGCATTGCTCGGGGATAGCCAGGTCAAGACGCCGCCATTCGACTGTGGACCTTCAATCGCGCCGACATATCGCATCAGTTCGTCTCGCTCCAGATAGGAGACCGGAGTTTTCTCGATCAGGGCACCCCGGGGTATCGCATGAGCCAACGATTCATTGGCGCGATTCAATTTGAAAATAGCATCGCCACCTTCACGCCAGACCTCAGTCAGGCGGCCATCAAACTGCTGCGGGTCCTGCCAGGGCTTGAAGGGCTCTTCCGACTTCTCGTCACCAACCGAAACATAGTCGATTCCCAACGCCTTCAGCCAGGCAATCGTCAAAGGCCCATCGCCCTTGAGAAATGTAATCCCGTAATCGGCGAGGAAAAAGCTCGACAGTCGAACTCCATTGGCAAAGCCTCCTCCAAACTGCACCTGGTCATACTCCACGCCAGCAAAGAATCGATGCGAACCCTGAAAATAGACGCGCGCGTTGCCATCGTGGTTTGCCATGAAGCGCGTAATGCGGTGCTCCCAACTTTCTTCGAGCTTCATAGGCTGAATGTGTGGGTCGAGGTCCCGTCCATGCATCGCGCCAAACACTAGTAACGCCACAGTAGTGATCGATGCAAGCAGCGCTCCGCGAGGAATTGCAGCCAGCCCCATCGAGAGCAATAGCGCAATCCCAAGATCCATTTCGAGGTGATAACGATGTGGTTGCGGGATCAGGAAGTAACGCAAGTATTCCCAGCTCAGCGGGATCACCAGCATCGGAATCAAAAAGCCTGCGGGCGCGGCGAAGCACTTGGTACCAGGACGCCGCGCAAGAAAATAGACAGCCAGTGCACTGAACAAAATCAGTAAGCCGAGCGCCAGATAGTGCCAGCGATCCATGATGAAAGGCCCACCCACAAATTGCGCATTCCTCTGGATGTCCGCGAGGGTTGCCGGGTGCAGCCAGCGCAAAGAGAGCAGATAGGCCCACACACCAATCGCAAGAGCATGTGGAGCCAGTTTCCAACCACGACTCCCCAAAACAGCCAGCGCCCCCAGCGCTAGTGCAAAGCCGCCAATGATGTTGCTCAGCGGCACCAGCGCACATGCCAGCGCGGCGATGCCCGCACGCCGCCAGTCGAATTGCTCGAGTGCCCGATCCAGCGCCAGCATCGCAAAGGGCAAAAGCGCGAGCGAGACCAGGTGCGGCCCTTCTCCGTAAGTTGCCAAAACGCTCATCCGCTGGTTCATCCAGTAGCCGTTCAGGTCTCCGGCAATGCTTGGCATCAACCAGGAACATGGGCTCAGCAGGCTATAAAAAAGAGCGCCACAAAGGCTGGGCAGTAGCGCACCACACCAGCGCCGCGCCAGCAGATAAACACCAACCGGACCGATACAAAAAAAGAAGCCTGTAGTCAGATGGTAAGCGCGCCCCGCACTCAGATGACAAAGCTTCGCAAGGATCGCGACCAGATAGTGAAGCAGAGGCGGATAAGTATTCTCAAACGGCACGCCCTCATACCAGTAAGGAAACCATTCCGCATCGCCGTAAATCGTCGAGAAGCCATGCTCGCCAATGTAGCGGGCCAGCGTGAGATAAGCCCATTCAATCGAAGCGCGGGCGTGTGTGTATTCAAGACCGAACCAGGCGCAGGCAACCCAGTAGTTGGCACCCAGCAGGATTGCCAGAATCCCCGCAAGTTTTGCGGCTGTGAGAATAAACTATCTCCCGGAAGTCTGGATCTGTACCAACTCCGCTTCGTGCCTGGAAGGCACGGCGGATTCAATCGTTTGAGGATCTCGCCAGAAGTCCATCATCGAGGTCTGGTGTACGCAGCTCACTGTGCAGTGCGGAGCGCAACCCTTCTTGGTTTTATACTCCCGGCGGACATCTTCGAGGCCATAGTCGGCAATCGGCGTGCCAGGGAATCCACGCTGCTGCGAACAATAGTGGACAAGACCTTCTTCACAAATATAGAGGTACCGGGCACCGGCCCTGCACTTCCAGTCGTTCGCTTCACCGTCAGCAATCTTTTCCTGAAACTGATTCAGTCGCGCGTAGCTTTGCTTTGAAAGACTTCGGATGCGATGAAATACATCGCGCTCGACAGCGCCCAGCGGCTTCAACTGCCCGCTGCCATCGTGAATGATGCCCACCGTCGAACTCAACCCGAGTTCGTGCGCACGAGTTGCAATCACAAAGGCGTCTTCCGGCGTCTTGATCGCCGCGCCAACCACGCTGTTGATATTCACATGGAACATCGCAAATTCCGCCAGCCACTGCAGCTTCTTGTCGAGTACCTTCAGACTTTTCTTCGAGACTTCATCCGGCATCAGATTGTCGATCGAGATCTGAAGATGATCAAGACCAGCTGCGTTGAGGCGCTTGATGCGCTCTTCAACAAGCAGGTAGCCATTTGTGATCAGACCAGCGATGGCACCCACCTTTTTAATTTCTCGAATGATGTCGTCGAGATCCGGATGCAGCAGCGGTTCTCCGCCGCTGATCGTAATGAGAGTGGCTCCAAGCCGACCCAGATGACGCACGCGTTCGATCATTACATCGGTAGGTACTGGCTTTGAGAAATCGTCGTATTCATTGCAATAGCCGCAATCGATGTTGCAACGCCGGATGGGCACGATGTGGGCTTGCACAACGTGGTCCGTCGAAACCAGGCCTTTGGCTACAAGACCGAGTTCGCGAAAAAGTCGCTGGTAGGCTGCGATTCGCCTTTGGACGCGGAAGGAAAATGAGGGCATTAGGCCAATTTCTATTGTACTTCAGCGCAGCTTGATTTCAACTTTGCCACCTGCACCCTGGTACTCCAGTACAATCGTCCTCACCTTCGTCATTTTTCCGGGGTATTCAAAGAACAGGTTCCCCGCCCTGCCGCTCTGCAAGGGCCCCTCCGGCAACGCGCTCTCGATTGCCACGTCCCAGTCCTGCCCTGGCTTCTCTTCGCTCACTGTACCCGCAGGCCGACGCTGGCCGGGCGTAGGGTCCCCGGGGAATCGCGGCTGCTGTCGGGGCTGTCCCACCATCACGTCAGTACCACCCATTCCGCCGCTGTAAACCATGCGTTTTTGCTGCGGGTCCATATCTCGATTGCGCAGCGTGTTCGCCACCAGTCCTGGTGAGGCGGCACTCAGGGTGATTTTCTGGCCGTTGATCTTTAAGCGGAAATCCGCGATGCGCAATTCCCCGCTAAAAGTCCTGGCAGCAAAAGCGCCAACTTCAATCACGATGTAGTTGCCGCAATCATGCAGCACCGTCTTTTGCCTGTCCTGGCTCTCGCGAGGCGTCGCAGCAAAACTGCGGCCCATGTAAGTGGCACCGATGCCAAGCTTGCCGGCATCACCGCTGAATTCATAAGCAGCCGGATTCTGTTTGAGCGGCAAGCCAAGCGAGGCGACATCCTGTCCCCAAAGCGCAGCAATTGTCGTCACAATAAAGAATCTCCGCATGTTACGCATTGCTTTGATCCTAACGCTCATCGTGTCCAGTCTGGGCGCACAGCCACTGGCACAGGGGGTGCGCACCGTGCTCGCCCAGAACCAGCGCATCCATTGGGGCGTTCATGCAGTACAACTCAAGACTGGCCGCGTGCTCGCCAGCGTCAACGCAGATCAGTTCTTTGTTCCGGCATCCAACGCCAAACTCCTTACCAGCGCCTACGCACTCACAGCGCTGGGAAGTGATTACCGTTTCACAACTCGCGTTGTCGCAGGCAGAAGCATCGACGCGAATGGCAAGCTCAGCGGCGACCTCGTTCTTGCCGGTGGCGGCGACCCATCTCTTTCGGCTCGCCATTATCCTTACAATCGCGACACTCCCTTCGGGGAAGATCACCTCGCACCGCTGCGTGACCTTGCCCATCAATTAAAGGACCGGGGCGTCAAACACATCACCGGTCGCATCATCGGTGACGACTCGCAACAAAAATTCGATCCTGTACCTAGCGGCTGGTCGGCCGACGATGGCCTCTTTGAATATGGGGCTCCCGTCTCCGCTCTGAGCTTCAACGACAACATCTTTGAGTTGCGAATCAACGGTAACGGCATCACGCTGAATCCGCCCGTTGAATACTTCGCTCTTCTGAACGAAATCCGTCACGTGCCTGGCGAGCCGCGCCGCATTCGTATTGAACGTCAGCCCGGCTCGCGCACGGTCACACTCAGCGGAAACCTTCCGCCTGCTGCAAAGGAATATTCAAACGAGCTAGCCGTCGATGACCCTGCCCTTTATGCCGCCGTCGCCTTCCGTCAGGTACTGAGAGAAGAAGGGATTCGGGTTGATGGCATTGCCGCCACTCGCCATCTGAAGCCGATCGAGCCTGAGCAGGTGGAACTGGCCCGCCGCGATTCGCCACCTCTCGAAGAATTGCTGAAGGTGGTAGACAAGGTGAGCCAGAACCTGCACGCCGAACTCATGCTGCGTGCGTCAAAACTGGCGATGCCGTTTGCGGACTTCCTCAAGCTCGCTGGCGTCGACGAGAAGGATCTGAACTTCGAGGATGGGTCGGGGATGTCGCGGCTCACATTGATTACACCCAAGGCGATTGTGCAATTGCTCCGTTTCATGGATAAGCAGGGCCAACTGGAACGCTTCCGAGGCTTTCTTCCGGTGGGGGCCGAAGATGGCACACTACGCAATCGTTTTAACAAGTCGCCCAAGGCTAAGGCGATTCGGGCCAAGACAGGCAGCCTCGCTCACGTTTCCGCCCTCGGCGGCTATGCGGATTCCAAGCGCTTCGGACCGATCGCTTTTCAGATTGTGGCCAACGGCTACAACGCTCCTACCCAAGAGGTTAGGGCAGCCATCGATCGAATCGCGTTAGCATTATTGCAGTAGCATCTATGCTCAAGAAACAATCTCCCGAATATCACAATTCTGTCCTCATCCCGATGGTGATCGAGCAGACGACGCGCGGCGAGCGCTCCTTTGACATTTACTCGCGGCTACTCAAGGAAAACATCATCTTCCTTGGAACCCCGATTGACGACCAGGTTGCCAACCTGCTGGTCGCGCAGATTCTCTTCCTTTCCAGCGAAGATCCTGATCGCGACATCAACATCTACATCAATTCTCCCGGTGGTTCGATCACTGCGGGTCTTGCCATTCTCGACACGATGAATCTTGTTGAGCCCGACATCGTTACCTACTGTGTCGGTCAGGCTGCTTCGATGGCAGCGGTGTTGCTTGCTTGTGGAGCCAAGGGCAAACGCTTTGCCCTGCCCCACTCGCGCATCATGATCCACCAGCCTTCGATGAGCAACCTTGGCGGACAAGCAACAGATATCGACATCTATGCCCGTGAGATCCTGCGCATGAAGGAAGTCATGAATGGCATCATGTCTGAAGCGACAGGCCAGCCGATCGAAAAGGTCGCCCGCGACACCGAGCGCGACTACATCCTCGAGGCACCTGCAGCCATCGAGTACGGCATCATTGATCGCATCATCTCCTCGCGAGAACGCCCGAGCAAGTAATCACAGGGCCTTGGGCCTGCTGGATTTGATTTGGAAGGACCCTCTGTACAGAGGGTCCTTTTTTGTGTGGGCCAGAACATGATGATTTAATTGGACCTTGGAATTCGAACAGAACGACACGCCGCCATGGCTCTTTTTTCCCCTTGCCTCGTGGAGCGGTATTTTCTATTGGGGCCTGAGCGCACTAGTGGTCCCCTATGTGCTGCGAAAGCACGGAGTCGCAGTAGACCGGATAGCAGAAATGGTGGCGGTGAGTTCAATTCCGCAGGTCTGCACATTTCTGATTGCTCCACTCACTGAGGTTGGCCTGCTCCGCCGCACCTGGATCCTGATCTCGGCAGCGGTCTGTGCAATGTGTGGCGCAGCGGCGATGCTCACGCCCACTTCTTCGCTTGGACTCCTGACAGTGCTTTTGTTTTTCGCTAACATCGCTCAGAGCTTGGGCGGTGGGGCCGCCGGGGCACTCATGACGACAGTGCGTAGCGGGTCCCGGGGTAGCGCCGCCGGTTGGTATCAGGCCGGGAACATCGGATCAGGAGCATTGGCGGGTGGCGCGATGATCTGGCTGGCAGACCAAACTACGTTGTCGACGCTGGCCTTAATTAGCGCCCTCTTGATTTTCTGCCCCGCACTCTTTGTGTTTCGTGTTCGTGAAACGCCTCATCCGCAGAGCGCCCTGGGTCCGGGGATCTCCGGCCTCTTCCTCGATTTGAGGGAAATTCTCTGGTCCCGCCGCGCGCTGTGCGGGATGGCATTCTTTCTTTCTCCAACTGGGGCCGGCGCACTTGGGAACCTGATCTCGAGCGTGGGCGCCGACTACCATGCATCGAGCAGTGTGGTTGCCTGGATTACCGGGGCCAGCGGCGGCGGACTGATGGCCTTGGGCGCACTTCTTGGGGGATGGTTTTGCAACCGGAACTCCGAGATGAAGTGCTATGCCGGCTTTGGCGTGATGACCGCGCTGCCTGCCATGTTTCTGGCACTCGGCCCGGCTACAGCGCTAACATACAGCCTCGGCTATTCCGCATACGCGTTTTGCATCGGGCTGACTTATGCCGCCTATTCTGCACTCATCCTGAAAGTTCTTGGGGGAGGAGGACGCGGAACCACTACAGGATTCGCATTTTTTTCGGCCTGCGGAAACGTGCCGTTGGTTTACATGACCTGGCTCGATGGTGTGGGCTACCGCAATTGGGGTGCGCCCGGGCTTATGAGTGCGGATGCATTGCTGGGAGGCCTGGCTGGAGCGATCCTGTTTCTCCTTGCCCCCTATCTGACGAAGCAAGTGATCAGTTCGGCTTCTCGTTGAAAGCGAATCTTATGCTCCGGGTCAGCGAGAAATCCTTCTGACAATACCTTGAGCGCCACGTTGCGTTTGAGTACGGTGCCCTCAGTGCGGTAAACCTCAGCCATGCCACCCTTGCCGATGAGCGACAGGATTTCATGAGGGCCGAAGTTTGTTCCACCATCGAGTGGCATGCTCTAATTCATAATCTACTTGGTCTCAGCTTTGACGGAGGAAAAGGTCTCGGCAATGACTCGCCACTGGCCGTTCCGTCGGATCGCGACCCAGGTCACGTTGGCTTTGAGCCCGGTACCGAAGTGGTCGACAACGATCGCAGTATCTCTGAAAACTTGGACCAAGTCGTGAACGACTTCGTAAGGGGCAACTGGTTCACTCAGGATCGCGGCAATGAACTCTTCTCTTTCCGTTGTTTTTCCGGAGCCGAAAGTGACAAGCAGCTTCTCGTCGAGGATGCGTTCAATCGCCTTTCGCTCGTGCTTGACTTCCGCTTCAACCCACGCCTTGTCGAGAGCCAGAAGTTGCTCCTCGGGGGACGATCCAGCACCACTCACAATTAAAGCTGTGGCCAATAGTCCGAATCGGGTGCCCCAGCTTGTCAACATGTTTCGCCTCCCCTCTTTCTCGTTGTACATTAGGCCATCTGGACAGCCTGATACTCATCCGAAATTAACTTGGGTGGCCTTTTTCTTCGGGCTGCGCCGCGTTACAGAATGAGGAATCATGGCGCAAGTACTAACTGACCTGATGGACCCGCAACACGAGCGGGTCTTTCAGGCTGCGGCGACACAGTTCAAGGTCTTCATTCTCGTTCGTGGAGCCAACCCCAAGTCTTTCCGATTTTACCGGCAGTCCGGCTATTACCCGAAGCGTCTCGACATCAAGGCGAAGACTGCAAAAATCGATGTGGCACCCTACATCCTTGGGGGTCTTGTTGTGAACCCTGAGATTCATCCGGGCGTCTTTGGTGGCCGTGACATGGCGGGTGTATTGAAGAACTGGAAGGAATCTCTCAACGTCATTTACATCCCCAAGCCTGGCGAGCATCGCACTTATGTGCCTGCTGGCAAATCTTATGCGGTTGAGATGGATCCGAACCACAAGCACTACGGAGTGCTTTACTACAGCAAATCGGGATTGATTACGCAGAAGCTTTACGTCTGCGGTGACTATGATCTCTACGGCCTGATCTCGGCAGCCAACCCGCAAGTTCATTTCTTTGTCGTGGAAGAGATGCTCGGCAACAAGCATGTCCGCTCGCCTGAGTTACGCGATGTGCAGTACTACTTGAACCGTCACTTCGGAATGCCACTGATTCAGCACGGCGCACAGGAAAGTTACCTCAAGCATCAAGATGAGCCGGTGCTTGTCTTCGAGCCAGAAGGAAAAACAAAAATCCTGCCCGGCAGAGCAGCGATCGAGGCGTACTACGCCACGATGCTGCAAGGCAGGCAGGCATTTGATTCAAAGCATCCTGAGGCTGCCAAAGCAGCCCACGGTCTCTGGAAAAAGACTTAACCCTTAGGGCTTCGGCTTGGGTTCTGACTCGAGCGGAACAAGACCCTTAATGCGCATGTAAGTGATAATGTTGCCGTAGTGAAGCGCTGTGTGATCGAGCAGGTGCAGAGCAGCGTAACCCTTGTCGCGTGGCACACGGGCGTTGGTCTTCTCTGTCATCTTGCCGTCCACGGCATCGATCGCTGCCATGCAGTAATCAAAGCTGACACCAAGCGCCGGAATCAGGTCGTCCTTCTTGGCGTTGCCGCCCTTGTCGGGGTTCACTTCGCCCTTCATCTGAGAACAGATCGAGTAGTTGGCATCGGCAACGTGCCCGATCAACTCGCGCACGGTTCTCACATCAGGGCTTGGCTTGAAGTCCATATCTGAGGGCTTGAACTTCACTACACTCCCCATCATGTTGCGCTTGTAGCCTTCAAACAGGCTCTTCAGATTTACGGTCACGCCTTCTTGCGCAAAAGCGCTCAAGGCCATCAGGATCAATATTCCGATTCTCATTCTTAACTCACCAGTTTCTTAAAATTAACCAGACACTTTTCGGCGGTCTCCATTGCCGGGAAGGCGCTGCCTTCCTGTTCGATCAACATATATTCCACGCCACCCGTTTTGACCAAGGCAGCAACAATGGACTTCCAGTCTGCAGAACCTTCTCCGAACAGTACACGGTAACCATCATGCGGATCTTTGAGTCCACTCTTCCAGTCTTTCAGGTGAGTGCTCTTGATGCGGCCAGGATGCGAGTTGATCCAGGCAACCGGATCGGTACCCGCCTCAATGCAGGTACCGACGTCAAGTTGCAACACTACGTCTTTCGTTGTTTCCTTAGCTAAAACGTCCATGGGTCTTATGTCGCCGATCGGCTTGAACTCGAGGGCGTGATTGTGAAAGCCGGTGCTCTTCTTGAGAGGCTTGAGCTTCTCTTGCGCCATGTTCAGCTTGGCCGCGACACCCTTCCATCCATCGAGGCTTTCTACTCTGCCCGCACTGGACATGATCATGTAGCGACTGCCGAGCGTCACGTTGAGGTCGATCACGCGACCAATTAGCTCTGGAGTGAAATACTTGCCACCGGTATGGGCGGAGAAGCACTTCATGCCCAGGTCGTCGAGCATTTTTCTGGCTTCTTTAGCCTGCTCAGGCTTCCAGTCTGCGTAGGGCCCGAAAAATTCGACACCGGCGTAACCCATCTTCGCGACTGCTTTGAGCGTGCCGGCCATGTCTTTAGCCAGCTCATCCCGCACGCTATAAAGTTCGAGGCCAATTGGCTTCTTCATTGCTCCCTCAAGGAGACTTGCGGCCGCACCTGCGGCCAGGAATGTTCTGCGATCCATATGCTTGCGATGTTATCTCATTGAGCGAGCGGAAGGTTCGCCTGGGCTTTCAGGTCCAGCCCCGAGAAGCGCTTCTGCTTCCAGCGAACGTAACCCGCAACAGCAATCATGACCCCGTTATCCGTGCTCCACTTCGTCTCGGGGAAGTAAACCGGAAAGTCCCAGCGCCGCGCCTTCACCGCTTCTCGCAAACCGCGATTTGCGGCTACACCGCCGCCAATCAGCAGCGCCTTCGCGCCAATGCGCGTTGCGGCTCGCCCGGCGCGGTTCAGCAATTCTTCGATCACAAGCCACTGAAAGCTGGCCAGCATGTCGATGGTCTCCTGATCGGTGAGTTCCAGCAACTGCTCGATGCTGGGCTTGTGGCAACGCTTGCGGGCTTCGATGGCTGCCCCAAGGTCGCGAGCTTCAGTCCAGCGCAGCACTGCAGTCTTGAGGCCACTGAAGCTGAAGTCGCTGAGGTTCCCTTTGAGCTTGGGAGAAGTGAAGCGTACCGCTCTCGGATTGCCGTGCGCTGCGAGCGCATCAATCACCGGGCCACCCGGATAGCCAAGGCCGAGCAGCTTCGAAACCTTGTCGTAAGCTTCTCCAGCGGCATCGTCACGTGTGCGACCTTCGAGTCGATATTTGCCTTCAGACAGGCACTCGAACAAATGGGTATGCCCGCCGCTTGCTACAAGAGCGAGCGCCGGGTATTCGATGTCGATGCCGATGATCGCGGCCTGGATGTGGCCTTCGAGGTGATGGACGCCGATCAGCGGGATGTTGTGTGCGAAGCAGAGCGCCTTCGCGTAAGTGAGTCCTACGAGCAGACTGCCAACCAGACCTGGGCCGTTTGTGACGGCAATCGCATCGAGATCTTCAAGCCGGGTATTTGCCATTTCAAGAGCTTCTCGCACAATGGCCACAATGGCCCGGACGTGCTCGCGGCTTGCGAGTTCTGGCACAACTCCGCCGTATTTCCGGTGAGCATCGAGTTGGGACGCTACGCTGGAAGAAAGGATCTTGGTGCCATCTTCCACGACCGAGGCTGCGGTCTCGTCGCAGGAGGATTCAATGCCTAGGATTCTCAAACCTCTATTTTAACCGTGCCCCTCCGAATCGAAGACTTTCATTACGACTTGCCCGACGAATTGATCGCCCGCCAACCGCTCGCCGAGCGGCAGGGATCGAGAATGCTGGTGATCGATCGGGCGAAGCAAAGCATTCGCGACGATCAGTTCTGCAACTTTCCGAGCTACATCGCGCCTGGTGATTGTCTTGTGCTGAACAACACAAGAGTGATCCCGGCCAGGCTGTTTGGCCAGCGTCCTGGACTCAGCGGCAAGATCGAAATCTTTCTGTTACGCTCACTCAACGCCGAGAGCTCTCGATGGCGGGCACTGGTGCGGCCGGGCAAGAAGTTGCCCGTCGGAGCGGAGGTGATTCTCTCAGAACATTTGAAGGCCACCATCACGGCGCACCTGACGATGGGGGAGCGCGAAATCGAATTCAGTGGTAGCGCTTCGATTCACGAAGAGCTGGATCGCATCGGCCATGTACCACTCCCGCCCTATATTGACCGCCCCGATGAAGCTGCAGATAAGGAGCGCTACCAGACTGTATTCGCCAAGCACCTCGGCGCTTCTGCTGCACCCACGGCCGGGTTGCATTTCACTCCTGAGATTCTGGCGGCGACTGGTGCCGAGATCGCCGAGATCACACTGCATGTAGGGCTCGGCACTTTTAAGCCGTTGAGTGCGGAGAACCTCAAGACGCTTACGCTGCATAGCGAGTACTACGAGATCACGCCCGAGGCTTCGGCGACGCTGAAGGCGGCCAAGCGACGCGTGGCAATTGGAACCACCAGTGTGCGTACGATTGAGACTTCAATGGAAGTCGGCACCGGCGACACGAACATCTTCATCACGCCCGGATATGAGTTCCGCGCTGTTGGAGCGATGCTGACCAACTTTCACTTGCCGGCCTCAAGCCTGATCATGCTGGTTGCTGCATTTACCGGTTACGACTTGACCATGCGCGCCTATCAGCACGCCGTAGCGGAGCGTTATCGATTCTTCAGCTACGGCGACTGCATGCTAATTCTTTAGCAGCAACTTGCCGCTGGTCTTGCGGCTTTCGAGATCACGATGCGCCTCTGCAGCATCTGCCATCGGGTAGGTCTTTTCGATATGGAGCAAGAGCGAGCCTTCCGTGAGCCAGCGGAACAGATCACCACTGCGCCAGAGGAGTTCTTCGCGAGTAGCAATGTACGGCCCGAGCGACGGTCGGGTAAGAAAGAGGCTACCCTTCTGGCTCAGCTTCAAGGGGCTGATATCCGGCACAGGGCCGCTAGCGTTGCCGTAGGTGACCATCAAGCCGCGTGGACGCAGGCTGTTGAGACTGGCCTCGAAGGTCGTAGCACCAACGCTATCGTAAACGACGTCCACGCCTTTGGCGGCGAAGTCTTCGTAGTTCGAGATTACATCGACTCCAGCCTTGACGGCCCGCTCGTACTTGGCTGAGCCCGGAGCGGAACTCGTAGTGCCGATCACGGTTGCGCCTCGCATTTTGGCGATCTGTGTGAGCAGCAGGCCAACTCCCCCGCCACAGGCATGAATAACGCAGGTCTGACCCGCTTCGAGCTTCCAGGTGGAATGCGAGAGGTAGTGGGCAGTCATACCCTGTAACATCACACCAGCAGCCTGTTCGAGACTGAGCCCTGTAGGTACGGGCACCAACTGCGTAGCGGGCACGACAGCGTATTCGGCATAGGAGCCGATGCTCATGGCGTAAGCAACCTTCTGGCCGATCTCAAGACCGGTGACCTCTTCTCCCAGGGCTTCTACGGTGCCTGCCCCTTCCATCCCGGGAGTGAAGGGCGAGGGCAGCGGATAGAGCCCTGTGCGGTGGTACACGTCGATGTAGTTCACACCACTGGCGGCGAGCTTGACTAGCGCCTGTCCCTTGGCCGGTGCGGGGGTCTCCCTGTCGCCATAGGTCAGCTTCTCGGGTCCACCGGTTTCAAATACTTGAATTGCTTTCATAAACTCCTCATCCATCTTCTTCCATGCAGCCAGGCCGCGTAAGCGGCGAAATAGGCGATGCCGAAGGGAAACACAAGAACCCGCAACGGCAACCAGATACTGTTGTCGCCGGACATGCCGGCGCGGAAAGCCATGAAGTGCAGGATCGTGTTCCAGTTCGAATAGTCGATCCAGAAGTAATCTCCATTTTCGTTCATGACGAAAACTTTGCTCTTGAGCGCTGCGAGCAGCAGCCACTTCCACTTGGCCATTACGGGGACGCCGGCGCAGATGATGCCCAGAGTACTTGGCCCGCCTTTGCGCAACTCAAGCGCCAGGCGCTTGGCACCATCCCAGCCGCGATAATCCTGCACGCGATAGATTGCGCCATTCGACTCACGGAAGCCACGGGGCTGACCGGAGTAGCAGGTGACGAGATCAATGCGGATGTTCTGGCCGTGAAGCTCGTAGAGCTGGCCAACGAAATCGTCGAATAAAGGCCGAGGTCCGCTCTCGACCAAAACGACGTTGGTTAGATTCGGAATGCGGCGTGAGAAAAATAGATCCAAACTAATAGGATATGATTCTTCCGCGCTATGAAGAAGTGATGGGTCCATTGCCGAAGCTGCCGAAGGGCCCGCCGAAGTACACAGTGCAGTCGGAAACGCAGGACGGAGGCGTCTTGCGGCGCCACATAACTTATGAGGCCGAGAGGGGCGACCTCGTGCCGGCATGGTTGTTGTTGCCTGCCAACCCAGATCGCCTCAAGCGACCTGCGGTGCTTTGCCTGCATCAGACGACGAAGATCGGCAAAGACCAACCGGCAGGGCTTGGAGACAAACCAGATCTGCACTATGCGCGAGAGCTTGCGTTGCGCGGTTACGTAACGTTCGCTCCGGACTACCCGAATTTTGGCGAGTATCGTTTTGACCCTTATGGGCACGGCTATATCAGCGCCACGATGAAAGGGATCGTGAATCATATGCGAGCAGTGAGCCTGCTCAGTTCCCTGCCCTATGTGGACGCGAGGAAGATCGCGGCCTGCGGGCATTCGCTTGGTGGCCACAACTCCTTATTTGTGGCGGCGTTTGACCAGCGCATTCGCGCAGTGATTACGAGCTGTGGGTTCACCAGCTTTGCCAAATACTATGGCGGCAATCTGACGGGCTGGTCGCACAAAGGCTACATGCCGAAGATTGCGGCGCGGAATCCGGAGGCGATGCCCTTTGACTTCAAGGACGTTCTGGCTGCCATTGCTCCGAGGCCAGTGTTTGTAAATGCGCCCATCCATGATGCGAACTTTGAGATGAGCGGGGTGGATGATGCGGTGCGGGATTCCAAGCACCCGAACATCGTGATCGAACATCCCGATTGCGAACATCAGTTTCCGCCAGAAGTCCGACAGCAAGCCTATGCCTGGCTTGACCGAGTCTTCACCGGGCGACTTCCCCAAAAAGACTGAGCTGTAAAGACGAGTTCTGAGAAAACGCTAGGATGCAAATGCGACTCGCTGCCAAAATCTTCGAGGATGGCAGGTGCCCGGTCTTTCAGCAGTTCGTAAACCGCTGCCATGTCTTTGACGGTCGGATTCAGCTGCTGTGACGTGAATGCAGCACACAAGCTAGAAAAAACTCGTGAGACATCGTTTCCATGCTGATGGATGTCAAATCCTTTGAAATCGCTCAAACTGGCCTCAAAGCGATTGTAGTCAACCGAGAAGATGAAGCAAGTGTGTTCTCCAGAGAGTGAATGGTGATACGCCAGTCCAAGCTCGAAGGGCATATTGAAACGCGGAACGTCAATTCTTGACATGTCATGAATCGACCAATCACTCTCATGAAGGAGATCAACTATATGGTTGATTCGATGCGTAGCCCCTTGGTTTTCAAGTGAGGCTCTCGGAACCAGCCCGAAACCGCTAATGCCGACAATATAGGCTAAAAAGAGAGGCCCAAACTCTTTGTCGTAAGGAACGTTCAGAAAAACCGACTTGGGTTTCATTCGGTCTAGGAACCAGCAGATAAAGCTCTCTGCCTGTAGCGACGAATGACCTTGGCATTTGAATCACGGAGGCCAGGCGTAGCCTCAACCATGGCAGTCAGCCGCTCAACAGTTTCCTTTGACAAGTTAAATATTTTGACTATATCTTCAGGCGTGGCTGGCCTTCCGGTGAGAACGACGGGCTTTGGTTTTCGTCTTGCCATAGTTTGATTATATCAAGCCTCATACCCCCCAGCTGTAGTCTTTGAGGGCGGCGTCGAGCTCGTCGGTGGAGTCGTGGAGGCGCATTAGCTCAAGGCGGAGGGCGTCGCACATTGCCTTCCAACTCGCTTCGATGATGTTCTCAGAAACTCCTACAGTGGCCCAACTGTGTTTGAAGTCGCTCCACTCTACCAATACCCTGACCTTGGCGGCGGTGCCGGGTTTCGAGTCGAGGACACGTACCTTGTAATCGGTCAGACGGACCTGGGCGATCTCGGGGTATCGGTGGCTTAAGCATTGGCGGAGCGAGAGGTCGAGAGAATTCACCGGGCCGTCACCGAGGGCTGAGGCGGAGAAGAGCGAGCCGTCTCCAAGCTTTACGATCACGCTCGCAGTGGTGGCGGACTTGCCACCGGGGGTGGAGCGGGTGGCGACTTCGTAATTCACGACATCGAAGAAATGCGCACCAGGGTGGATGGCTTCACGGACGAGCAGCTCGAAGGTGCCTTCGGCGGCTTCGAGGTCGTAGCCTTCGTATTCGAGATCTTTGATGCGGTCGAGAAGTTCGCGGCGGGCGTCGGAAGAGAGTCGGTCGCCGAGGCCACGCTCTTCGAGCTTGTAGATGATGTTGCCGCGACCGGAGAGGTCGCTTAGCAGAACGCGCTGGCGGTTGCCGGTGGACTTGGGAATGATGTGCTCGTAGGTGGACGAGTCTTTCATGATCGCGCTGACGTGGACGCCGCCCTTATGGGCGAAGGCGCTCTTGCCGACATAAGGCTGGTTGTTGGCCAAGGGTAGATTGGCGAGCTCGGCGATGAAGCGGCAGACGTTGGTGAGGCTTTCGAGTTTGTCGAGGCCGATGGTGGTGTGGCCGAGTTT
>JANXLY010000256.1 GCA_025354885.1 Acidobacteriota bacterium | reverse complement strand
GTTTCCATAAATGGTATTTTACCATCAAAAATGGCAATTGTAGAAAACTACACGCTGGGGTCGGAGAGCGATGTAGTTTGATTGCGCGGCCTGCGGTTTTGGAAGACTCTCATGTAAATGATCAGAACCGTATCTGCTTTCTCTGCGCTCACGGCGATACTTTCGAAGTCGAGTTGGCGGATTATCAATGGAAAGGAGACTCCAATGAGCCGCAAACGTGTGGAATTGCTTAAGCCGATGCGGTTGTCGATCCTTGCGCGCCAGCGGATCGTTGTTTAGTGGTTGGTCGGGACGCGGCGTTTGAGTTCGTCAAAGAAGTTGAATAGCATGACCATTTTTGAAGAGTCCGTACTGGTGCGCAAAGTTCCGGGCCTTGACTGAAGCAACAGCCGTTTTCCATCTAAGGAAATATCGAATGGGCCGTCCTGACTCACAATCGTTGCGCCCCCCGTCCAAAAGCGGGACTTCCCCACGACAAAGGCACCAGAGCTGGACGTATAGGAAACCGCAACAACACTTCGATCCCGATTGAGATAGAGCAACTCCTTGCCATTCGGCGACCAGACAGGCAGCTCGCCGCCATCAGATGAGATTTGCCATACGCCAGGGTCTCCCGAAGCGGAAGCGGTGGGTCGGACCAGAACTTCAAGGCCTCCCGGGATGATAGCCATATACGCAAGCCATTTCCCATCTGGAGATATCCGGCCCGGGGCACTGCTCGTATATTTGATTTGAGATTGTTCCGCCTTTCCCGCCCTGGGATGCGATGCATCTTTCCAATCTACGGGCAAAGTCCAATTGTCACTTCCACGCGTAAAGAAGAGTCTCAATACGTCTGGCAGTAGCCCTCCTGGAAGATCATTCGGGCTTTGGGTCCATTGTTGTGGTTGAGCCGACCCGTCTGCCCTGACACAATTTAGCCCCTTCTCGCCTCGATAAATGATTTCATTTCCCGACGGCGTCCAAATTGGCAATTTATCTGCAAGGCTTGAGTCAGCCACGAGTCTCGACAAGGAGTTTCGCCCGGAATCGTAAACAAAGAGTCCGCTTCCCTTGATGCTGACAGCCAAGCGCTTACCGTCGGGAGAAAGCCGAAATGACTGATAACGACCGGGCTGAGCCACAAAGGGCTCAACATTTCCAGACTCGCTCATCCAGCTCAAGGAGTGTTGTTCCGCATGGTCCGTGGAACGGTAGAGCAGCGTACCATTCGAGGCAACATCAAGATTGACTCCGCCTCCAGCAGGGAAGACGGAGATGTCCCGCAATACCGGTACGGGAGGTGCCGTCAACTCCATGCGTTTCAGATCCATGGGTGCTGCATAGAGCACCTCCTGTTTCATGAAAATCAGATGGCCGCTCTTCAAGTATCTAGGAAAGTAACCTCCTCTGTGCAGCAGCTTTCGTTTGCCTGTTTCAATGGACTGGACCTCAATCGTTGCATTGTCATAGAGGCCCGCAATACCTGCCATAAAGAGGACATCTTTGCCGCCAGGGAGCATTTGAGGCCAGCGATGGGTCTTCTCATCTTGAGTGAGAGAAGTCAATTGGGTCGGCGTGCCGCCCATCGCCGGGACGATTGCTAGCGCACTATGGTTGTCCAAAGCCGCGACGATATCACCATTTTCTCCCCAACTTGCTCCCCGGAGGACCGAAGCATCGCAGATTACAGTAACTCCACCGCCTCCAACCGGAACTTTTTTCAATTGGCCATCTGCAGCGAAGGCAATGAATTGGCCATCTGGAGAAAAGAACGGGGTCACCGCGTTTTCAGTGCCACTGAGAATTGTCATCTGCTCTTGATCTAATGTTCGAGTTGCGAGCACTGGCTTCGAGCCAGCACCACGGACGAGGAAGGCGATCCGGTTGCCGTCTTTAGAGATTGCGAACGGGGCACCATAGTTGAAACGAGAATAAGGCCAGGCGTCAGGGCCGAGGTCTATGTTGAGGCGGACGAAGGGCTGTTCCGAAGCGACTGAGGGCTTGCGAGTCAGGTACCAAGTGCCGGTTGCAGTAATGGCGATTAGTAGCGCTGCGAGCAGCCAGTTCGCGTATCGGGGGTATGGTGGTGGGACAGGTACAGTGGGATTTACCTGGTAGTTGTCGATTGCGATGCGGGCTTCGCCGATGTGCTGGAGTCGGTTTTTGATGTTGCGGTCTAGGCAGCGGCGGATGAGATCGCGGATAGGGCCGGCAGGGATTTCGTTGAAGTCGATGTCGCCTTTGATGACGTCGGCGAGAGTGTGGGAAACCGTTTCGCCGTTGAAGAGGCGCTTGCCGGTGATTAGTTCCCATAGGACCACTCCGAAGGACCAGATGTCGGCGCGGCGATCTACGGGCTTGCCGGCGGCTTGCTCGGGCGACATGTAGCCGGCGGTGCCGAGGATGAGGCCGGCTTGAGTGGCGCGGACGGTGAGTGTTGGCGAGTCTGCGCTGGTGGGAGTGGCGGATTTTTCGATGGCTTTGGCGAGGCCGAAGTCGAGAACTTTGACGATGCCCTCGGGGGTGAGTTTGATGTTGGCGGGTTTGAGGTCGCGGTGGATGATGCCTTTGTCGTGGGCGGCTTCGAGGGCTTCGGCGATCTGTTTGGCGATAGGGAGGGTTTGGGCGAGTGGGAGCGGGCCCTGGAGAGTTTGGCCTTCGATGAGCTCCATGACGATCGCGTTTTGTTCAAGGCCGAAGATGGTGGCGATGTTGGGGTGGTTGAGGGCAGCGAGGGACTGAGCTTCGCGCTGGAAGCGGGTTAGGTAGTCGGCGTCGTTGGCTAGAGAAGAAGGGAGGACTTTGATGGCGACTTCGCGGTTGAGTTTGGGGTCGCGGGCACGGTATACCTCGCCCATGCCGCCAGTACCGAGGGGAGAGAGGATTTCGTAGGGGCCGATTTTGTCGCCGGGGGTAAGAGGCATTCCGTTTGATTCTACATGGCTCGGCTTATGTTGGGCTACGATGAGAACAAATGAGACAAGCCGTAGTTTACAAAGGCGAAGATGGGCAGTGGGTAGCGGAATGTATGAGCTTGCCAGGGTGCGTCAGTCAGGGCGCGACGAGGGAAGAGGCAGTGGATCATATCCGAGAGGCGATTCGGCTTTACATTGCCGTGCTCGAGGAAGATCAATTACCGGTACCTGAAGAGCGATTCGATACATTGCTGGTTGCGGTGTGAGTAAGCTCCCGAGCATTTCTGGCCGCGAATGCGTTAAAGCACTAGAGAAAGCCGGTTTTCGATTGCGCCGTCAAGAAGGGAGCCACATGGTGTTGCGTCGGGATTCTCCTTTTGCTCAGGTAGTGGTGCCAGATCATCGGGAATTGGATCGCGGAACGCTGCGAGCGATTCTTCGAGGGGCGGGATTGTCAGTTGGAGAGTTTGTCGGGTTGACCCACTGAAGTTGAGGCTCCGCAACTCTGGTATTGCGAAAAGTAGAATAGGGTCTGATTCGGTCATTACAGGACCGCGAGACCGAATTGTTATTTGACCGTTACGCGTCGAAGCAATCGAGCCTGATGCAGTCATTGCGTGGTGAGCGCGCTAATGGCGTTGCGGCTGGGATTACAGCAGGACTTTGAACTCGATACGGCGAGGAATGCGGATTGAGTTGGAAGTGTTGCCGCTCGCCGGTTGACTGCCAATTATTTGCTAGTGTTTCGACCGCCAAGGCCGACTCCCTGACGGTCGCGGTTCGGTATCGCGAAGGCAGCGGAATCGGGTGCCAGCATACGAACGCATTCAAGCGGTCGTGGCACTAGTGGGGATGCGGACTTGAAGACGCGACGAAGAATCAGGAACATGCTGCGGAGTCCCAGTCGTGATTTTCTTAAGGACGAATTGGAAGGAGGGGCAACTCGCGGAAATGGGCGTCGCGAGTAATGAGTACGCAGCCGTGTTCCAGTGCGAGAGCGGCAATCCAAACATCATTGCGAGGGATCGGGCTGCCCTTTGAGAACAAGTAGGTATCTATTTCGGCATAGCGCAAAGCTGTTTCGGATGTTACATCGACGACCGAGATGGACGGTTTACGAAGGAAGGCTTGTAACTGGATTTCGTTCTGGTTCTGGCGACTGCCTCTGCGGAAGCCACTGTATAGTTCGCCCAACACCACAGAAGGGACCAGAACCTGGGTCGAGTTTGCGAGGAGGGCGAGGATCTCTGGATCTCCCAGCATGAGGCCAGAATATGCGGAAGTGTCGAGGAGTGCCTTCACGACTTCCAGTCTTCCGGATCCATGGTTCTCATTGAGGCGAGCGCGTCGTTGAACTGGGCTGCTGCTTCGTGGCTCCAAGTGCCGACGAATTCGTCGAAGTCGGTGTTGCGTTTTTGAGGGTTTAGGGCTAGGGCGAGGAGTTGAGTGGCTGCTTTGTTCAAGCTGATGCCTTCACGCTGGCTCTTGTCCACGATTGCCAGTTCGACTTCTGGGGGTAGATTGCGCAGAGAGATGGTCATGTTCGTAGTGTAGCAAAAAATGAGTCAATGTGATTCAGGAATTGCATCACATTGCTTGATGCGCAAGAAGTATGGCTCAAATAGCCATATTCGTATGGTAATTTCAGATGTATGAAGAAAACGCTGAACGTGGATGACCAGCTCTTTGAAGCGGCGAAAGCAGCCTGCGGAGCCAGTACGGATACAGAGACAGTGAGGCTTGGGCTTGAGGCGCTGGTGCGCCGTGCGGCTTATGAGCGGCTGCGGGCACTTCGCGGATCAGAGATGAAGCAGGCAGATGTCCCGCGGCGCAGGGAGGAGAAGTCGGCAAGGCAAAGGATCGCTTAATGGTTCTTGTCGATACCTCGGTCTGGATTCGATTTCTAGCGAATCGTGCGCCGTTTGCGGCGGAACTCGAGCAGCTATTGGCGCAGGATGAAGTGGTTGGGCATGAACTGATCTACGGAGAGCTTCTGATCGGGGACAGGGGAGGCCGTCATTTGCTCCTGGCGAGCTACGAGCGAATGCACCAGGTTGAGACGGTTGCGCATTCTGAAGTGGTTGAGTTCGTAAGATCTCGCGGACTGCATGGGCGGGGCGCTGGATGGATCGATATCCATCTGCTTGCATCGGCGAGAGTTGGACGACTGCCGCTCTGGACTGCGGACCCGAGGCTGGAATCGCTGGCTCGTGACCTGGGTGTTGCTTATGAGATTGCTAAGCGAGGATCTCTTTGATGACTTCGCCTTCTACGTCGGTAAGGCGCATCTGGCGGCCGTTGTAAGGGTAAGTGAGGCGGGTGTGGTCGAAGCCCAAACAGTGTAAGACCGTGGCGTGGACATCGTTGACCGACTTTTTGTTTTCTTGAGCGGCGAGGCCGAATTCGTCAGTGCTTCCAATGATGGTGCCGCCTTTGACGCCGCCGCCGGCCATCCAGATGGAGAAGCCGTAGGGGTTGTGATCGCGGCCATCCATGCGTTGTGAAATAGGCAAGCGTCCGAATTCGCCGTGCCAGATGACGAGCGTGGAATCGAGGAGACCGCGGGCCTCGAGATCCTGCAAGAGGCCGGCGATGGGCTTGTCTGTTTCAGCACAGTGCTGACCGTGGTTTTCGCGGATGTCCCAGTGGGCGTCCCAGCTTTCCTGGAAGTTGCCGCCACCGGAGAAGATCTGCACATATCGAACACCACGCTCGACAAGGCGGCGGGCCATGAGGGCCTGGCGTCCGACGTATTCACTGTTCTTGTTGTCGATGCCGTACATTTCGCGTGTGGCGGCTGATTCTTTGTTGAGGTCTACGGCATCGCTCGCTTCTGTCTGCATCTGGTAAGCGAGTTCGTAGGAGGCGATGCGGGCGGAGAGTTCGTTGTCCTGCGGGTTCTTTTCGAGGTGCTCTTCGTTCAACTTTTGCAGGAAGGCGAGCCAGCGCTTTTGTCGGGCATCATCCATACCTTTGGGTGGTTTGAGGTCGACGATGGGGTCGCCTGTGGCGCGGAACTGGGTGCCCTGGTAGGCGGCGGGCATGAAGCCGTTGCCCCAGTTAGGAGCGCCTCCGATGGGGCCTCCGCGCGGATCGCTAAAGACAACGAAAGCAGGAAGATTCTGATTGACGGTGCCGAGGCCATAGGTGGCCCAACTGCCCATTGACGGATAGCCGGCCTGAATAAAACCAGTGTTCATCTGGTAGAGTGCGGGGGCGTGATCGTTAGATTTGGAATACATCGAACGGATCAGGGCGAGCTTGTCGACGTGCTTGGCGACATGAGGGAAAAGTGTTGAAACATCCATGCCGCACTGGCCGTGCTTTTGAGTTTCCCAGAGCGAGGGCATGAGGCCGCCGGGGGTGCCTTGAGATGGCGTGATGTTCTTGCCCGGGATGGTTTCGCCGGCATGTTTGACGAGGTAGGGTTTGGGGTCGAAGGTGTCGATGTGGCTGACGCCGCCGTAGCAGAAGATCGAGATCACGGCTTTGGCTTTGGCCGGAAAGTGGGGCTGGCGGGGCGACATGAGGGAAGCGCCGTGGAGGAGGTCGTTTGCGGCAAGGCCGGCGAAGCCTCCACCGACGCGGTTGAGAAGTTGCCTGCGGGACCAGAATCGTTGTTGCATGATTGGTGTTCCTTAGAGAATGTAGACGAATTCGTTGAAGTTGAAAAGGGCCTGGCAGAAGTCGACTAGTGCGTCTTTGCTCTGGGCGAGGAATTCGGTTGCCCGCTTTCGCTCTGCGTTGCTGGGCGGGCGGGCGAGGGCGTGTTCGAAGGCTAGCGAGATGAGTTGTTGCTGATTGCCACCGGACTCTTTTTCGAGCCTCGAGGCGAAGTGTTGTGCCTGCAGGTTGACGAAGCTGTTGTTCATCAGGATGAGTGCCTGCGGGGCTACGGTGGAGCGGTTGCGGCGAGCACAGGAGCCGATGGTGTCGGGCTTGTCAAAGACCTCGAACATGGGAAGCGGGATGCTGCGTTTTGAGAAAACGTAGATGCTGCGGCGCCAGGTGGCGGGGTCGCTGTCGGGTCTGCCGATCCAATTGCGTTTTGAGGAGGCCTGGAAGAGAGAGGGATCGATGTAGGGGAAGAATGCGGGGCCGCCTACCGATGTGTCGAGAGAGCCAGCGGCAGCGAGGATGGAATCGCGGAGGATTTCGCCTTCGATGCGACGGCGGGGCATGCGCCAGATGAGGCGGTTTTCGGGGTCTTTTTCAAGGTTGGACTGGATGTCGTTGCTGGCCATCTGGTAGGCGTCGGACATGAGGATGAGTTTGTGGATGGGCTTGAGGTGCCAGCCGTTCTCCATGAATTCGACGCTGAGCCAGTCGAGGAGTTCGGGGTGAGAAGGACGCTCGCCCATCTTGCCGAAATTATTGGGAGTACGGACGAGGCCTTCGCCGAAGTGATGCTGCCAGAGGCGGTTGACCATGACGCGGGCGGTGAGGGGGTTGTCACGACTGGTGATCCAATTGGCGAAACCGGCGCGACGGAAGCTGGTTTTGGCACCGGCGGGAGGGGCAGGGAAGGCCCATTCGCCGTCGAGAGCGACGCTGAGGACTCCAGGCTGCATAAGGGAGCCCTTCTGATTGCCGGTATGGAGGAAATAGCTGGGAGGCGGATCGGGGCCTTTTTCAGTAATCGCCATAGCCGTGGCGAGGGGGGGCGGCATCTGCTTGACGAGGTCGGCGATCTGCTTTTGGAGGCCGGTATAACGGGCCTTGTCGACGGGGCTGAAACGATCGGGCAGAGTTTCTGGTGTGCCCATGAGGGTCTTTTCGATTTGTGCGACGTTCAGCCTCTGGCCTTCGCTGCGTTGATCGGCAGGGGTGGCGAGAGACTGCTTCATGTAGTCGGGAAGGGCGGCCTTCTTTTCAGCGATGTAAGCGTCTTTGTAGGGCTTGATGAGTTTGTCGAGCTCTTTTTTGAGCGGGGCTTGCAGGTCCTGATTTTGCTTGACGGCCTCTTTGTGGGCGGCGACTTCAGATTCAGGGACGAGCGGCTTTTCTTCGGCCAGGGTGGGGTAAAAGACAGCCTGCATCCGGTAGTAGTCTTTTTGCGGGATGGGGTCGAATTTGTGGTTGTGGCAACGGGCGCAACCGACGGTCATGGCCATGAGGGAATTTGCGGTGGTGACGACCACGTCGTCGAGTTCATCGAGGCGGGTTTGTTCGTTCTTGAGATTGTTTTCAGGGCCGAGGCGGAGATATCCGGTAGCGATACGTGCTTCGTGGGAATCGGGCCAGAATTCGTCGCCGGCGAGTTGTTCTTTGAGGAAGAGATCGTAGGGCTTGTCGGTGTTGAAACTATTGGTCACATAGTCGCGATAGCGCCAGGCGTTGTCGCGATCGCGGTCGTATTCGTAACCGCCGGAGTCGGCGTAACGGGCAACGTCGAGCCAGTGGCGAGCCCAGCGTTCACCGTAATGAGGGGAAGCGAGGAGCTGATCGACCAGTTTTTCCCATGCCTTGGGGTTGGTGTCGGAGAGGAAGTTGGCGATTTGTTCGCGGGTGGGCGGGATCCCGATAATGTCGAGGTAGGCTCTGCGGATCAGAGTTCGGCGGTCGGCCTTTACGGAGCTGGTGAGGCCTTTCTGCTCCCATTTGACGCGGAGGTAGGCGTCGACGGGATTTTTGCTTTGGGAGGGCAATTCGCGACGGACCGGCTTTTGGAAGGCCCACCAAGTGCGTTCCTGCGGTTTGATTGGGCGATCTTCGAGGCGGGAGAGGGCGGCTGCTGCTTCTGTCGTGTCGAGGGTTGTGGTGTTTTTCCAGTCGGCACCATGGTCGATCCAATCCTTGAGGATTTTCAACTGCGGATCGCTAAGCGGCTTGTTGGGGGGCATGTGCGGTTCTTCGAGATGGGCCGCGAAGCGAAATGCTTTGCTTGATAGTGCGTTACCGGGGAGTATGGCAGGGCCGCGGGAACCACCTTTGAGAGCGAGATCGCGGGAGGTGAGATTGAGGCCGGACGAAACGAGAGTGGTAGCGCCGTGGCAGGGAGCACAATTCTCTTTGAGGACTTGTGGTCCGTCCTGCGAGAACAGGTTAAGCGCCCAGAGGATTAGCCCCAAGAAGACCTTGTACATACAGTTATTATATGCAAGCATGATGCCCTGAAATAGAAAAAGGCCGCCCGAAGGCGGCCTTTTTAACAAAAAGCTGATTGAGTTAGCGCTTGCGGCGGTTGTAGCCGAGAGCGAGGAGACCAGCGCCGATCATGGCGTAGGTTGAGGGCTCGGGAATTGTTGAACCACCACTCGAGGTACCACCACCAGAGCTGGAGCTCACGATACCGGCACCGAAGGTGCGGAGGTTGTCGAATTGCACTTCATCTCCGCTGAGGGATGTCAGGCCTGAAAAGGAGGAGCCAACAAAGTTAAAGGTGACTGACGAGATATTGGCTGAGCCGGAGGTAAAGCCGACTTGGCCATTGCCAACCGCAAGGGCAGTGGTTACGCCATTTACCGTGAAGGTGTTGGAGGTAGAAGCATTACCGCCGTAATCAATCAAGAATTCGCTAACCGGCGCTGCAAAGGTGAAGGTGAGTGAACCGGCGAAGCTGAGGGCGTTACCGACAGTTCCACCAAAGCTGGTGTCAAAGTTTGTAATGTACTGCTGACCAGCGGTTACGAAGCTAACAGCACCCTTGGAGCCGGTGTTGTTTGGGCCCGGTCCGGCAGCGGCTACGATGCTCACACCCGACAAGTTCGTTTGGGGCAGAGAAGTAAAGGCTCCAGCAGGGAATTGGCTAGGGGCGTTGAAATCCTGCAAAACGGCGCTTCCGCCGAGCAGACTTGTTCCAGCAGCTGAAGTGATGGCGCCTGCGTAGGATGCCACGGAGGCTCCGACCAGCAGGCAAATTGTTGAGATAAAGCGTTTCATTTAAATTCCTCCGTTTGTCACGGTACTTTAGGCATAGCCCGTGAAGATCTAAGATTAGTACAAATTCGAAATTCTTGCAAGGAAATTCTGAATTCACCTGAGTTTTCAATGAGATTCAGGTGAAGTACTTATAGGACTCTTTGGGTTTAGCTCTGAGACAGCGCGGCGGCATGATCTCATTTAGTACTAGTGGTCTATCGGCCCGATGGTACAATCCCTTTAGTCCTTCTTCGGGCAATCGCCGTATTCATTCACATTGTTGGATGGATGGGGAGGAAAGTCCGGTCTCCGCAGGGCGGCGTGCCGGCTAACGGCCGGGCTGGATCGCTCAAAGCGATTTGGACGGATAGTGCCACAGAAAATGTACCGCTCTTGACGCAAGTTGGGAGTAAGGGTGAAAAGGTGCGGTAAGAGCGCACCGCAGGCCGAGTAATCGGACCTGGCAGGGAAAACCCCACGTGGAGTAAGGCCAAATAGGGGAGCAGAGGCGGCCCGTCTCGCTATGACTCCCGGGTAGGCTGCTGGAGCGGCGTAGTAATATGCCGCCTAGAGGAATGATTGCCTGCGGCAGGACGCAAGTCTTGTCGTAACAGGAACCGGCTTACAGAAGAAGGACGCTAGAAGCAAAAAATCCCGTTGACCGGCCAAGAGGCTAGTCAACGGGATTCTACAAGCCCATAGTGCGTAAGGCAACAGGCCTACAATCGCAACAACTCCGACCACTGCCGGAGCCCTCCGAAGATCAAGCCTGCGCTAGCAGGCCATCACCTCACGCAAGATCTCATCTAATTTACAAGCATTGATCATTTCGACTGGACCACCCCCTCTCTCTGTCGCTCACTGTCTCTCACTGTCAGTGATGTCCTGATCATAAATTGGATTTGAGAAGTCGTCAAGAAAAAAAGAGGTACTGCACTACAGATTGTGGTGATGGAGGTTATCAGCCTCTCTGTTGTAGTGCTGTTGCACTGGATGATTATTCTAAGAAGTCTGAGTGCACGGAAGACAGGAAATTGTGCTTAGAATCTAGGTGTGGCAACGCCAGCAGAAGCGCCCCTAAGGGTTCCGGTCGCAGTAGCACCGCTCGCTGAAGCGAATCGGAGGGCGTTTCTAGGATTTTTCCTGATTGGAGTACTGCTTTCGATTCCAGGAACCGCACTGCCGGTCTGGAAGTACCATTTGCAGCCACCGTATGTAGCGATTGGATTGCACTTTTTGAGTTTTGCGGCGGGAGTGCTGGTGGCTTTGCGGCTGAGCCGATACTTTTTGGCGAGGTTTGGGGCACACCGGTTGTTGACTGCGTCGATGGTAGTTGCTTCGATCGGAATGACGATGGTGGAATTTAGCGGCCCACCTTCGCCACAGCTTGCGAGGCACTTTTCTCTGTTCCTGATCGGGCTGGCGCAAGGCGGAATTATGGCGGCGACATTCCAGTTGCTGCGGCGGCTCTATGAGCAAGATCCTGCGGCTACTGTGAATCTTGCTGGGGGCTTGATGGGGCTAGGAGCGTTTTTGCCGGCCCTTCTGAGCGCACTTTCTTATTCGTGGATGGGATTCCATGGGCTCTATCTGCTACTGGCTCTGGTTCCTGTTGGGGTAGCGGTATTTTTTTACCGGCGTGGGATGCCGGCGGAAACCGAGATCATCGATTTGGGCTTCAAAGAAGTGTTTCGGGAATCTCAAAGCCCTGTGCACGTGCTGTTTGCGGCGTTGCTGTTTTTTGAGACGGCGGCCGAGTTATCCGTGTTGCAGTGGGCGGCGCTGCATCTGATTTTGCGGGCGGGGATGAGCCCTTCGGCGGCATTGTACTTCTTGAGTTTTTACTGTCTGGCATTGCTGGGCGGGCGATTTGCTGCACAAGCGCTATTGCAATATTTTCCGCACCGGCGATTGTTGCTGGCAAGTGCGGCCATGTCGTGGTTGGGGATTCTGGTCTTCAGCAGTACGAATAATTTTCTTGGAGCGGTGTTGGGACTGGCATTGTCTGCGTTGGGATTCTCGTTTGTATATCCGTTACTGGTAGAGCGAATCGGGGACCGGTTCCGGGAATATCATTCGAGCCTGTTTCACGGGATTTTCGGGTTGGGCATGCTGGGCGGATTTCTTGCACCTGCGCTGA
This sequence comes from Acidobacteriota bacterium, assembly GCA_025354885.1. GTDB lineage: Bacteria > Acidobacteriota > Terriglobia > Bryobacterales > Bryobacteraceae > Bryobacter. The sequence goes on along the minus strand of JANXLY010000256.1, from coordinate 50,061 downwards.
TTGCGTTTTGGGCAGACTGGTCGAGTGAAGCTGCGGCAATGATGGTGCCGTTCTGGTGCAGCCTGCTTGTATTCCTGCTGCTGTTGCTGCTGTGGGTGGAATCGAAGTTCAGTGCGAGCCGAGTTGCTCGAAGCTGAGATTCAGGACTGGATATTGCTTCCAGTCGCGGAAGTCGAAGTGCCACCATTCATCGTCGTTCACGGTAAAGCCCTGTTCTTCCATTGCATTTCGCAGGAGTGATCGCAACCAACGCTGGCGTGAGGTGCCGCCGGGATAATCGGGGTAAGCGCGATCAGAGAATTCATCGTAACCGCTGGGCATCTCGACGGGGCGGCCAGACTTGAGATCGTAAATGGACAGGTCGACGGCACAGCCACGGTTATGGCGGGAACCTTTTAGAGGGTCGGCGACGAAGTTGCGTTGCGCTTCTGGAGTTGCTTCCCAAAACATTTTGGTGACACGCCAGGGGCGGTAAGTGTCGTGGATCAGCAAGCCGAAGCCTTGTGCGCTGAGAGTGCGATGGGCGGCGAGCAGGGCCTCTGCGGCAGGGCGCTGGAACCAGGCAGCGGGTTGTGAGTACAAGGGTGTGCCCATGAAGTTATTGCTGGTGGCATAGCGGATGTCGAAATGAATTGTTTGTGAGAGGGCGCGCAAGTTGACGAGGTCTGGGGCTCTGAGGCCGGGCGGCTGCACTGGAGGAGTACTGGTCTTGGCGATTTGCAGGAGTTCGGTGAGTGACTTTTGCATTTGGACGCGGAAATTGCGGTTTGGTTCGGGGAGACGAGGAAACCAGACGGGGCCGAGGTGGAGGCCTTCGGCTTCGATCGAGAGGAGTTCTCCGGCATACATGGATTGATCGGGGAAGCGGTAGCGGCCTTTGCCTAGAGGTTCGAGCTGGCTAAGAGAGAACCACTCGACGAGGGCATTGATTTTGCCGGCATGTTCGAGGATGTAGAGCTTGTTGAAATCCCAGCCATACTCGCCGAGTTCGCTTGAGCGGAAGGCGGCTGGTTGTGGATCCTGCTCCTTGAGGGCCTGGAGGTTGGGGGCTGCGGAGGCCTTGTAAGGAGTAGTGGGGTTGGCGGCAAACTGGAGCAATGGATGGAGTGAGAAATCGACGGAATCTTTAGCGGCGAAGGCGACTGCAGCCCACTTGCGTTCGGGGATGATTTCTAGCAGAGCTGAGAATCCATAGACCGCGCCGCCATGCCCGACGACCTGGTCTGCGCCCCATTTTTCGAGGGCGAAGCCGAGGCCGAAGCGCGTGCCACCTTCTTGAGCGATCGACATGGCGGCGAATGATTTGTTGCGCATCAACCAGCGGGCGAAACGAAGGAGATCTTCTGTTGAGGTGATGAGGTTGCCGGCGGAAGCTGTGCCGAGGTCGAAGACCGGGGCTGGAAATTCGCGGCCGTCGAGAGTCCACATGATGGCTTTGGGCAAGAGGCCAGCGGGGACTTTGGCGGCCTGAAGATAGGTATCCTGCATGCCGATTGGTTGCCAGATGTGCTGGCGCAAATAAGCTTCGTAGGATGATCCGCTGACTCTTTCGATGACATCGCCAAGAAGGCTGTAGGCGGCGTTTGAGTATTTTGTAACGGTGCCGGGAGCGTAGACAAGACTGGTGCCATTGAGGCTGGTTGTTACTTCGCGCAATGTGGACGGAGTTTGGTCGAAGTAGTGGCCCTTGCCTGGTTCGCGGACAATGCCGGCGCGGTGGGAGAGAAGCCGTCGCAGGGTGGGTTGGGTGTTGAATGAGTTCTTGAAGCTGAGATCGGGGAGGTAGAGGGTGACGGGTTGGTCGAGATCGAGCTTGCCTGCAGCAACGAGCTGCAGGATGGCGATGGCTGTGAAGAGCTTGGTAATCGAGCCAGCGCGGTAGAGGGACTTATCAGTGGCAGAAGCGGCGGTGGAACGGTAGATCGTTTTTTCGCCATCGCTGATCGCGAGAGACAGGGCTGGCAGATGGTGCTTTTCGACTTCGAGCCGGATGGCCTGCTCGAGCGGCTGCCACTGGGCGAGGGAGTTAAGGGCGCAGCAGGCAAGGAGGAGAACAAGTTTCATGGAAGACCGATTTCAATTTTGGTAATTTTGGCGGTGCGCAAGCTGGATTCGATTTTTACTCTCGTTGGGGTGCCGGTGAGCCTGCGGATTCGGGTGAAGCTTTTTGGCCAAAGAGCTGTGCCGAATTCGAAGGTGGAAGTTGGGTGAATGTGCGGGACCCATTCGAAGGGGCGCGAATCGGTCCAGAGGATTTGGCCCTGGGCGTCGAGCCACTGGATGGCGATGTTCTCTGGTTGCTGATCGGCGACGCCATCGAGATGGAAGCGGAGGATCTGCCATTTGGGGTGGAGGGGAAATTCTGTCTGCTGCTGTGGGAGCCATTTCGATGGAAGAGTATCTGGCAGGTCGAAACGGTAAGCGGCGATGTGTACCTTGCCGTCCAGGGAAGGGAAGCTGGCAACCTGATTGGGGAATTTGCCAAGAGCGGCGGCAAGTGTAACGACGCGCTGCCATTGTTGTTCGTTGGAGGGCATCACACTGGAGACAAGCCAGAGCTGCCGCTCTCTCTCGATCAGCGTCTTCGCAACTTCAGGTTCGCTGTCGACGTTTACTTCGAAGGGATCGGATTTGCCTCCGCTCAAGACGTAGACGGGACGGGCGATGCCCCAGGAAGTTGCGACTGGCGAAAGGCTGGGCCTGGCGGTCAACCACTTAGTGGCGGCGACAGTCATGTTGCTCCAGTGATTGATACCGCCTGTTGCTGCGACGCGAGGAATGTACCACTGGTAGCAGTGCGCAGCATCAGAAGCCGCCCAGAGGAGTGTGAGCACTGCAATGGAGCGTAAGGGAAGTGAGAGGGAGCAAAGGGCGATGGCCGAGGCCGCCTGCCAGAGCGGAGCCATGAGGAGGATGTGGTGCATGCGCCCGGCGTCGGGGAAGATGAGATTCCAGGCCCAGACCCCTGAGGCCGTGGTGTAGAGAATGAGGGCCATTTTGTTGCGGGTCCAGAGCGCGGCGAGGAGTCCGCCAAAGAAGAGGAGGTGGAGCGCGATGCTGCGGTGGAGATTGGGTGGAACGGGACCGGCAGTGAAATCCATGGTCCAGGTGCCACGGAGCATCAGGTCGAAGGCTTGCCAGCGGTCTGATATTACGCTGGACCAAGTGAGGGGCAGGCGAGTGTTTTGTTTGCCGAAGCCGAGAATCACTTCGGGAGCGGCGTAGGCAAAGTAGAGAATCGGGCTGAGGATTGCGAGGGCTAAAAGTAGAGCGAATGGCGTGTACCACCAGCGACTGCGCTGCCAGCTCAGCTTGGGATGGAATATGAGTATGGCGACAGCGAGCGAGCTGAGGATCCAGAGGAAGGTGAGTTTCTCATGAAAGGCGAGGGCGAGTTGCGCCACGGCGAGAAAGAAGTACCAGCGTTTGCCTCCACGCCACCAGGAGTCGAGGCAAAGAATTGCGCCGAGTGTAAAAAGTTGCTGGAGGAGGAGGGGCCCGAAGTTGGTGGGGATGTGTAGTACGAGTTCGACGTCGGCGAGCAGCAGGACTAGCGTGAAGGCACCGGCCCAAATGCCGGCATTGCGTCTGGCCAGGAGGTAAGCGAGGGTGAAGATGGCGATTCCAAGCAGCAGGTTGGTTGTGCGCGAGACGATGACGCTTGCGCCGAAGAGGCGGTAGGAGGCGGCGTAAACGAAAGAATCGAGAGCGCCCACATAGGGCATGGTCATGAGTGGAATGGGCCTGTGGGCCACGGTGATGCCCCAGGGCAAGGGGAGTTTTTCTTCAGCGCCGTTGGCAATTTTAAGTGCGGAGGGCAGGAAGTGAGCTTCGTCGTATTCGAGGCCGAGGGTAGGAATCCAGGGAAGGGTGGCAGCGCTGAGCAAGACGACTGCCAGCAGCAGGATGGTGGGCGCAGCCCATGGGTTGAATCGCGACATCAGTTGGAGATGGTGAAGTCTTTGGCTGCGCTCAATTTGCCGTCCGGATTTTTGACAGTGATCTTAACTTTGCCTGGTTTAGCGAATTCGGTTGGGGGTACGATGGCACCCAATTGGTCGACACCGCCGAAACTGGTATCGAGCTCTTTGCCATTGAAGAGGATCTTTGCTCCCGGCAGGAAGTTGGCACCGGTCATGCCCAATGCCGAGATGCCGTTGGGTTGGATATTGAAGCCCTTGCCAGCAACCGTATTGTCGGGATGGATGGTGCGGATTTCTGGAGCGGGGCCGGTTTTTGGAAGGACCATCCAGGTGAGGTTGTTAGTGCTGCGTCCGTCGGGAGTTTCGACGCTGACGATATAGTTGCCGGGCTTGGCAAACATTTCAGACGGAACGAGAGCAGCGAGAGCAGAGCCGTCTCCGGAGGCGGTTTCCAGGGGCATTCCATTCAACTTGATACGCGAGCCTTTGACGAGGTTGCTGCCCAGGACACTGAGGGCGCTGGCACCATTTGGTTGTGTTTGAAAGGGCTGACCCTCGACCACTTTGTCCGGAACGAGCTTTTCGATTTTCGCATCAGGCAGCGTTGGCGATTTTTCCTTTTCACTGACGCAGGAATTCATCAGGCAGGAGGCCAACAGGGCGAGTATGCACTTTTGCTTCATCACCTATTCAGGTTAGACGAAAGACGGCGTATCTGCCGTCGTCATAGACAGTTTCCGTACCGGGAACTTTTACAAAGGGTTTGACGATGCCGGACTGGAGGAAGTCTCCGCCGTAGATAGTGGCGAAAGTTGCGGCACGATGGCGGTCGAGGATGATGAAGCGGAAGCCTTCGGATTTGAGGCGGGCAATCATAGTGGCTGGGTCTCTGATGGGTGTGCCGGTGTGGACGTTGCCGAGCCAGGTGTAGGTGTAGCCACCGAACCAGTCGCCGTAGGATTTGCCGGGGGCGTAAGCGCGGATGTCATCGCAGAACCAGGTGTAAACCATGTCGTTTTTGCCGACAACACGGGAGGCAGCCTGTGTGGCGCGGTAATAAGGGAGGACTGCGTTGAGGACCGACTGTGTAGCAGGCCAGGTGACGGGAGGCGGAACGCCGTAGCGGATGGGGTTGCTGGTGAGGATGCTGGTGCTGAGCAGAAGAGGAAGGCAGAGAAGAGGGAGGATCGGGTTGCGCCAATTGAGGCGGGCAAGAGAGGCGAGCAGGAGGATTGCCCAGAGCGGAAGCAGGCAAGCCTCGTAGCGCATGACTTGTCCAGTGCGGAACCAGAAGAGTGTGAAAAGGAGGCTGCCGGTAATGAGAACGGCGGTTGCGAAGTCGATTTTAGTGCGCCTTCTTAACAGTGCGAGGACGCCGATTGTGAGGATGATGAGGAGCGAAGGACCGAAGCGGAAGAGGTCGGCGAATTTTTCCGGGGGGACGGTGATCATGTGCCAGGGGAGGGAGAGGAAGGCGAGCCAGTCGCGACCGACACCATAATTGGCGTTGACCTGGAAGAGTGCTTTGACGTCGGGGGAATCGCTGAGGAAAGGGTAGAAGGGGCTGCCGGTGTAATGCCAGCCACGGAACCACCAGCCAATGCCGGTTGTCAGGACGCCGGCACTGAGCAGGAGGCCCCGCTCGAGGCTGAGCTTGAGGGAGCGTTTCTGCCCGAGAAAGATGAGGGCGTCTGCGGCGATGAAGCAGGCGACGACAAGCAGGCCCTGGAGTTTGCTTGAGCCGGCGAAGCCAAGCAGGAGGCCGGCGGCGAGGAGGCGGTTGTGTTGCGACCTGCCACCACGTGCGAGCAGGAGAGCGATGCCGGAGGAGAGCCAGGCGGTGAGGGCAAAGTCGGCGTATTCCTGACGAGCGATGTATCCGAAGATGGGGGAGCCAAAGACGATTGCAAAGGCGGCGAGGATGCCCCATCGGATACGGTAGCGGCGGGCGTGCCAGGCAAAAAGTCCGGCGAGCATGGCGAGGTACTGGAGGTTGACCAGCTTGATGAGGTTGGCATCCTGAGTGAGCCACCACTGGCGCATGTAGAGCATTACGGGCAGGTGCGGTTGGGCGTTGAAACGGATGCCGGAGTGGTAGGTGATCTTTTGCTGCTGCATGTAGAAGCGTGCGGCAGACATGTGATACATGGTGCTGTCATATTCGAGGACGGGCAGCATGAGGTCTGGAATGTAGAGGAGGAGCAGGGGGAGCGCGCAGAGGTAGCGCCAGCGCCATTTGGGCAGTCGGAGATCGGGCCAGGCGAGCCAGAGGCCGAGTATGGCTTCGAAGAGCGTGAAGGCGATCAGACCTTTGCCGGTGAGGCGGCCGAAGCTGCCGAAGAGGAAGATGCCGAGCGCGGCGGAGCCGGTGCCGAGGCCTAGCGCTGTTGCATACTTCAAGCCACCGCTGAGTCTTAGTTTGAAGAGTCGGAGGAGGCCGAGGCCGAAGAGGTAATCAGCCAGCCAGACGGGGCTGCTGCATAGCAGTGCCTGGAGGGCATAACGGACCAGGAGCCAGGGATTGAAAGTGGGCTCCTGCAACTGGCTTTGGAGAGTTTCCAGGTTGTGCAGCCACCAGTCGGGGAACCAGATCCAGGTAGTGGGGCTCACGCCGCGGGGCTCGCTCCCTGTGCGACGGACGGGGCTGATTCAAGGGCGGGCTTTTCCATGGGTACGAATCGGTATTTAACAAGGGTCCACATCGCCTGGAAGCCGTCCTGCCAGCGAATTTTTTTACCTTCGAGGATGCCACGGGCGTTGTAACGGATGGGCACTTCATGGATGGTGTGTCCGAGGCGGCGCACCTTGGCGGTAACTTCGGGGCAGAATTCGAAGCGTAGACAGCGGAGGCGCATGGCGCGGAGCACGTCCATGCGGAAGGCTTTGTAGGCGGTGGCTTCGTCGGTGATGCGGGCCTGGTAGAGCAGGTTTGTGGCAGTGGTGAGGAGCTTGTTGGCAAGCCAGTTGGCGAATTTCATACCCTGGAGGTTTCCACGGAAACGGCTGCCATAAACCACAGTGGCGGTGCCATCGACGATGGGCTGGAGGACCTGCATGTAGTCGTTGGGATCGTATTCGAGATCGCCGTCCTGGATGAGGACCACGTCGCCGGTGGCTTTGCGGATGCCAATGCGGATGGCTGCACCTTTGCCGAAATTTTCGACGGAGTGATGGATGATGACGAGGTCTTTGTAGCGGTCGAGGACTTCGGAGGTTCCGTCGGTAGAGCCGTCGTCGACGATGACAATTTCTTTTTCGCAGCCAACAGGGATGGCTGCTTTCATCACACGGTCGAGAACCATGGGGAGCACGTTTACTTCGTTGTAGACGGGGATGATGATGGAGATCTTCAATTTCGTAACCAGTGCCTATCGTTTCTCTAGAACGGCGAAAACACTTTGCCCGAAGGGCGGGGAGATTGCGCCTTCGATTTTTTCGAGGAGGGGGACAATGTGTTTGTCGAAGAGTTCGATTTGCCCTTCGCTTTGTTCTGTCCGCTTGAGGATTTTTGCGTTCGCCCACCAGCCGAAAAAGCCGATGGTGTTCATGTAGCGCAAGACGGGTGCGTTGAAGCCGGCGGCATTTGCAGTAGCGGCAAAGGTGGCGCAGGTGTAGCGGCGATAGTGGCCAAGATATTTGTCGATGGGGCCGTAGAGAGCCATGAAGGCGGGCACGATGAGCACGGCCTTGCCACCTTTGGGAAGAATGGAAGCGAAAGCCTTGAGAGTGCCGAGGTCATCTTCGATGTGCTCGAGGACGTTGAGGCAGACGATGCTGTCGGGCGAGTCCTGTTTGAGGTTGTGGAAGTCGGGGCTCATGGCATCGAGGAGGAGCGAGCGGACATTGGCTTGCCCGGCGAAACGGAGCTCGTGTTCGGTGATGCAGGCCGCCTCGATGTCGACGCCGATGACGAGGTCGCGGTCGGCAATCATGCGGGTGAAATTGCCGATGCCGCAGCCAACCTCGACCACGCGACGGCCGAGGGGAGCCATGGCAAGTTTGGCCTGCCACTGAAAATAATTGACAGCGCGGGTCATGCGCTGCTGGTCGCGGAGAGTGTAGTCGCTGGTTGTAGTTACTTCGCTTGGGATCAAGCTTCTATTCTAAGCCAGCAGCGAGACGGTTACACTGGTCTTTACCCACACATGAGCAGCCTACTGGACCGCCTCAAGCAAGGCATCCAAAAAACACGTAGCGGACTTGTTGGATCCCTCGATAATTTAATTCACGGCCACAAGGAGATCGACCCCGATTTACTTGAGGAACTGGAATACTCGCTGATTGGATCCGATATCGGGGTCAAGACGACGACGGAGATCCTGGAAAGCATCCGGCAACGGGTGGAGCGTCAGCAACTTTCTGATGCCGGCGAGTTGAGATCGATGATCCGGCAACAACTGCTGGATATTCTCGAAGCGAACGAGCGGCCGATGAAATGGGCGGCGAAACCACCTACGGTGGTGATGATTGTTGGCGTGAACGGTGTTGGGAAAACGACTACGATCGGCAAGCTGGCTCATCGATTCAAAAGCGATGGACAGTCTGTGCTGATTTGTGCCGCAGATACTTTTCGAGCGGCGGCGATTGAACAGCTTGAGGTTTGGGCGAAGCGGAGCGGGGTGGATATGATCCGGCAACAGTCGGGGTCGGACCCGAGTGCGGTTGTGTATGACGCGCTACAGGCTGCGCAGGCGCGGAATTCTACGCTGGTGATCGTAGACACTGCGGGGCGATTGCACAATAAGGTGCATCTGATGGCGGAGCTTGCAAAGATGACGCGAACGGCACAGCGGATTGTGCCGGATTCCCCGCACGAGGTATGGCTTGTTCTTGATGCGACGACAGGGCAGAATGGTTTGGAGCAGGCGAAAAAATTTACGGAGAGCGCGGGTGTTACCGGCATTGTACTTACGAAGCTGGATGGCACGGCCAAGGGCGGGGTAGTGGTAGCGATCTCGCGTGAGATGAATCTGCCGATCCGTTTTGTGGGTGTTGGCGAACAGATTGAAGATTTAGTTCCATTTGAGGCGGACAAATTTGTTGCATCCTTATTCGACAATTGAGCGCATAGAGAGGCTGAATCCTTTTATGCGCGAGGCGCTCGATCTGGCGCGCGTGTCCATGGGGCAGACGAGCCCGAACCCGAGTGTGGGATGTGTGATCGTCAGCGATGGCATTGTGATTGGTCGAGGAGCGCACCAGTACGCGGCTCGCGATCATGCTGAGGTGGTGGCACTGGCACAGGCTGGCGGGGCAGCGCGCGGTGCTGATGTTTATGTGACGCTTGAGCCGTGCAGCCATCATGGACGCACGGGGCCTTGTGCTGATGCGCTCATTGAAGCGGGTGTCCGGCATGTGTTTGTTGCCATGCAGGACCCGAATCCGATTGTGTCCGGCAGTGGCATGCACCGGATGCGCGAGGCCGGAATCAGCGTTGAGATGGATCATTCAGCACAGGTGGAAGCAGCTCGCATCAATGAGCCGTTTGTTCATTTCATGAGGACGAAGCGGCCACTGGTAACGCTGAAGAGCGCCGTGACGCTGGACGGAAAGATTGCGGCTCCAGAAGATAACGAGGGCTGGATTACGAGTGAATCGGCGCGCCGCCATGTGCAGAGCTTACGGCACTGGAGCGATGTGATGATTACGGGCATCGGGACGGTACTTGCGGATGATTGTCTTTTGACTGATCGATCGGGTGTGGCGCGTGCGAGGCCTTTGCTTCGCGTGGTGCTTGATTCGCAACTGCGTTTGCCTCTCATCTCCCGAATGGTTGTGACCGGGGACGCCGATGTGATGGTGGCGACTACAACGGCGGCATCGACGGCACGGCGGAAAGCTCTTGAGGCGAAGGGCGTTGAAGTGGTGGTGTTTGATTCGGCGAGTGGACGCGTGAGCCTGGAACTGCTGATTCAGGAATTGGGGCGGCGTAATTATCTGTCGGCGATGATCGAAGCGGGGAGCAAGGTGAATTGGGGCGCACTCGATAGCGAAATCGTAGACAAGGTGTTTTTCTATTACGCGCCGAAGATTCTCGGCGGCCTGCAATCTTTGCCGATTGCGGGTGGACTGGGACGGAGGCGACGTGCTGATGCGATTCTGCTGCGCGATGTGCGGCTGCATCCGGTTGCGCCGGAAGAATTTGCGGTGGAAGCGTGGATACAGAAGGATTAGATGTTTACAGGATTGATTGAAACAGTTGGTGAAGTAGTTTCGCTGACGCCTCAAGCTACGGGTGCCCGCATTCGTGTGAGGGCGGCTTCGATTGTGAAGGATGCTTGCGAAGGCGATTCGATTTGCGTCAATGGTGTTTGTCTTACGGCAATCTCGATACGGAAGAGGAGCTTCTTTGCCGATCTTGCCCCAGAGACGCTGATGCGGACGAATTTTTCGACGCTGAAGCCAGGCGATCTGGTCAATCTTGAAAGGTCCCTGTTGCCAACAACCCGGCTGGGCGGCCATCTTTTGCAGGGGCATGTTGACGGAGTGGCTTCGATCGTCTCCATCAAGGGTTTAGGGGATGGGAATTGGTGGCTGACCATTGCACTGCCTGAAGCCCTGGAGCGTTACCTGGTCTTTAAGGGGTCGATCGCAATTGATGGCATCAGCCTTACTGTGGCCACGGTAGAGGGTAATGAGGTTGGGGTTACGATCATCCCGCATACGTGGCTGCACACGAATCTGCAACAGCGCAAGCCGGGTGATCTAGTGAATCTGGAGACAGATGTGATTGCCAAATATGTCGAGAAGATGCTGTCGCATATTTCGATCCCAAAATGAAAAGTTTTGACATGCGAAACTTGAGGGTATGGCCACGCATGTTGACGCTCTGAGTTCTCGTAGTTTTGCTGTTGCACGCGAACGAAGCATCCCCTGGACGGTGTGGTGTATGGCGCTGGCCTGTAGCTCCGCCATCATTGGTGCACACTGGGACATTTCCTGGCATACCTCGATTGGCCGCGACAATTTTTGGACTCCTGCGCACATTGCCATCTATCTTTGCGGGGTGCTTGGAGGCATTAGCGCCGGATGGCTGATTTTTTCGAATACCTTCGGGGTGGGAAACCCGGATCGAAATCACGCGGTGCGGATCTTTGGATTGCGAGCGCCGCTGGGGGCATTTCTGGTGGCCTGGGGTGGAGTTGCGATGCTGACTTCGGCTCCCTTTGATGACTGGTGGCATAACGCTTATGGCCTTGATGTAAAGATCATTTCGCCACCGCATGTGCTGTTGATCTTTGGGTTTCTTTCTGTGCAGACGGGTGGTCTGATTCTTGCGCTGGGCGAAATGAACAGGGCGAGTATTGAACAGCGCCGCCGCCTCGAGCAACTGTTTCTTTATCTCGGTGGTTTGATTCTGATTACATTGACGATTCTGATACTGGAACTCACTTCGCGGGTACTGATGCACACGGCGTGGTTCTATCGCACGGTTGCGTTAGCGGTTCCGCTGGTGCTGGCGGCGATGTCGAGAGCGAGCGGGCATCGCTGGGCCGCAACCATCACGGCCGCGATCTATACAATTTTTCTACTGGGATTTCAGTGGCTGCTGCCGTTGTTTCCGGCAGAGCCGAAGCTGGGGCCAGTGTATTTCCCGACTACTTATTTTGTGCCGCCGCAGTTTCCGCTTTTGTTGATTGTGCCAGCCTTTGTGTGTGATCTTTTCTGGCAGCGATACAGGGACCGGGCACTGTGGTTTCAGTCGCTCGGGGCCGGGCTGATTTTTGTGGGAGTGCTGATGGCGGTGCAATGGCCGTTTGCAAATTTTCTGATGTCGGATTGGGCGAAAAACTGGTTCTTTGGATCGAATCACTTTGGTTATTTTGTGCACCCGAATTCCAGTCTGCGGCGAGGATTGTTTTTTACGCCGGCGAATGAAAAAGTATTGGCAGGATTTGCATTGGTGCTGGGGCAGGCAGTGCTTGCCGCAGTGGGGATGTCGAGGCTGGGGCTTGGGTTTGGAGACTGGATGCGCTCGGTAAAGCGTTAACAAAATCGTGAAACGACTATTGTTCGCAATTTCACTGCTCTGCTTTTCTCTCGTGGCGCACGTTGGTGTGAACGATGTGTTTTTCGAAGGGTTGGCAGGCCCTTATCCTCTCTATGTGACGATTCGTCCGCCGATCGTGATTCCGGGTATTGCCGAAATCTCGATTCGTTCGGCAGCGAGGGACGTGAAGAGCATTCAATTCACGCCGATGACTCTGACCGGGGCGGGATCGAAGTATCCACCAACGCCGGATCGGGCCGTGCAGTCGAAAGAGGACCCGCAACTGTTCACGGGAGGGCTCTGGATCATGTTTCCCGGTGCGTGGCAAGTGCGGGCGATGGTGGAGGGAGAGCGCGGGGCAGGCAGCGTCTCGATCCCGGTGCCGGCAGCCTCGCAGAAGCTCAGCACGATGGATGGCCTGACGGGTTCGATCCTGGCCCTGCTGATGCTGGTGCTGGCGGCTGGAGTCACGGGGATTGCGGGAGCGGCAATTCGAGAGTCGCAACTTGGGCCGGAGCAACAGCCGGATCGCAATCGTATCCGGCGCGGCCGCATCGCAATGGCCGGTGGTGTCGTGCTGTCGATCATGATCATCTGGTTTGGTCGCGACTGGTGGAATGCTGAGTCTAAAGATTATTCGAAATCGATCTATAAGCCGCTTGTCATGCAGGCCTCACTCTCTGGTTCGCACCTGGATTTGCAGCTATCCAGCAGTGGCTGGTTGCAGCCGAAGGGGACGGACGACTTTGTTGCGGATCATGGACATCTGATGCATCTCTATGCGATTCGAGAGCCTGGTCTCGATGCGATCTTTCACTTGCATCCGGAGCGTCGCGAGGCGGGGAAGTTCTCTCATGAGTTGCCGCAAATGCCCAAGGGAAAGTATCGGCTCTTTGCGGATGTCGTGCATGGGTCTGGTTTTCCGGAGACTCTGACTGCAAGTCTGGAACTGCCGCAGGACACGACAGGGCCATCCTCCTCTATTGATGACGCGGGTAGTGTGTTGCCGATGAATGGCAAGCATGACAGGACGGTGGCACTGGCTGGGGGAGGACAAGTTGTATTTGATCCGCCGGGGACGTTGCGTGCCAATCAGCCGGCGACGTTGCGCTTTCGGGTTTTCGACGCGGACGGCAATCCGGCCCCGAACCTGCGGCTCTATCTGGGAATGGCGGCGCACCTTGCTCTCGTGAAGAATGATTTCAGCGTCTTCTCGCATATTCATCCTTACGGCAATATCTCGATGGCAGCGTTTGAAATGGCGCAAAGCAGCCTGCTACCACTGGGCGGCAATGTGTTAGTATCCTCCCATGTGAATGAGACCGGTAGTGCCGCCGTGCCTGCCGAGTTCAGCTTTCCCTTCGGTTTCCCGACGGCGGGAGAATACCGGCTGGTTCTTCAGTTTGCCGGAACGAAACGGGTGGAGACTGTCTCTTTCGACATTGCTGTTGTGATCTAGCTCTGTTGCTGTAATCAGCCTCAATCTCAATTGTGGAAGGCTGAAACCTGCCAAGGAGTTTTCATATGTGGCCAGCCATTCAAGAACTGATGGAACAGTTTAAGGAAGCTGTCATAGTACTGGACGGCCAAGGCGAAATTGCCGTGGTCAATCAAGCGGCGCAAGTACATCTCGATCAGTTGGGTGTGAACGCCGCAGCGGCCCTGCTGGGCGGGATCGACGCGATTCGTGTGATTCGAGCTCCGGCAAGAATTTCCGTCTCTTCGATACTTCCCGAACTTCCACCCGCGATTCGAGACCTCGATGCTATCTCATCGGGGCTCCCTGTCATCCTTTCGATTCGAACGCTGGAAAATTTCATGTATATCAGCCCGGCGTTCGAGAATATTTTCGGACGAGATTCGTCTGAGTTGCTCCGAGATCCGGATGCTTTTCATGAGTTGGTGCATCCGGACGACCGTGAGATGGTGCGTGCACATCTGGCGGCGGATAGTGCGGGAGCGGAGCAGGATTATGAATTTCGCATTCTCCATCCCAGCGGAGCGATTCGGTGGATGCGTGTCCGAGTGCATCCATTCTTTGACGACTGGTCGAAGCAATTGCTGGTTGCCGCGCTAACTGAAGACATCACCGAATTGCGGCAGCGGCGCGGACGCAAGCGGGCAGGAGCGGAAAAGCTGCTGCCTCTTGAATCGACAGTCGAGTTTCGAAAGGCACTGGAGCAGAGCGTGGACCAGTGGCGGCTGGATCCGGCTTCGGCCTGCTATTTTGCGGTAGCTCTAATTGATTTGGTGCGGTTCCGGGCGGTGAACGATTCTTTCGGCTATGCCGAAGGTGATCGACTGCTGAAGGAGACCGGGCGTCGTATTCGCCAGGCTTTGCCGACCCGCGATCACGTTTCGAGATTTGGGTCGGACTGTTTTGCCATTCTTTTGCGCAGCAGCACGGATACTTTTCAGGCAGAAGAGTTGGTTCGGAAGATCCTGATGTCGGTTTCTGCGCCACTGGAACTTGGCCAGACTCCCATCGCAATTGTTGCGCGTGCCGGGCTGGCTTCGCCGAGTGGCATTGATTGTTCGGCTGATAGCGTTTTACGGGATGTGGATGCTGCATTGCAGATTGCCAAACAGAGGAGGGAGCCGCTGGTGGTGTCGAGCCCGGCGCTCCCGGCAAAGTCGATGGAGAGAAGTTCGCTCGAATTCGACCTTGCACGGGCGCTGGACCAGGACGAATTTTTTTTTGAATTTCAACCGGTGTTCGATCCTGAGAGCGGGAAGGTGAAGATGCTCGAAGCGCTGGTGCGTTGGCGGCACCCGCGGCTTGGAGTGATTTCGCCTGCTTCCTTTATCAGCCTTGCCGAGGACTCAGGGCTGGTACTGCGACTGGATATGCAAGGACTGGAACGTCTCGGGCGACAACTGGACTCTTGGAGGATTCTTGATCCGCGCATTGCGGCTTTGCCTGTGAGCATCAATATTTCCGGGCGACACTTTCCAGGATTTGCGATGGAGAATCAGTTTCACAGTCTGCTGCGGAGCCCGGCGCTGAGCCAGTCGACGATCATCTTTGAAATTACGGAGAGTGTATTTGTGGAATCGAGCCACCGGACGGCTGTTGGACTCGAACGGTTGCGTAGCGCAGGAGTACAGATCTGGCTGGATGATTTTGGAGATGGCTATTCTTCATTTCGTTATCTGACGCACTTTCCGGTGGACGGGATCAAGATTTCAGAATCGTTTGTGAAGCAGTGCGTCAGCGAGCCAAAGGTGAGGGTGATCCTGGCCACGCTGCAGAGTCTGGCGCGAGGTCTGGGTGTGCAAACGGTGGTAGAAGGGGTGGAGACGCGGGAGCAGTTTGAAACGCTCAAGACCATGGGCTTTGATGCGTTGCAGGGATACTACCTGGCCCGGCCAATGGCGGCCAAGGAAATCCCCAGCCTGTTTGGGAGTGCCCGCCCAAAGGCATCTCCGCGAAAGCGCAGCGCCTGATCGCGAGGACTGTAACATAGAAGCGTGAATGCTCTGGCGAATCAATTTGGCCCGGATAATTTGCCATTCTGCATGTTTGGCGAAGTGCCCAGGCCTGGCATTCGAACGAAGGAATTTCTCGTTGACCTTGTCGCGCTGGAGCCAGCTACACCGCGAACGCTGACTGCGCTTTTTGCGGAAGGCCGGGCGGCTGCACTTGCACTACGGGAACGCGTGCGCAAGCGAATTGAACTTGGGCACGAACTGCCGTTGCTGCCAGTCGAAGCGCAGCTATTGCACCTGCCGTTTGCGATTCCAAATTATGTTGATTTTTATTCGAGCCGCGAACATGCGACGAATGTCGGGCGGCTTTTTCGTGACGCAGCGAATCCTTTGCCGGAGAACTGGCTGCATCTTCCAGCGGCCTACAATGGACGGGCGAGTAACGTGATGCCCGGTGGCTGTGCAGTGGTGCGGCCAAGGGGGCAATACAAAACAGCGCAAGGCGAGTTGGTTTTTGCGCCGACGGAACAGCTTGATTATGAAGTGGAGATGGGCGTCTTTCTTTGCCCTGGGGCCGAGGATCGGCTGGCTGGTTTTGTGATGCTGAATGACTGGTCGGCGCGCGACATGCAGCGATGGGAGTATGTGCCGCTGGGGCCATTTCTCTCGAAGGGTTTTGCGACTACGGTCAGCCCCTATCTGGTTGTACCCGAGGCTCTGGCGGCAAGGCGCTGCGCAGGGCCGCTGCAAGAGCCTCGACCGCTGCTACATTTGCAGGTGAATGAGCCGCGCAATTTTGACATCGCTCTTGAAGCGAGCGTAATTCCTGCCGGACAAGCAAGCGAAACGTTATTGACGCAAACCAATTACCGCCATATTTACTGGAGCCATCAACAACAATTGGCGCATCTGTTGAGTGCTGATATTCGACTCTCAACGGGAGACTTGCTGGGATCCGGCACGATCAGCGGGCCGCTCGCAGGCAGTGAAGGCAGCCTGCTAGAGCGCAAAGGGCCATTTCTGCAGGATGGTGATACCGTGATTTTTCGAGCCCATGCGGGCAGTATCGGATTTGGGGAGTTGCGTTCTACTATTCATGCCTACCCATCTTGCTAATTTCTTAAGCCTCACAGGGCAAGCGGATTTTGCTTCGCTGCACCGCTGGTCGGTGGAATCCAGCCCTGAGTTTTGGGATTGCTTTCGCAGCTATGCAGGATTGCCGCCGGAAGCTGCGCCATTCAATTTTGCGCAAGAGCTATTGCGAAATGTTAGCGATGGACCAGCGATTCTGTTTCGTGATGAAAGCGGCCTGAACTTCGACTGGACCGGCGCTGATCTGCGGCGCGCTGTGGCGGTGTATGCAGCCCTGCTGCGGCGGCATGGCATTGTGCCCGGAGACCGCATTGTTGCACTACTGCCGAACCGGCCAGAGACGATTGCGCTGATGCTGGCGACAGCGTCTGTGGGGGCGGTGTGGTCTTCATGCTCGCCTGATTTTGGAGCGCAAGGAATTATTGATCGCTTTGCGCAGCTTGCGCCGCGATTGCTTTTTACTACGGCTGCGTATTCGTTTGCGGGGAAAGTGTATTCCTCCGGGGAGCGTCTGCGGCAGATCCTGGCGGCGCTCCCAACGCTGGATGCTACTTATCTGATCGAAGAGATCGCGCTCGAGGCAGAGCCGGAGCTCAGCTTTTCTCTTTTTGAGCATCGGCATCCCTTGTTCATTCTGTTTTCGAGCGGCACGACGGGATTGCCAAAGTGCATCATTCATTCGAGCGGCGGCACGCTGGTGCAGATAGTGAAGGAGCATCTGCTGCATGTGGATGTGCAGCCGGGGGAACGTCTTTTTTACTACACGACCTGCGGCTGGATGATGTGGAACTGGCTCGTCGTTGGACTTGTTTCAAAGGCGACGCTGGTGCTCTACAACGGATCACCATTTTATCCGGACGCGGGCGTGTTGTGGCGGATGGCAGAAGAAGAATCGATCGCGCACTTTGGCACGAGTGCGAAGTATCTGGCGCTGCTCGAGAAGCAGGGGTATCAGCCGATGCGGCATCACAATCTCGATAGCATGCGTCAGGTTCTTTCTACCGGTTCGCCACTTGCTCCGGAGAGTTTTGACTTTGTCTGGAGAGACATCAAGAAAGACGTTCATTTGGCGTCCATTTCAGGCGGTACGGATATCGTGTCGTGTTTTGTTTTGGGAAATCCGCTGGCACCCGTGAAGCGGGGCGAACTCCAGGTGCCGGGACTGGGGATGGATGTGCAGATCTGGAATCCCGCTGGCGAGAGGGTCTGGGATGAGCCTGGCGAACTGGTTTGCTGTAACCGGTTCCCCTCGATGCCGCTTGGATTTTGGAATGATGCTGATGGGCGTAAATACCACGATGCGTATTTTGCGCGTTTTGAGGGGGTGTGGTGCCACGGGGATTGGGCCAGCCAGAGTTCGATCACCGAAGGGTTTACGATCCATGGGCGCTCGGATACGACGCTGAATCCAGGGGGTATTCGAATTGGTACTGCCGAGATCTACCGTCAGGTAGAGAGCATCGGGGAAATTGAAGAGTGCATTGCTGTGGGTCAGGAATGGGAAGGGGACTTGCGCATTGTGCTTTTCGTGAAATTGCGGGCAGGGGAAATCCTGAATGAGGGACTGGTGGAGCGGATTCGCAAAACATTACGCGAGCAGGCGAGCCCGCACCACGTGCCGAAGAAAATTCTCAGCGTGTCCGAGATCCCGCGAACGGTGAGTGGAAAGATTTCAGAAGCAGCGGTGAGGGATGCGATCCACGGGCGAGCTTCAGCGAATCTGAATGCGTTGGCAAACCCGGAATGCATAAAGGAGTTCCAGGCGCGCCCGGAACTCCTTTAAGACAGATTTTCAATAACTTTGTTGACGCAAATTCCAAGCACTAGGGCTTGGGGGCTTCATGCGTCGTGTTTGCCGGCGGCGGAGGTGGCGGGGTTTCTTCCTTCAATGCATTCTTGAAGTTCTTGATTCCTTCGCCCATCCCTTTGGCCAACTCCGGTAGCTTGCGGCCGCCAAACAGCAGCAGCGCAACTCCGAGAATCAACACAAGTTCCATCGGTCCTAGATTCGGCATATTTCGTTCCTTCTTTCCTCAGTATGGCAAATTTGCCGGATCTCAGTAAGCCAATAGCCTTTCGCCTTCGCGAACCAAGTCCTCAACCTGCGGGAGAATGACATCCTCCAGCGAGGGGTGATAAGCAACCCAAGTGTCTTTTGCGGCGACTCTGGCCACGGGCGCATCAAGAGCAGCGAACAGTTCGTCCGCGATTCTCGCCGCGATTTCGGCACCAAAGCCCCAGCTCAGAACATCTTCATGGGCAATTAAAACGCGGCTCGTGCGCCGCACGCTTTCTGCAATGGCAGTCCAGTCATAAGGAGACAGGCTTCGAAGATCGATGACCTCGATCGTCTTGCCAGCGTTCCTTTTTTCAAGCAACTGCGCTGCGTCGAGCGATTTTTTGACCAGCGCCCCATAACAGAGGATTGTCAAATGCTGGCCAGACTTTACCGTATTGGCTTTCCCAAACGGGATTGTGAACTCTTCTCCGGGGTGCGGGCTACGGTTATAGGGCTCCCGGTAGAGTTTCTTATGTTCCAGAAATAGCACAGGATCGTCGCTGCGTAAGGCCGTTCTCAATAATCCACAGGCGTCGAGGGCATTTGAGGGGAAGATGACGCGCAGACCCGGGATGTGAGTGAAGACTGATTCACCGCACTGGCTGTGATAAATTGCGCCGCCAGTGAGATAGCCGCCGATGGGCACGCGGATGACAGCGGGGCAACTCCAGGCACCGTTGCTACGCCAGCGCATGGTACACATTTCGTCGCGGATCTGCATCATGGCGGGCCAGATGTAATCGAAAAACTGAATTTCAGCGAGGGGCTTGAGGCCACGCAGACTGAGGCCGATGGAACGACCCACAATGCCGGCTTCGGCAATGGGAGTATTGAAAACTCTGGTGCTGCCGAACTCTCGCTGGAGGCCGAGCGTGGTCTTGAAGACACCGCCCTTCCCCTTGACACCGGGGAGGACTTCTTCGCGGCTGCAATCGGCGACGTCTTCGCCAAAGACCAGAATGCGTTCGTCGCGACGCATCTCTTCGGCGATGGTCTGGTTGATGGTGTCGACCATGGTGCGGGGTTCGCCACGGAAATCAGGCTCGGTCGCGAACTGAACAGAAGTTGGGTCGATGGAGGGCGAATAGAGATTTTCGAAGATTGTGCTGGTGGCAGGTGCCGCATGTTGGAGTGCGAGATCAGCGGCATCCAGGACTTGCTGGTCGCACTCAGCCATCAAGCCCTTGAGATCGGCTTCGCTGAAGAGGCCTTCGGCAACAAGTTCGTTGAAGAGTCGTTCGATCGGATCTGCGCCGGCTTCTTTTGTGCGCTCTTCGGCGGACTTGTAGAATCGCTCATCGTCGCTGAGGGAATGCGAGTAAGGGCGGATGACATTGGCATGGACGAGAACCGGACCAAGGCCTTCACGGCAGTGCGCAACGGCTTCGGACATCGTCTGAAAACTGGCGCGGAAATCGAGACCGTCTACTTCAAGGCGCAGCAGACCCGGGAAGCCACTGAGGAGTTTGGAGATGCTGCCACCAGGAGTCTGGAATTCGACCGGGACGCTGATAGCGTAGCCGTTGTCCTCGATCAGGAAGACGACCGGGTAGCGATGGAGGCAGGCGAGGTTGATGGCCTCCCAGAATTCCCCTTCGCTGGTTGCGCCTTCGCCGCTGGTGACGAGGGTGACTTCCTCGGGGTTGGTTTTGAGGTAGCGGGTGGCATGGGCGCAACCGATGGCGTGCAGATATTGCGAACCGGTGGGAGAACTGCCGCTAATGATGTGGAGATCGCGGGAACTCCAGTGGCTGGGCATCTGGCGGCCACCGCTCATGGTGTCGGCGGCAGCACCTACAGCCTGGAGGAACATCTGTTCGGGAGTGATGCCGAGAGTAAGGGCGAGTGCGCGATCCCGATAGTAGAGATGGAACCAGTCGAAACCGGGTGCGAAGGCCATGCCGGCTGCGACCTGGATTGCTTCATGCCCGGCAGCGCTGACCTGGAAATAAATCTTGTTCTGACGTTTGAGAAGGATTTCGCGGTCGTCAATACGACGGCTGAGATACATCAGACGAAACGCGTGAAGCAGTTCGTTCGTCGCCAGTACTTCAGAATTCGTCCGGAAGCTTTCTCCAAGCTGAGGCCCCGGTCGGTAGGCTTGCATCAGTTCGTGCTATCTCCCTTGTCAGTGTATCCGAAAGATCTCTGCCCGGCAGCCGGAATTTCAACTGAGGGCGTTCAGGCAGTTTCGTGCAGGAGAATCAGAAAGCCTGTTTCGATGAAATCCGGAGTGGTCCGGTTCCAGACTGCTTTTGCACGCCCACGTGTACCGGGCAAAGTAAAATCGCATTCCTGACCGGAACGCAATTGAGAATTTGCATGGCGTGCGCGGAATCCGGAAGCAGAGACATCCATCAGCCGGGCTTCAAATGGTACCTGATATTCTTCGTCGAGACGCAAAGTAACGCTGCCGGCTGCTTTGTGACGAGCCTCGGCGCGACGGTCTTCCCAACTGACGGGTTGGGTGCCTGCCATGTTCATGCAGGCCTCCGGTGCAACTCGGTCTTGACGCTGAGCCCGTAGCTGCGGATCTTTCTCGACAGCGAAGTTCGGGAAATTCCGAGCGATTCTGCGGTCCGCTGCCGGTGTCCTCCGGAATCCTCAAGAGCTCGGCGAATCATGGTCTGTTCGAGCCCTTCGACACCCCGGGCTTCTGCCTGATTTTCAGGGCTTTGTAAAGTGCGCAATCGAAAGAGGATGTCATCGGCATGCAGCAGGGGCCCTTTGGCGGCAAGCGAGGACCGGAAAACTGTGTTTCGCAACTCGCGGACATTGCCGGGCCAATGATAGGAATAGAGAGCCATGATGGCGTCTGAAGCGAAACGGAGTTCGGGGTTTTGTTGGGCCAGAAAGTGATTTGCCAGCGCTTCTATATCTTCTGCCCTTTCCCTCAGTGGCGGGATCGTAAGCGTGATCTGACCAATACGCTCGTAGAGATCCTGACGGAAAATGCCGTTGCGAACGGACTGTATCAGGGGGCGATCTGAAGCAGCGATGATGCGTATATCAGCTCGTGTCTGTTTGACTGCGCCGAGGCGGAAGAACATCCCGGTGTCAAGCACGCGCAGCAGTTTGGCCTGCAGTTTTGGGTCGAGCGCCCCAATATCGTCGAGAAAGAGGCTGCCTTCATGAGCGAGCTCAAAAAGGCCGTGCCTCGTTGCGTTTGCTCCAGAAAAAGCACCCCGTTCGTGTCCAGACAATTCAGATTCTACGAGCTCTTTGGGGAGTGCAGCGCAGGAGAGATCGACAAAGGGTTTCATTTTGCGGACAGAGTCATGATGGATGGCTCGGGCAATGATTTCTTTACCTGTTCCGGATTCGCCGAGCAGGAGAATCGACGATGAGGATTGAGCCGCTTTTCGCACCTGCTGGAAAAGTTCGCGCATCCGCAGCGAGGCGATGATCGCCTCAACACCCAGAAATTGATATTTTTCCACCATAGATATGCGAAAGTGCCGCTACTAGATGTTAAGGTCAGTTGGGCCAAATTCGCATGAGCCGTAGACCTGAATGTGGAAGCAGAAAGACCTTAGTCGTCTGGATTCGCGGGTCTGGGATTCGCTGAGCTAAGTGAAATCGTATAGTTCCGTGTAGTACTAAAGGTTCTAGAATCAAGGGCCGATCACTCTTATGAATCAGGAGGGCTCTCGTTTCGACTCCTCTTCCTTTATATGCACTTACTGAGCTTGCCAGCCCGAATCTACGTGTGGATTGTCGGCTTGATCGGGTCCGCTGTGGCCATATCAAATCTCCTTCGCTGGGAATCGATGGACCTGATCCGTTTTGCCTGCTTTCTTCTAGTGGCATTGTTTGCCGCGGGACTAAGAGTAGGCGTAAGTAACGGGAATGGGGCGGCCATGCCCATCAATATTCTTTTTGTATTGATCGGAATCATGGAGTTGAGCCTGCCGGAAACAATCGTGATTGCAGCAGCGACCACGGCGATCCAGTGTCTGCAGGTCTTGCAGGGGCCAAGTCGGAATTTCCTTACCTTCTTTAATGTTTCAAATATTGCGACCGCGACCTGGATTTCGCATTTCGTCTATTTCCACCCGCAGTTGCAATTTGATCTGGTCAGCGCGCCGGTGCGGCTGATCGCAGCGGCAACGGTTTTTTATGTGTTCAATACTTTCCCGGTTGCGGCTGTGATCTCCCTGACGGAGCACAAGAGTATGCGCCGGATCTGGCGCGAAAGGTATGTCTGGAGTTTTAATTTCTACCTGGTAGGGACTGCGTCGGCAGGGCTTTTCAGCTTTGTTAATGCGTTTCTCGACTGGGGCTATTCGATGCTTGCCCTTTTCTTCTTTTACCTGTTGTATAAGGTTTACTCCATGCATCTGGCGCGAGTTGACAAAGAGATGCAGCATTCGGAGCAGATGGCCGATCTACACTTGAGGACGATCGAGGCGCTGGCGCTGGCGATTGAATCCAAGGACGAAACAACGCACGAACATTTGCAGCGTGTTCAGGTTTATGCGCTTGAAATCGGCCGGGATCTTGGCATGGCGAATGACGAACTGGAGGCACTGCGTGCGGCGGCGATTCTCCACGATATCGGCAAGCTGGCCGTGCCAGAACATATCATTTCGAAACCGGGAAAATTGACACCGGAAGAGTTTGAAAAGATGAAGATCCATCCGGTGGTGGGGGCGGAGATTCTCGAGCGAGTGCAGTTTCCATACAACGTATCGCCCATTGTTCTGGCGCACCACGAAAAGTGGGATGGCAGCGGTTACCCCTATGGGACAAAGGGACTGAACATCCCGCTGGGGGCGAGGATTTTGAGTGTTGTAGATTGTCTGGACGCGTTGGCAAGTGACCGGCAATACCGGCGGGCACTGCCTCTGGTTGAAGCGATGGGCGTAGTGGATCGCGAGAGCGGAATCAGTTTCGATCCACGCGTTGTGGAAGTGTTGAAGAAGCGCTATGTGGAACTGGAAGAGATGGCTAAAGCGGCGATTCGGAGTGTGAAGCCGCAGCCGAAGCTATCGACCAGGATCAAGATCGAGGCTGGTATTGCGCCTGCAGCTGGCTTTGAACAGGTGAAGAAATCGATTCAGGCAATTACCAGTGGGGACCCTGGCGCATTTATCCAAATGATCGCGGCGGCGCGAGGCGAAGTACAACAGCTGTTTGAGATTTCTCAGGACATCGGGCGATCACTCACACTGGACGAGATGCTGAGCATTCTCTCGTTGCGAGTGAAACGCATGGTGGCTTACGATTCCATGGCGGTCTATATCCGGCGAGGCGACAGGCTGGTTCCCGAATATGTATGTGGCGAAAATTCTCGCCTGTTCTCCTCTCTTGAGATTCCAGTGGGGCAGGGATTGAGCGGTTGGGTGGCGGAGAACAACAAGCCGATTGTGAATGGAAATCCGAGTGTAGAGCCAGGCTATCTGAACGATCCGGCGAAATTCAGCACCTTGCGAAGTGCACTGGCTGTTCCACTTGAGGGCAAACAAAGCGTCGTTGGAGTGCTGGCCCTATACCAGTCGGAGAAAGATGGATTTTCGCGCGACAATCTACGGGTAATGTTGGCTATTGCCGCGAAAGTTGGTATGACGATTGACCATCTTTTGCGTCTTGAGGCGGCTGAGAGTACTGCCACCACGGACTTTCTTACAGAATTGCCGAACGCCCGCAGTTTGTTTGTTCATCTCGATTCGGAGCTTGCCCGGCGGAGCCGGAGTGGAGAGTCTGTGACGGTGCTGGTTACCGATCTGGATGGCTTTAAGGCTGTGAACGACCGATTTGGGCATCTTGAGGGAAACCGGCTCTTGAAGGCAGTGGCGCAAACGTTGAAGTTGAACTGCCGCGAGTATGATTACGTGGCTCGGATGGGTGGGGACGAGTTTGTACTGGTGCTACCCGGGCTCAAGCGAGAAGACCTTCTGTCTCGCACTTCGCGCATCTCCTCGATGATTACTGATGCTGCGCGGCAAGTCATTGGCGAAGACATCATTGGCATTAGCATCGGGGCTGTGCACGCACCCGATGACGGCAAAGATGCCGAGACTCTGCTTGGCGAAGCAGATCGCCGGATGTACCAGATGAAGGAAGAGCGCAAGGAAGCATCAAAGGCGAAGCAATTGCTGAATCTGGGGCGTAAGGATTTCAGTTGGCGATCCGCATCAGAAGTCGAAATGAGACGCTAAACAGAGGCTCAGGTCTTTTTGGCGGGCGGATCTTCCTGCTCGGTTTTCTCAACCAGTTTTTCGACCGCAACCGAAAAGACAGCGGGTTTTCCCAAGCGGTCTGACTGAAAATAGATACGCTGCGAATTGGGTGAAAACACTGGCGCAACTGTCGAAGGATCGCTGGATCTGTGTTCACAAAGCGCCAACTCGCGCCGTGTGATGCGCAGCATGATCAGGATGAACGGCTGCGCCTTTGATCCGGAAGCGCCGACAAAAACACTGGAATCTGCGTTGCGGCCAAAATGAACAAACTGACTGGTTTTGCCGACCAGACTTTCTTTGTTTGTGTCCAAGGAGAATTCGAACAGTGCATTGGGAATGCCCTTGCCCTGATTCAGCTTGAGATACAGGATGCTGCGGCCATCAGGATTCCACACGGCCGGTCCAAGCTCGCCTTCCACTGGCAGGCGTCTAGCCTTGGCGCCTGGTGTTGTTGCAATCCAATTGAGCGACTGGTTTGCTCCCCGAAAAAAGACATTGCCTGATTTGCTAACTGCGGGTAGCCCAGCAGTCTTGTCCGTTTCGCCGAGAACACGGGTGCTGCCCTTGACCGCCGACGCCGCTGTAGGGATCAGCATCAATCTGCCATTGTCGATGACGACGATGTTTGCGCCGTCCTCCGACAGTGAGATGCCACGCCGGAAAACCTCCGGTGAGGCCGCTTTGTAGATTTCTCTTGGCTTGCCGCCACCGATTGAGGTAGCGAGTAATTGCTCACCATCGGCGAAATAGAGCGTTTTGTCGTCCGGGGAGAGCGCGAGAGATTTTGGTTCCATCGCAGTTGAACTGGTGAGGACCCGTGTCGAAGCCCCCTTGACGTCCAGACGTAAGGCCTGGAATCCGTTGGTGGTTTCTGTGGCATAGACGAGAAAGCCATTGCGTGAAGAGACAGAACGGTTGTAGTGATGCGGCAGATAGCTTGCGTTTGCGGGATCGGACAGGGCGAGCACCTCTGCTTCCGTAGAGGGATCCAGGTAGCGCCGGATTGGAGTGAATTGTCCCTTGGCTACAGCAGCGGCTGCCAGGCTCAAGGCAAAGTTTCGGCGAGTCACAGTCATCTACAGGATACGATGCCTTCCCAAGGCTTCAGGATACACGTGTTAGGATCATTAGTCTTATGTTGGCTGGCATCTATCCAATCCTCGTTACTACATTTTATGAAGACGGCTCCCTCGACATCGCGAGCCAGTTGAAGCTCATTGATTTTCTCCTCGAACAGGGCGCACACGGCCTCGGGCTGTTTGGCAATGCGAGCGAAGGTTATGCGTTAGAGGCATCGGAGCGCGTTGATTTGATGAGGGCCATCGCGAAGCATGTGGGTGGGCGTGTACCGCTTGTAGCGTCAAGCGGTGCAACCGGAACACGCAGTGCTGTTGAGCTCAGCAAGCAACTGGCCGGACTTGGTGCCGATGCCCTGATGGTGTTGCCGCCCTTCTTTCTCAAGACCGATGGCGACGGCCTGATGCATTACTTCAACGAAATCAGCAATGCTGCTCGGATTCCGATCATGGTGCAGGATGCTCCGCTTCTGACCCAGGTGACGATGCCGCCCGCGTTGCTCGCCCGCATGGCACGAGAAATCGAACAGGTGAAACTGGCAAAAATCGAAGCGCCACCAACCGCGCCCAAGATCACGCAAACCGTGAAGGCGGCAGGCGGCGCGCTGACACTCTTTGGTGGGCTGAATGCGCAGTTCTTTATTGAAGAGACCGAACGTGGGGCGCGCGGTACGATGCCAGGCAGTGACTGCATCCGTCCTCTAGTTGAAATCTGGAATGCGATCGAGCGCGGCGATAAATCCACAGCATGGGATATCTTCACGCGAATTCTGCCGCTGCTCCGCTTTGAACTGCAGCCGGGCATGGGAGTGAGCGCGATGAAACACAACCTGGTTGCGGCTGGGGTGATTGCCTCTGCCGCGGTTCGCCATCCTACTGCATCGCTGGATGCATTGAGTCTGGCTGAGCTGAAATGCCTTCGCGAGAGGATCTGATGCACATCCGCTGGTGGATCGCCACGCTTCTGTTTCTGTCGGTGATTATCAACTACATCGACCGGCAGTGCCTGAGTGTGCTCGCACCGGTGATCACCAAGGAATTGAATCTCAGCCCCACAGGGTATGCGAATATTCTGAACGCCTTTCAGGCCGCTTATACGGTGATGTATCTCGGCAGCGGACTGCTGGTGGATCGTTGGGGCGCAAAGTTCAGTTTGACTTTCTTCATGGGCTGGTGGAGTGTTGCCAATGCGCTGCATGCGTTTGCAACGAACGCCTGGGGCCTTGGGGCCTTCCGCTTCCTGTTGGGCCTTGGCGAGCCGGGAAACTTCATGGCCGGCTTCCGATCGATCAGCGAATGTTATGTCAAGCAGGAACGGGCGCTGGTGAACGGCCTGTTGAATGCGGGTTCGAGTGTTGGTGCGATGATTGCACCGTTTCTCGTGACCTGGCTCTATTCGCAGTTGAGCTGGCGCGGAGCCTTTGTAATCTGTGGCGCGCTCGGTCTGGTTTGGATTGTGCCCTGGTGGCTGGTGTACAGGCCACTGCAACCGCAACAGGATCAACCGCTTCCCCTACCGGCCGCAATTCTGTGGCGCGATTATCTGAAACTGCCGCAGAGTTTTGGTCTCATGGGATCGAGATTCTTGAGTGACCCAGTGTGGTGGTTCTATCTTTTCTGGTTGCCTAAATACCTCGTGGATGCGCGGGGCTTCACGCTCCAAGAGATGGCGACGGTTGCGTGGATGCCCTATCTGAGCGCAGATCTGGGCGCAATGTTCGGCGGCTGGATGAGCGGTCGCCTGATTGCGAAAGGCTGGAAGACACTCTCTGCCCGAACGGCCGTCATGCTGCCAGCGGCGTTGGTTATGCCAGTGAGCCTGATCGTCGCGACAACGCCATCGAGTGCGATTGCGATCGCCATGATCTGCATTGTGACCTTCGCACATATGGCATGGAAGACGAATCTTGCAACGGTGACGAACGATCTCTATCCAACACACGTAGTGGGTAGCGTGAGCGGAGTCTTCGCGTTTGGAAATGGGCTCGGCGGGCTGCTGTTTACTGCGCTGACAGGCTGGCTGGTGCAGTATTCGGGTTACTTCTGGGTCTTCGCTTTTATGGGCGTGCTACACCCGCTTGCGTTTCTCGTCTTTCGCGGGCTTGTCCGCAGCGAGTTGCGCCTCGCGCGCGCCGACGGCCTTGATTAGGCTGTCCTGCGCGCGGAGAATGTGAGCGCGGAGAGCAAGCTCCAACTCCGGAAATGAGCGTTTCTGGAGTGCTGCGAGAATGGCTTCGTGTTCCTGTTCGTCCTGTGCAAGCCTGGCGCGCAGGGCGGGAAAGCCCGGGCCTTCGGTCGCGTGAATGCGCGCAATCTGGATGTGGGCGTTGAGGCTCGAATACAGGTCGCGCAATTTACGTGAGCCGGCAACATCGAACAAAGCGAAGTGGAAATCCAGATTGAGAGCCTCATGCTGTTTCATGCCCTCTTCGTTGCGGACGGGTTTGGCGAGGGATTTCAACAAGGCTTCCATCGTTTGTCTGGCGTCTTCGTTCCAGTTTGCGACCGCCTTCTTGCCGGCAAGAATTTCCAGCGTCAGGCGGATCTCGAATGTCTCGGCCAGGTCTTCAGCTGAAATAGAAGCAACGTAGGTGCCTGAGCGCGGATAAATTTCGACAAGACCTTCGACGGCCAACTGCTGCATCGCGTGTCGGATCGGGGTAAGGCTTACTCCCAGTTGTTCGCCCAGCTCATCGGCCAACAGTCGCTGACCTGGCACAAAATCCCGAGCTAGAATAGCTGCGCGCAAGGATTCGTAAACTTCGTCAGTCGCACGTTTTTTCTTCAGAGGGACTAGAGCCATGTAGATAGCCTATCAAAAATCTGAAATAATTTTCGTTTAGGGTGATTGCTCATGATTTGCACATTGAATTCTATCGTTTTGTCGGCTGGCAGCGCCAGAAATTTTTTAAACGCAGTTCGCGTTGGACAAACGGCGTCGAAGCTGATCTGCTGGTGATGCATGAAGATTGCACGAGTGGAAGCATTTGCGGTGAAACTGCCTCGGGATCACGGCAAGGCCGAAGGCAGCGCTGGAAGCCCGCATCGGCTTGAAGCGGGCGTTGGAAATTATCGTTGGAGCGCGCACTATCCGGCGTTGTACAGCAGCGAGTTTGAAACTTGTCTTGTGAGTGTGACTCTGAGTGACGGGCGAGTTGGGTGGGGAGAAGCGCAGGCACCTCTGGCACCTGAAGTTGCGGCGCAGATTGTGCGGAGCCTGCTTACGGTGGCACTAGAGGGCGAAGCGTTTGAGCCAACTGCGGAATGCATTGCGAAGCTCTGGCAGCGCATGTATTCCACGATGCGAGTGCGCGGGCAGACGGGCGGATTTATGCTGGATGCCATGGCCGGAGTTGATCTTGCACTCTGGCATCTTGCTTCTCAATTGCATGGCGAGCCACTGCGCAATTTGCTTGCGCCTGCTCCGAAGCAGCGTGTGCCTGCGTATGTCAGCGGTACCCCCGGCCGGACGGTAGAAGATCGCCTCGCCTTTACGCGCGATTACTATGACGATGGCTTCAGAACTTTCAAGCTCTATTTTGATAGCGACTGGGATCTGATGCTCGAGCAGATAGATCGCATGCAGGAAGAATTCGACGGGATTGAAGTTGCGATAGATGCGCTCTGGCATCTGCCTGCGGACCGTGCAGTGGAATGTGCGCAGGAGTTGGCCGAGCGGCGTGTTTTGTGGCTGGAATGCCCACTGCCGCCAGAGGACCTTGCCGGGCACGTGGAACTGGTAAATGAAAGCGGAGTGCGTCTTGCGTTAGGCGAGAGCTACCGCACGACGCATGAGGCTATGCCATTTTTCGAGAAAGAGATCCTGAGCTATTGGCAGCCCGATCTGGGGCGGAGCGGAATTACAGAAACGCTGGCTCTGTCGAAGCTTGCGAAAAGTGCCGGCATCGCGATTGTTCCTCATATTTCGATTGCACTGCCGCCGCAGTTGAACGCAGCGATTGAATGCGCAGCGGCAATCCCGAATTGCCCTCTATGCGAGTACAACCCCAGCGTGGTTGAGATGGCAAATCGCTTCATCGAAGCACCTGGAATTCGAGTTCGCGAAGGGTCTTACGACTTCACAGAGATCGAACTCGCAGGCAATCGCTGGGAACGTCTGGTTGCCAGCTTGCGCGCTTAGTGAGCGGCCTTGATGTGGTCCTTGAGCAAATCCTGACCCCAGTCGTTCTTAAGGTCGCGCCACATGGCGTGGATGTGATTGGCACCATTCTGGGTGCAGTCGTATTCGATCAGGTATTCAGGGGTTGAAACGCGATAGTAGTGGGGGCCCCCTTTGGCCGTTACACCTGCCCAGGCGAAGTAGGTTTGATTCGCAAGTTTGGCGAACTGTGCCTTGCGGGCAGAGGCTAATTCTTCGGGGAAGTTGTTGGCATACTCTTCGACCAGGGCCTTCAACATTTCCTTCTGCTTTGCATTCAACTTTGTCGCGGGCAGACCATTGGGCTGGCCTTTTAGGGCGGCAACTCGATCAGCGGAAGTGAGGATGTCGTCCGGTGCCTTTTCGTTCACCAGCGCGACCTTCATCTGCTCTGGCGTCAGAGCCGTTACGAGCTCACGGCCAAGATCTTCTTCGCGAGCGAGAGCACGGAGACCCTTGCGCGGTCCCTCTTTCACTTCGGCAGGGTTTGACCCGAAGAAGGTGGGGCTGATGGCGGCTTTGCCGTTGACGAACGAGAAGTGCAGGCTGATGTGGTGGCCTTCAAAGCGGAAGCCCCAGGTGCCGGTCTCTGAGGGGGTGCCGAACACCGAGATAAAGTACTTGTCGGAATTACGGCGATTGACGGTGTCTTTTTCAAGAATCCGCAGCACGTCATCGAGGCTCATGATGGTGTTGGCCTTCACGGCACCCTGTTGCGACAAGCCGCCAGCAATCAATGCCTGAGCGAGGTGCCGCTGCGGGGCATTCATTTCAATAAACGTTACGCCCTTCCGGGGACGTCCATAGCGCTTGGCTACATCTTCGGCCGGGATGAAGTGGAAAAAGTATCTTTCCTCGTCTTCAAACTGGAAGGTGGCTTTTGCTCTTTGCTCGTCAGTAAGAGAGGCGAGAAAAGCATTGCCAGCATCGGACATTTGATGTTGGACGGTCATGCGCATGTAAGCAGTAGCTAACAAGGCCAAACTGGAGGTCGCTAGGAGGAGACGGAGAATCGTAGATCGCACGCTCTTGAGTTTATCAAAACTTTAATTCTAGAAGGGAAGGTCGCGACGATTTTCTGTTTTTTTCGCATCGGCGAGTACCGTTTGCGATTTCAGGTAGGGGTAAGGATTGACTGGAGAGCCAGTCATGCGCACTTCATAATGCACATGCGGAGATGTAACGCGGCCCGTCTTTCCAGACCAGGCTACGATCTCTCCCCGGGCGATTCGCTGGCCGGGAATCACGTTGTAGCGGGACAAATGGCCATAGTAGGTCTCGATGCCGTTTCCGTGATCGAGGACGATCAGGCGTCCGTAGCCTGCATAGTTGTCCGCAAACTTCACTTGGCCACCAGCGGTAGAGAGGACTGGAGTGCCGATTGGTACAGAGATGTCGATTCCGGAATGGAAGGTGCCATGGCCGTTGAACGGGTCCAGACGCTGCCCAAAGAAACTGGTCAGGTGGCCCTGGACTGGCCATAGACTGGGCCGGTCTTCGAGCATGTTACGGGGCCTAATAGGGCTGGAGGTGTTGAAAGTGTTGCGGAAAGTGGAAGCGAACGTGGTGTTGCGGAGAAAGTTGTAGTCTTCGATGGAATCGTGGAGGGTGGGAGTGAGTTTGGCTTCGAGGCTGAGTGGCTCTTTGGCTTCAAGCTCCCGTTTGATGCCGTAAGCAATGGTGATTTCACTGGCAAGGACCTGAAGAGTGGCCAATTGCTGTTTGCCGGCGTCATTTTCTTTTTGTAGGCGGAGGTAGCGAGTGCGGATCGTGTCGATCTCGGCCCTCAAAGTGTTGTAATTGCTGACTTTCCAGAGCATGCGGGCGTAGGAAGCTGCTACACCGGCCAGGCTGACCGTGCCCAGCAATGCGAGCGCAAGCACTCCGTAGAGAACACTGTACGGCACATGAATGCGTCGTAGACGACCGTGCAGAGAATGCGCGACAACGAGAATGAAGTAAGGCTGCTGCATTTGATAGGACCAAATGGGCGAGCAGCGACCCCTCCGGAACGGCATTGAGGACGGAAACCCGCAAACAATCAATCCCGGTCTAACGCCGGGTCTTTACAACTTGACTACACCTTAGGCTAGCAATGGACGACGTAGGGTGTCAACCCCGGGTACTAGGTGTCAGCGATTCCGCAACCAACCGTAAAGCTGTGCGCAACTCCTGTGAAAGTGGTGGGATGGAGGATTTGCGAGGGGAGCAGCAGAGTCGCGTTGGGTGTTTTTGGTCTACGAGATGCGGAAAAGAGGAAACTGGACATAGTCCTTCCAAGGCCTCTGCTCTTCGGCAGGCTGAAGGAATTGCGATCTGTCCGGTCAGTGAAACGCCGATCACGACACTCAGGGCGACATCGCGCTGGGATTCAAGGCGCCATAGATTTCGGCCGCCATCAGGTTCACCCAATGTTCTTCGGATTTGTTCTTGCGGATGGATGGCTTAAGGTTCAGAGAAACGAAGGCATGGTAGAGGGTTAGCGTTAGAAACGCCAGGAGTAAGAAGCACTCGATGGCTACAGGATCATGTTTCAACACATGGTCAGCGTGCCAACCATTGACTAACTCGTTAAACCCGTGATTTTCGATGTCCCATCGCTGGTGTCCGAACTCGACGCAACGTTTGACGGTGGCCAAGCCGGAGGGGACCGTGGTCACCCAGACCCAATCGCTGGTGAGGGTCTCTCGTTTATGATCGAGTTGGCGCTTGATGGAACGGGTCTCCACCGAGCGGATGACACGGACGGGGGTCTTCACCTCCGGCCAGGACCGCAGGTCGGGAAAATCCCACCATAGGCAATCGCGCGAACGGAAGCTTCCCTGCACCGGCGACACGGCAGTGAAAAGCCCGGCTACATCTTGATACAAATTACGGCGTTCGTCCTTCAATACCACCAGCGCGTGTTTGTTGCGGTCGAGCAAGAAGTTGAAGAAGTCCGCGCGGGCGTAAAGCGCATCGGCCAGCACTACATCGAATGCCCGCGGATAGCGATCAATCACCCGTGCCAACAAACGTTTGGCCGTGGCGACTTCATCTTCCCCGGCCAGTTGCGGTTCGTGATCCAACGGGATCCGCAACGGTTCACGGTTGGCCGGTGCGCCAGTCACCAGCAGCAGCGTCACCTGCCGATGGTAATACTGGATCCGGTCTCCGGCGGGAAAATGGATCGTCCGCGACAGACATCCTGAGCAATGCTGAAGATAGCTGCTATGGCTCTCGTGGCCATCCACGATAGCCAAGGAGATGCCCCGGTTATCCGGCAATGCTTTGTTGCGTTTCAGCTGTCCGTAGACTTGGTGCATCGCATCGCGCAGCGTGCTGGCATCCATCTTGGAATGGACGGTTCCCATGGTATCGGCGCTGGGCAGCGGACCGCCGAGCCACTGCTTCCAGAATCGGGATTGGCAGGACATCTCCAAAGCGTTCAGGCTTCCCATTCTGGCCCAGAACATGACAGCCGCCGACTTCGCGACCGTGGCCGTGGAAATGCGCGGCTCTAATCTCCGGTCGGTAACGCCGACGATGAGTTCGGTCGAGAACCGAAACACCTTTTCCGAGTAGGCGATCAGTCGGCGGAGAATGTTCAGCCCTTCCTTGCCAGGAAGCGTTTCCACTCCAATTCGGAAACTTCCAGTAGGAGACGTTGCATCTGTTGGAACTCGCCGACGGCTTGGCGAACCGGGTCCTGCAGCGCCTTTGGAATGCAGAGCTGGCGCACCTTACCGGCGTCGCTCTGCACCAGATACAACGATGCATGTCCCTCGCCATTGGCGCACCGGCAGTTGGGCTTTCCGCACTTGCTGGAGCGTTCTGACAGGGTCCCGTGAAGAAGCCGCTCACTGGAGGCGATTTGCGCAATGCGGGAACGGAGAGACCGCTCGGTGGGGGAGAGTTCGGCACGGCTGAGACGGGAGGTCATGTCTTGTACGCATAGTATATAAGATCAACAGATAAAGCAAGACCTAAAACACATTGCGAATATGCTCAAGAACTCGCTTCGGCTCCAAACAACAATGAAATCAAATGTTTGGACCGCATAAAAGTTCTGGTTGCGCACCCCTGCTTGTCGGGTGCGCGACTTCAAAATGACGATTTGCACGTTCTCCTTTTGTGTGGCTCTATTCTGAACGTATATACTACATACAGAAGGAGTCCCCATGCTACAGTCCCTCTCGGCCCTGGAACAGCAGCGTTCCCTGCTGGCCGCCAAACTCTCCCAGTTAACCGACCTTCGCCCTGGATCGGTCACCGGCATCGTGCGTCGTTGCGGGAAGCCGACCTGCCATTGCGCTCAGCCCGATGACCCTGGCCACGGTCCCACGCTCCGTCTCACCTACAAGACACGGGGCAAGACCATCAGCGAAGCCCTGCCTACCCCGGCTGCGGTGCGCAAGGCGGAACGAGAGATCGCGGAATTTCGCAAGTTCCAGGAACTGAACCGCTCCTTCCTTGAGGTCAACGAAAAGATCTGTCGGCTGCGGCCCGTCGAAGAAGCTTCCCTGAGCCCGCAGGGAAAAAAACGGCTGACGCCATCCAGCGGGAAGTCGCGCGCGAAGTAGAACAACTGCTCCAGACGATTTTCACCGGTGCGCGCAAGACCGGGCACCTGGATCTGGAAGCCGTCGAGATGTTGGTGCGCTCGGCACTGCATCAGGCTGGAGCCTGTGCGTTAACCGAGTTGCTGCGGTTTCCCGCGCCGGAGCAACGCACGATTCCCTGTGGGTGCGGCCACCAGGCACGCTATCGCGAGTTGCGCTCCAAGACCATTCTCACGGTGCTCGGCGAGGTGGTTGCCGCACGCCCCTATTATCTATGCCCGCATTGCCAGCAAGGCCAGTTTCCCGCCGACGCCCAACTCGACATGGTGGACACCTCGTTCTCGCCCGACGTGCGCCGCATGCAAGCCCTGGTGGGCCAGCAAGCTCCCTTCGATCAGGGTCGTGAGCAACTGCGGTTGCTGGCAGGTTTGCAGGTGACCGCCAAATCGGTCGAGCGCGTGGCCGAAGCTATCGGCGCGGACATCGCGCGGCAAGAGCAACATGAGATGGATCGTGCCGTGCAACTCCATCTGCCCATCGTGATCGGCGAGCCAGTACCCATCCTCTATATCCAGATGGACGGCACCGGCGTGCCCGTCGTGAAGAAAGAAACGGTAGGCCGCAAGGGTAAGATCGACGGCTTACCGGCGCATACACGCGAAGCCAAGCTCGGCTGCGTGTTCACGCAAACCAAGTGGGAGGACGCTGGCTTCGCGATTCGCGATCCCGATTCCACCAACTACACCGGTGCCATCGAGAACGCCGAGCAGTTCGGCAAGCGCCTCTACCTTGAGGCCTGGAACCGTGGCTGGAGCCGCGCCCAAAAGAAGGTCGTCCTCGGCGACGGTGCCGAATGGATCTGGAATCTCGCCCAGCAGCACTTTCCCGCTGCCATCCAAATCGTCGATCTCTTCCACGCTCGCCAGCATCTGTGGAACTTAGCCCGGCTCTTGCATCCCCAACACGCCAAGCGCCGCAACGCTTGGATCGGCCTGCATCAGAAGCGTTGGCTCGACAAGGGCAAGATCGCCAAACTCGTCGCAGCGCTTCGGTCCATTCACACCGCAGATGCCGATCTGGCCAAGAAAATCCGCAACGAGGCCGACTACTTCGCCAACAACGCCACTCGCATGAACTATCCCCAGTTGCGCAAACAACACCTCTTCGTCGGATCCGGCGTCATCGAAGCTGGCTGCAAATCCGTTATCGGCCAACGACTCAAACAATCCGGCATGTTCTGGACCATCAACGGTGCCAACTCCATCCTCGCCCTCCGCTGCTCTCACCTGAATGGCCGCTTCGAAAACTACTGGGAGTCCCGCCGGGTAGCTTGATCTCCACTTCTATGTCGCGCACCCCTGCTTGTCTGTCCTGCTTGCCTGTCCTGCTTGTCTGTCCTGCTTGTCTGTCACCTGCTAGTCACGATTCTCAGGGCCCGCAGCTCTGCGTCCAAAAGACGCGCAACTCCCCCTAGACCTCTCTGGACAAACCACTAATTGGGCAGAGGGGCTCGGGCATCGCCCTGCTGCGAGATCGTCGAGAACGGATCTAATCGTCAAGATGGCTGAGCGTCGTAAAGCAACTCGTAAACGCATGATCCAGCACCTCTTCGGTCAATACCCACTGGAGCCGCTCAAACCGGATATGGTCCACCGCGTGTGTAATCACGTCGCGCGGATGACAGCGCCTCAGCCGCTTCTTTCCATTGCGATAATACTTCGTCAGGAACTTCCCAATCAGGTTCGGCCCAAATGGAATATCCACTTTCTTGCAAAACTGCTCAAAGATCTCAGCAAATTCCGCTTCGCCCGGACTCTTCAAAAACATCTTGTATTGAATACGTCTTAGAAATGCCTCATCGCCCAATTGCTCAGGATTCAAATTGGTCGAAAACACCAGAAAGCATTCAAACGGAACGGTAATCTTGCCACCCTGCTGAAAATTCAAATAATCGATCTTGCGTTCCATCGGTACAATCCAGCGATTCAGAACTTCCGACGGAGTCACTTTCTGGCGGCCAAAGTCATCAATCAGATAAATCCCGTTGTTCGCCTTGAGCTGAAAGGGAGCATCGTAAATCTTGCTCGCCGGATTGAAGCTCAAATCGAGATGGCTCATTGTCAGTTCGCCACCCGTTGTAATGAAGGGCCGCTTCGATCGGAAATAGCGCTTGTCGTAGGGAAAACTCTCGCTGATCGCAGTCGCCAAAATCGATAATCCGTCGCTCGGCGCATCCAGTGGCTCATGATAGAGCGGGTCGTAGACCTGAATAATTTGCCCTTGACACTCGATAGCGTAAGGGATGTAAATCGGCGTTGTATTGATATTGAACAGGGCTTCAGCGAGAAATGTCTTTCCGTTTCCCGGTTGCCCATAGATCAAAAAGCTCTTCCCGGAATTCACTGCCGGTCCGATCTGACTGAGGATGTCTTCACTCACCACCATATGGCGATACGCCTGGTCGAGTGAATCCTTGTTCAGCCAACCCGGCTCATGCCTTTGCAGACGCACCAACTCGCAATACTCATCCAGGCTCACCGGCGCCGCACCCGCATAAGAATTCACTTCGATATATTGCTGTGCCAGCTTCCGGCCTGCTTCAGAAAGAACAAATACGCTCGACATGTTGCCCATGCCCATCGACCGCTTTGCCGTGATGAGATGGTTTCGCTTCATCACATCCACCAATGGCTCGATCACGCTGTACTTGAGGCCAAGCGAATTGGAAAGATCGCGACCCATCGCCTCCCCTTTGTAGAAGAGATGCTTCAGGATCAGTTGCTCAACTGTAGACTCGGCGATTCCCGCCTCGGCCATCGTGGAGGGCGCGTTCGGGGTTGGTAATCCGTCGTTACGTAATTCCGGCTGCGTACCAACCTGAATTCTGTATGGTTCAGATTCAGCGCGCACTGTGTCTGCTGGCGGCCAGACAGCCTCTGCTTCGGGCCATCCTGGCTCAGTTTCGGACCAACTAGCCTCAGCTTCAGGCCGCACCTCTGCGGGTTCGATAAACGAGTAAGACTCAAGTTCAGAATTCATGGGCAGGCTCGAATATCGGCAAAAACATGAAAAGACCTTAGGGATGTCACGCTAAAGTATCGACATGCAGTACTCAAGACGAACCGCAATCAGCCTTGCCCTCGCACTTTGGGCAAAAGCAGAGGATCAAGCCCACCAGCACCCCCAGGTTCCTGCTACAAAATCAGATTCCAGCTTAAAGATCTTGACTCCTGCGGAAACCTCGACGATTCAACACTTTGCCGCCATTCTCATCCCTCCCTCAGACTGCAGTGGCGGGGCGGCGGCGGCCCATGTCGAAGCCTACGTGGATCACGTCCTCTCGAGTGCCGCTCCCTCCTTACAGCGCTCATGGCGCGCTGGCCTCGCTGCCTGGGCCAAGGCTAAAGACGCTGACACTCTGCTCGCAAGCCTCGCTGCCAATGAGTTCCAGCCAAAAACACGCGACGACCAATTCTTCGTACTCTTCAAAACTGCCATCACCACCGCTTTTTACACCTCCGAAGAAGGCATCCTCAAAGAGTTGGGCTATCAGGGCATGACCTTCCTTCGCGAATTCCCCGGCTATCAGGGCGAAGCCTTTACTGTTCCCTCAAACTACAAGCCGCTGCTGCGTTCGAGGAGCTAGCCATGAAGGTTTACGACGTCTGCATCATCGGCTCTGGTGCCTCCGGCGGCATCACCGCCAGTGTTCTCACCAAAGCGGGGCTCGACTGCGCCATGCTCGAAGCCGGCCCCATGAAGAGCGTTGCGCAATTCCCCGCACATCGTCTCCGTCGCTGGAATCTCCCCAATCGTGGCCTCCGTGGCGATTATTTCCAGGAGTGGCTCACCGAGACCGGCTTTCTCGCCGACAACAAAAAAGAGCCTTACTCGGTCGCGGGCGGCGAACGTTTCGATTTCTGGCGCATGCGCGCCGTAGGCGGCAAGAGTCTTTTCTGGGCTGGCGTAACGCCTCGCTTCGGCCCCAACGAATTCCAGCCCAAAGACGATTTCGACACCAAATGGCCGCTCACTTATGACGAAATCGCGCCCTTCTATGATCGCGTCGAGGAAATGATAGGTGTCTCTTCCACCGTCGAGGCTGTCGGCGCTTTTCCGCTCAACAAGGGCCTCGCACCTTTTCGACCCAAGCCCGCTGAAGTCCTGCTCACCAAAGCCTGCGAATCTTTGGGCCGCGGTCTCAAAGTACTTCCCATCCCTAAAGCCATCCTCAGCCAGGACCATAGGGGCCGTCCCGCCTGTCACTATTGCGGCCCATGCTGGCAGGGTTGCGATTCCGGCTCTAAATTCGATTCCCTCCGCGTTTTCGTCCTCGCCGCCCGCAACACCGGCAAGCTCGACCTCATCACCAACGCGCGCGTCCGCTCCTTCGATCTCGGCCCCGAAGGCCGCATCAAGACCGTCCACTATTTCGACACCGAAAAACGCGAATGGAGGGAAGTCCAGGCCAAAACTTTCATTCTCTGCGCTGGGGCAATCGAAAGCTCGCACATCCTCCTCAATTCGAAAATCGCCAACTCCAGCGGCCTCGTCGGCCGTTATCTCAGTGAACACCTCTACACCGCTGTAGGCGGACACTTACCCCAACTCATGAACCGCAAGGTCACCAACGAAGATGGCAACGGTGCCCACGTCTTTATCCCCGATCTCACTGAAAACTGGCGTGGCTCCAAATTCATTCGCGGTTACCAGATCTTCCCCACCGGCGGCACCAGCGAATTCACCCTGATCGGCAATCAGATCCCAGGTTACGGAAAGCAGTGGATGGATTCCGTTCGCTCCTATTACACTGCCGGCGTGAGCGTACAGTTTCAAGGCGAAGTGCTCCCCTACAAAAACAATAGAATCGAACTCGACCCCACACTCAAGGACGACGCCGGTATCCCCGCCGCACGCTTCCACTATTCATGGCACGATAATGAACGCGCCATGTTCAAGGACATGATCGAAGTAGGCAATGAAATCCTCCACAAAGCCGGAGCCGAAATGCTGCCCAACGCCAATCCCAAACCCGATCCCTATGGGCACTCCATTCACTATGTCGGCACTGCCCGCATGGGCAAAGATCCGCGTGTGAGCGTTACCAATAAATGGAGCCAGTCCCACGATGTGGCCAACCTCTTCATCAACGACGGTGCTCCCTTCGTCACGGCAGGGAATCAGAACCCCACGCTCACCATCCTCGCCTTCGCCTTACGCTCTAGCGAACGCGTTGTCCAACTCATGAAAAACAACACATGGCAAGACTGAAACGCCTCTGGCCCGCGCTCAAACCCACTCTTCATTTCTGGACAGAAACCGAAGTCCACGTCTATTCCTTCAGTTTCGCCGCCAACGTCCTCCTCAGTTTCTTCCCCTTTCTGATCGTCATGACCAGCATCATCCGCTTTGCCCTCCACTGGTTCAGCGTGGAGAAGGGCATCTACATCGGCTTGCAGGATTATTTCGCGGGCGAGACCGGCGCCTTCCTCGTACGCAATCTGCAGATGGCTGTCTACACGAATGGCAAAGCGTTGAGCTGGGTCTCGATGCTGCTCCTGCTCTTCACCGCCAACGGAATCTTCATGCCGCTTGAGGTCGCCCTAAATCGAATCTGGGGCATCAAAAAAAACCGCAGCTTCCTTAAAAACCAGCTCATCAGTCAGGGACTCATTCTGGGCTGCGGCTTTCTGTGGCTGGCAACCAGCGTCGCTGCCGTACCGGTAATCAAAATCGGCTGGCTCAGCGCAATCGTTTACAAAATAGCCTCGCTCCCCATCACAATTGGAATCGTCTTCCTCACCTACTGGCTGTTGCCAAACGGAAAGGTACCTCCTTTGCTAGCTTTCGTCGCCTCCATATTTGTTGGCTTGGCGATCGAAGCAATGAAACTGCTGAACATGCTGATCTGGCCCTGGCTCTTCGCCAAAATGACTCACGAATACGGCCCGTTCGGTCACTCGGTAACGATCCTGCTCTGGAGCTTCATCTTCAGCATGCTCGTCCTCGGCGGCGCAGAATGGAGCGCACGCAAAGCCGACGAGCTCGGCCTCGACGCGGAATCGATTTCGCACCCGCCCTCCACATCGAATAGCTTCAAATTAGACGCCGATGGCACAAGAACTTAGACAATCTCGCGAAATAAAGAAGCGCCCTTTGGGCATTGCGCTTGCTGCGGATAAACCATCTTTGACTCGAATCGAGAAGCAAAGCTCCGACGACGAGGCCTCGGTTTTGAATCGGGCCTTTGATGTGATCGGGGATAAGAACGACGCATTACGGTGGATGGGCACTCCCGTGCGCGCGCTCGAATATGCAACACCGATTTTACGAATTGGAACGCGTAAAGGTCGGCAAGCCGTAATCAATTTGTTAGGGAGACTCGAACACGGAGTCCTGTGACGATTTGTTTCCGGTTGTCTTCAATTCCTCTGCTTCTCTTGCTATCTTTCAGATTCTGGTTCAATACTCTGTTTTGCCCTGCGATTTCGTCCTGACTAAAATTGACATCCAAGAGCGACCAGCAAGTCGCACAAGAGCTTGCGCGTAAATGGGTTGAGCAAGGTCGTTCTGCAGTCTTGGCCGTGCCTTCGGCGATCCTGCTGGCGGAGCAAATTTATCTTCTCAACCCCAGTCACCCTGCCTTCGAAAAAATCCGCTTCTTGCCGTCCACCCCTTTCCGATTTGACCCCAGGCTAAAGTAATCCCTAATCAAACCACGCGAACCCTAAAGCTCAGCTTCATCCACGGCTCCGTCCCGATCGCCCCCAACGCCGCCGTCGGCGGCTTCAATCCAAACAGGCGCATATCCACTGTCGCCTCGCCTTCAAAAACATTTGCCGATGATTCTTTATAAGCCACTCCAACCGGCGCACTCTTCCCCCGAATCGTCAGCAGTCCACTCTCCGACTTGTACACAATCTCCGGATGTCGTTCCGCATCGAGCATGTCTTTCACTGCATAAGCAGCCACCTTCTTCAGGTCGTCGGGCTTCAGCCAATCATCCTTGCACTCAATTCGCCTCGCATCGAGCGCAATCTCATAACGGTTCGGATTCCGCTCACCCTTGCCGCGATAGACAGGGAACTCAAAAACATGCTTCTTCCCTCTCATCAGACCCGTCTTCAAAACTTCAAGTCGAATATAATTTT
The DNA here is from genome assembly GCA_025354885.1 of Acidobacteriota bacterium. Taxonomy (GTDB): domain Bacteria; phylum Acidobacteriota; class Terriglobia; order Bryobacterales; family Bryobacteraceae; genus Bryobacter. The sequence continues at coordinate 8,456 of JANXLY010000256.1, read as the reverse complement.
CTGGACCCGGAACAATTAGCACTATTTCCCTCCCCAACGAAAGTGTAGACCAACCCCAGCTGCATAGTTATGGCCTTGCGAGATGTAATCTTTGAACTCAAATCGCAACCCGGCAAAGCGGTAGATCTTGAGATCCATACCACCACCGATCACGCCACCAAGATGGTTTGTGTTTCGTGCCGCTGTAAAGCGGCCGCCATTCTGTTGCAGCTCGGATTGTTCATCAGCCGCATACCCGACGCCACCGGCAACAAACGGCGACACCCTCGCTTCCGGACGCAGGCTCAGCCGCAAACCCGGAATCACATACAAGCTCGCCACATCTCGAGATCCAAGCGGATTCACAAGGCTGTATTTTCGATTGGGGCTGGCCGAAAAATCAATTTGACCACTCAATGCAAAAAGATCGCTGTGTACAATTCGATGGGCATAATTCGCCCCCAGATACTGTCCAGCCTTCGTATCACTACTATTTAACGTGCCGAGGCTAAGCGTAAGGTCTTGCGATTGTGCAAGACCAAGAGCAAATACAATTGGAATTAACATACACTCGAAAATTGGTGCAGTGGGACGAAAAAGTTACGCTCGAAGAATGGATGCAGCGATATCAGGCCGGAGATGGCGATGCGCTAGAGGCCATTGTCCGCGAAGTAAGCCCTCGCCTGAAGGCAATTTTTCGTGGTGGCTCTCCAGACGGAGAAATCGAAGAATTAGTGCAGGAAACCTGGTTTCAGGTGCATCGCAGCCGCCACACTTGGCGCCCGGGAGAAATGCTCCTGCCCTGGATCTATTCCATTGCCCGCCACATCCGCAGCCGCAGCTACCGCAAACGCGTCCGCAGATCTGAAGTCGAGCTGGATGAAAGAATTTCCATCCCCACACCGGAACTTTCCGGCGGCTTCGAGCAATTGCTCAGTGAGTTGCCAGAAAGCCAGCGAGAAGTGTTGATATTGATGAAAGTGGAAGGACGAAGCCTCGAAGAGGTTGCTGCAGCAACCGGCACAAGCGTCGGCTCAGTGAAACAAAAGGTTCACCGCGCCTACGAAAAACTGCGTCGCGTCCTCGGGGGGGATTTATGAGAACTCGCACTTTTGCGCCGGTAAAGCCTCTCAGGCCCGTCTGGCAGTCTGCACTACTGGCCGCACTCTGCTCGCTCGCCGTCGCCGCTAGTGGCGTAATCGTGCTTGGGCACGATGCGCTCGACGCTTTTACCTGGAACACATGGCTACTGCTTGGTCTCGCCTTTGCCATGTCCATTAGTGGTGCCACCTGGGCCGCCGCACAGTGGATGAGCCCGTCCGGTAAAGCCGGCTTCGGCAGGCCGCTCGCAGGCTTGATCATCGCAATCCTCGGTCTTGCCATCGGCTCAGAAACCGGCCCATTCAAGATGATTTGGGCTGCAAAGTGCTTCACAATTGGTAGCTCGGCAGCATTGCTTTCGGGCCTCATGCTAGTCGTTATTTTCCGTCGTAGCGCTCCCATCATGCGCCAACGCGTTGCTGTAGCCGCAGGCATTCTCGCAGGTTTCGTCGGCTTTCTCGTCATCCAGGTTCATTGCCCGATCAACGAGTTCTGGCACATGATGCTGGGCCATGCTTTGCTCCCGGTCATTTGGGGCATCGCCGGTTACCTTCTGGCACGCCTTTCCTGGTCGCGATAACCTTAATTTACGTGCTCTCTCCTAAATCACAAACCATCACCGGCTGGATCCTCACAGCATTATCGTCCCTGGTCTTGCTCGCAAGCGCTGCCGCAAAATTTATCCAGCCAGCGGGCTTCACCGATGGTTTCAGCCACATGGGCTGGCCAATCCAGCTTGCTGTCGCCCTCGGCATACTCGAAATCAGCTGCACCGCAATCTACCTGCTCCCGCGCTCATCCGTGCTCGGCGCTGTACTGCTCACTGGCTACTTGGGCGGCGCTGTCGCCACACACCTCCGAATCGGCGATGCGTACTTCGGACCGGTCCTGCTTGGAGTGATGGTCTGGGGAGGCCTCTACTTTCGAAATCCCCGTGTACGCGCGCTAATTCCCCTGATAGACTAAGGGCATCTATGAGTCAGAAGCATGACCTGACGCGTCGCGATGCGTCAAAACTGGCGGTTGCAGCTGCCGCGTTAACCATTACTGGTGCCCCCTTCATTTCAAAGGTGAAAGCTGCGAATAATACGGTGCAGTATGGGTTTATTGGTACCGGCAGTCGCGGCCAATATCTATTGCAGCATCTCAAGGGGCTCGACAACGGCACCTGCGTCGCCGTCTGCGATGTCTACGAGCCCAACATGCGCAAGGGCGCCGAACTCATCGGCAACAAGCCCAAGCAGTTCAAGGACTACCGCGAGTTGCTCGCCGACAAGAGCGTCGACGCCGTCCTCATTGCCACTCCGCTCTACATGCACTTCCCCGTCACAAAGGATGCTCTCGACGCCGGCAAGCACGTGTTCTGCGAGAAAAGTCTCGTCTTCAAACCCGAAGAAATCCACGCCCTCCGCGCCCTGTCCAACTCCAAGCCAAAACAGACTCTCCAGGTCGGCTTGCAGCGCCGTTATTCCAAGTTCTACCAGACCGCCAAGCAGATGATCGACAAGGGCATGCTCGGCACCGTCACCCACATTCGCGGTCAGTGGCACCGCAACACTTTTGCCAAGGACCCTTGGAACAAGCCCCTCCCCAAAGACCGCACCGATAAAGATGTCAACTGGCGCAAGTACAGAGAGTACTCAGGCGGCCTCACCGCCGAACTCGCCTCCCACCAGATTGACGTCGCCGACTGGATGTTCGGCGCTCAGCCAGAATACGTCGTTGGCGTCGGCGGCACCGATTACATCAAAGACGGTCGCGATATCTTCGACAATATCCAGTTGATCTTCAAGTACCCCAAGGGCCAGAAGCTCCACTACACCTCGATCACCACCAATCGCCACTGCCCGCTCTTCAACGCCGAACGCACCGAATTCGGCGAATGCATCATGGGCACGCAGGGCACCATTCACATCACCGTAGGCACAGATAGTGAACCCGCTCTCGGCATGTGGTACATGGAACCCGCTCTCCCCAAGGTAGAAGGAGCCGACAAGAAATCGCCCACCTTCCAGGCATCTTCTTCACTTGCCTCCACAGGCAAGGGCGGCAAGGCCCTTCCCATCCTCTTCGAGAAAGACACCGTCACTGGCAACGACAGTTTTGTGGATCGCGAGATGAAGTTTGCCCGCCAGTGGCTCTACCGCAAAGGCGTACTCGTTCCCGAAGAAGACCGCAACCCCGTGGACATCGAACTCGAGAGCTTCTTCAACGACATCAAGGCCAACACCAAACCCAAGTCCGACCTCGAAGTCGGCCTCCACGATTCAGCCGCCGTCATGCTCGCCAACCGCTGCATGTACGAAGAGCGCAAGGTGCTCTTCAGCGAGATCGACAACATGGGCAAGGCAGAAGCCAAACCCGTCAAGAAAGCATAATCACCCATGATTACCTGGTGGATGTGGATGGTGGCCGGCTTCATCATGCTGGCCACTGAGACTGTCGTGCCAGGATTCTTCCTGCTCTTTTTCGGCATCGGGGCCGTCTTCATGGGCTTCTTCCAGTTGCTCGTGCCCGGCGTGCCCCTCTGGGTCGAATTGCTCATTTTCCTCTCGATGTCGAGTCTGTGGCTCGCTCTATTCCGCCGCAAGCTGATCGCTTATATCGAAAAGAAAAATCCACCCAAAAAAGTGGATTCGATTGAAGGCGAATTCGCGATCGCGCTGAATGACATCCCCCCAGGGCAGATAGCCAAAGCCGAGTTGCGTGGATCGAGCTGGAATGCGCTCAATCTCGGAGACACCGTCATCCCCAAGGGTCAGCGTTGCCGTGTGGAATTGATGGATGGTTTGACACTTCACATTCGCACTCTCTAGTTCTGCGTGTAGAATAAGCCCCATGGGCCCACTCATCGCTGTTGTTGCACTGACCATTCTTTTCTTCATCGTTCTGGCTAAGACCGCAGTCGTGGTCCCACAGCAAAACGCCTTTATCGTCGAACGCCTTGGCAAATTCTCCGGCACTCTCAACGCCGGCTTCCACATCCTCGTTCCCTTCATCGACGTCATCCGCTATAAACATGTACTCAAGGAATCGGCTGTGGATATCCCCGAGCAGATTTGCATTACCCGCGACAACGTCCAGGTCGGCGTTGACGGGGTTCTCTATATGAAGATCATCGACCCCGAACGCGCCTCCTACGGCATCGCAAACTATGCCTTCGCTATCTCCCAGTTGGCGCAGACCACGCTGCGTAGCGAACTCGGCAAGATTGAACTCGACCGCACTTTCGAAGAGCGCACCAACATCAACACCAACATCGTGTGCGAACTCGACAAAGCTACTGAGCCCTGGGGCATCAAGGTCTTCCGCTACGAAATCAAGAACATCACTCCTCCCGCCGACATCCTGGGCGCGATGGAAAAACAGATGCGTGCCGAACGCGAAAAACGGGCAACGATCCTCACCTCAGAAGGCACCCGCGACGCCGCAATCAACACCGCCGAAGGCGAAAAGCAGCAGGCCATCAAGAAGTCCGAAGGTCAGAAGCTGCGGGCGATCAACGAAGCTGAAGGTCAGGCCGGAGCCATTCTATCGATTGCCAGAGCGACGGCCGAAGGCATCCGCGAGGTGGCAGAAACGATCCAGATGCCCGGCGGCATGGAAGCCGTGCAGTTGCGCGTAGCGGAGAAATACATTGAACAATTCGGCAACCTCGCCAAGGTGGGCAACACAATGATTGTCCCCAGCAATGTCGCCGACATCAGTGGCATGCTTGCCAGTGCAATGTCCATCATTCAGCATGGCGGCCCACTCAAGTCGGTGACCCCGCCGCCCATGCCGCGCCGGGGCGATATCCAGAGCTGATGGCCTCTGCCTGGCTCGATGCAAGACTCGAAGACTACGAGCAACACGTTGCGCTCGACACGGTAGGCCAAGCTGCTGCGATCCGCCGCGTCATCTCGGCTGCGATCACACAATTCGCCCCCTCACGCTTTCTCTATCTCGGCTGCGCAGGCGGCAACGGCCTCGAGTCCGTCCCCGGCAGCAGCATAGAGCAGGTTATCGCCGTCGACCTGAACGAAAAATATCTGCTCGAAGCCGCCATACGATGGAGCCATCTGCCTGCCATCTCCTTCGAGCAGTGCGACCTCAACAGCAAACTGCCTAATGCTACAGACATCGACCTGGCTTTTGGCGCACTCGTTTTCGAATATCTCGATCCCTGTCCCAAACTGCACCAACTCATGCGCCCTGGCGGCCACTGGGTCGTCTTGTTGCTCGCAACGCAAGAGAATGCTCCCGCAGTGGCTCCATCTCCCTATAGAGAGGCATTACTGGCCGTGGGCAGTGAATTCCGCTATCTCAATGCGCAAGCCTTCGCTGCCGACGCACAGGCAAATGGCTTTACCCTTCTCCACCAGCAGGAAATTCCCCTCCCCGCAGGCAAATACTTCATCCAACTTACCTTCCAGGCAATTTAGACAAGCGCTCCAACCCAGGAACCGGAGTGCTCTAATGGTGAGCAATGATTACGAGAAGCTTATTCTTATTGGCCCTGGCCGCCGCCCTCGGATTTGGACAGACCATAAGGTGGATCACCCTCGAGCAGCTACAGAAGAGCCTGCCCAAAGAGGCGATCAGCGTCGTCTTCGACATCGATGACACAACGCTGTTCACGAGCGCCGGCTTCCAGTGGGGCACAAAAGTGTATGGCAAGGACATTGTTTCTGCCGGCGTCAGCGTAAAAGAAGAAGACCTGCCAAGCGCTGAAGCCCGCACAAAGTACCGTGAATTCTGGACGAAGATGAACAACGGTCTCGACGAGTACAGTGTCAAAAAGTGGATCGCCGTCGAATTGATCCGCCTCCACCGCGAAAGAGGCGACACCATTCACTTCGTCACAAAGCGCATCTTCACCGGCACTGAGACACTCACCGCCTTGATCAAGGAAAGCTTCGGCTTCACAGACCTTGATCCGGTAATCTTCACCAACCGCGGCTCAAAGACTCCCGCCTTTCGAAAGATCGGAGCCGTCGTTAGCTATGGCGATAGCGACGGCGATATTCGTGAATCTATCGCCGCCGGAGCAAGGCCCATCCGCGTGATGAGAGGCCGAAATAGCGTCAATCTGGAACCCGTCCAGAATGGAGCATTCGGGGAAGAAGTGCTCATCAATTCGGAAATGTAAACCAGTCTGTTTATCATGGTGAGGTAGTGATCACAATCGCGAGGATCAACTTCGAAAGGAAACCGTTATGGAAAAAAGCGAACAGGGAATCTGGCGCTGGACCGGAATCCTCGTAGCAATATTGGGTAATGATATACTTGACACAACCACTGAATCCGGGTAGACTGGATTCATGGATGAACGTCCAGTCGATGATTACGAGCCGAAAACGCTAATAGAAGCGATCCGGTATTACTCAGATTTGGACATTGCTACGAAGACGTTCGCCGCTCTTCGTTGGCCTGATGGTGTTACTTGTCCGTACTGCGTCTCCAAAGAAAACTATTACGCTCCTAGCCGTCGCATTTGGAAATGCAAGTCCTGTCGCAAGCAGTTCTCGCCGAAAGTGGGAACAATCTGTGAAGACTCTGCAATCGGTTTTGACAAGTGGCTTTCGGCTATGTGGCTGATCGCCAACGACAAGAACGGAATCAGTTCTCATGAGCTACATCGTGCGCTTGGCGTGACGCAAAAGACGGCATGGTTCATGCTCCAACGGATTCGCCTTGCCATGCACACCGGGACCTTCGAGAAGGCCATCGATCAAGTAGAAGTAGACGAGACCTTCATAGGTGGCAAGGCACGGAACATGCACAAGTGGATTCGAGAACAGAAAATCACTGGTACTGGCGGCAAGGACAAGACGATGGTTGTTGGTGTCTTGGAACGTGGCGGCAAGATTCGTGCAAGGGTTCAAGGAAGTCAAAAGAAGACAGCGCTTCAAGCACTTGTGCGTGAGCATGTGGAACCCGGCGCTGAAGTGTTCACGGATGCTTTGAAGTCCTATGAGGGATTGCACCCCGAATTCGCTCATCAGGTGGTAGATCATGCTGTGGAGTATGTCAAAGGAAATGTTCACACAAATGGCATGGTGAACTTCTGGAGCCTGTTAAAGCGCACTCTGAAAGGAACCTACGTTTCGGTAGCGCCCTACCATCTGTTCCGCTATTTGGACGAACAAAGTTTTCGATTCAATGAGCGGAGGGACAAACAAGGCGACCGTGGCCGCTTCAAGATCGTTGTCCGTGGTTGTTCTGGTAAGCGCCTCACCTACAAGAAGCTCACGGGAAAGCCACAGTCAAGAAAAACCTAGTCGCCGACTTCGCCTTTTCTGAACCAACCAAAAAAGGCGTCACGCTGCTTTTTCCTGAATTCTTCACTCTTCGTGACTGCCTGATTCATTCGTTCTCGGAAGTCTGCCGGGAGAGTACCTTTGTACCTCAGTTCCCCATTGGCTTCGCAAGTGCGTAGGTATTGGTAAGTAATTTCAAAGCGCTCTGGAGGGATGATTGTGCGCTCTGATAAGACAGTGAGTGACTTCTCCGCATACTCCACTACGCCTAAGAGCCTGCTCGGCTCCTTGTCGTAAAAACTCGGCTCCGAAGTGGGCTTGAAAAATATGACACGTTCTATCGCCGGAAAGTTGCCAACAACGATCCAGTGCTTCCACTGGCGCTGTGGGTCGCCGTCAAACAAAAAAGGGAAGTTCCAAACCTCGAAAGGCTTGAGGTCTTCACAACTAAGCATTCATAGTGCTCGGGAAAGCTTTGGCTATGGTCTGGTTTTCCCGTAGCTCTTTCAAAAATCCCGATTTCTCTGGCTCTTCAGCGAAGAAGTCATCGAACACCATAGGAAATTTCCTCTGACCTTGGTCTTCTCTCCACACGCTCTTGTACGCCGTCATGTCATGCGTGAATTTCTTGAGTTCATTGAATGACTTGTGTCCGTGTTCCTCGACAACGTGATTTAGGACGTTAATATCGGATTTCGATAGGGCATCCCAATCGGGTTCAACCTTTGCGTGATACGTTGAGTATTCGTCTTCAGCGACTTCGAGGCTTGCGACGAGTTCAGCAACCTCAGGACTTTTGGGCAACTCACCTTCCAGCGCTACGCTTTCCAGTTCTCCCAAAAAATTCAAAATTCTGTCTCCGGTAGGTCCAAATGGCAGGGCGTTGTATTTGTCCCCTGTGATCGGGCGGCCGAATCGCAGGAGATGTTCACGGTCTGCCAAGAAGAGCAGTTTGATGGCTCTGTATTTGTCAAACTGAGAAAGTTCTTTACTGGCGAGGTAGAGCAATGCTGCTTTTGTGGCCTCGAAATCAAATTCAAAGGAAAGTGTCATCCGCTTCTCCTCCCTGTATTAGTCTACGCTTTCTGTTCGCCCGATGCAAACGGGAGTCTTGTCTCATACAAGATGAGCCTG
>JANXLY010000255.1 GCA_025354885.1 Acidobacteriota bacterium | reverse complement strand
ACACAAGCAGCACAAGCGCCAAATTCACCTGCGCCCTTGCGACGCGCAATCCAGAACAGCAGTCCGGCGTTCAAAAGATGAACTGCAAAAAGTGGTTGAATGTAGCGTGAGAAATGCAGGCCAAACAACAATCCTGTAGCGCGATAAAATAATCCGCCTGTCGGTCTTGTGTTGGTTGCAGAAAAAATCGGGCTGACCAGTTCCTTTAGAAAGGAATCTGTTCCTGCAACAGTAGCCCAGCTCAGATTGTCCAGATCATCATCTGAGAAATATCCCTCAAATGCCGCCCGATTGGCAATCAAAAATGCTCCGGCGATGGCCAATGCAATCAACGCCCGCTTCATCATTTTTCAAATTTTAGAAAGTCGAAATCGCACCCGAGATGCGCTTGTTCCACATGGTCCAGAAACAGCTTGCCATAGCCTCGGGTGTAATGTGGCTTGCGCGCTTCAAATCTTTCCATTCGCTGCTCTAACTCAGACTGGGCAATCTCCAGCGTCAGCCTTCGCTCGTGAACATTGAGCGCAATCCAGTCACCATCCTGGACCGTTCCGAGTGGCCCCCCAATTGCCGATTCCGGGCTGACATGCAGCACTACGGTACCGAAGCTCGTCCCCGACATGCGCGCATCCGAGATGCGAACTACATCATCAATTCCTCGAACCATCAGCGAATTTGGAAGTGGAATGTGTCCCCATTCAGGAAAGCCTGGAGCTCCCTGTGGACCGGCGTTGCGCAACACCAGAACATTGTCCGGCTCCACGGCAAACGATTCATCATTCACCTTGGCAAGCATCTCCTCTTTGCTCTCAAACACAATCGCTCTACCGCGACTCACAAGCAGATTTTCAGAAGCGGCACTCGTTTTGATCAGCGCCCCGTCAGGAGCAAGATTGCCACGCAGGACTTTGATCCCTCCGTCAGGAGCAAGAGGCCGCGAGAGGGGACGAATCACCACTTGTTCATGCCCCTCGTAACTCTCGATCTGCTCTCCCAAGCTCTGGCCATTTACTGTCAAAACTTCGCCATGCAGTAGAGGCAACAACTGCTGCAACAGGCATTGTGCGCCACCCGCGTAAGCAAAATCTTCCATCAGAAAGTGTCCATGCGGCTTTAGATCAACCAGCAAAGGCGATTGTGACGAGATCAATTCGAAGTCATCCAGACTCAGCGGCACGCCAAGTCTTCCGGCAATCGCCAGCAGATGCACGACAGCGTTCGTCGAAGCTCCCGCAGACATGAGTGCCGTAATAGCATTCAAAAATGCGGGCCTCGTCATCACTTCGGATGGTGTCGGTCCTGCAACGGCCATGGCAACCGCTCTGGTCCCGCTCTGCTCCGCGATCGCCATGCGCCGCGCGTCAACAGCCGGCCATGCCGCAGCCCCAGGCAGTGTCATTCCCAAGGCCTCAGCCACTAGTGCCATCGAGGACGCAGTCCCCATCACCATGCAATGGCCTGGAGATCGCGCGATGCCGCACTCCAGTTCCTGCATGTCCTCATCGTCCAGCTTTCCCGCTCGATACAGATCGAAGTATTTGCGCCCGTCCGTACCACTGCCGAGCGTCTTGCCACGAAAGGTCCCCGACAGCATCGGCCCGCCGGGCACAACAATCGCCGGAACATTGGCACTGGCCGCACCCATCAATAGCGCGGGGATGGTTTTGTCGCAGCCGCCCAGCAGCACCACCGCATCCACGGGATTTGCACGAATCATTTCTTCGACATCCATGCTCATGAGGTTGCGATACAGCATCGCCGTCGGCTTCAGGAACATTTCCCCTAGGCTGATCACCGGGAATTCACAAGGAAATCCTCCTGCAGCCCACACACCGCGTTTCACCGCTTCAGCGATCTGTGTCAGGTGCCGATTGCAAGGGTTCAGGTCAGAAGCCGTATTGCAAATCCCAATGACCGCTTTGCCCTCTGTCATTGCGCGAGTCAGCCCTTGTGCTCGCAACGTCGAGCGACGGGCGAATGAATAATATTCGCGGGAATCAAACCAGTCGAGAGATCGAAGTTTTCGCACCTTTCGAGAGTGTATCGCGTGTGGCGTGACTTAGAACTCGAAGCTGCCCTGATCTGCTGGTGAGACTGGTAGTTTTCTGTTTCCGCCAGCGCGTAACCAATACAACTCGTTGTCACAATCCTGAACACAGTTCGCCTTCCCCTGAAGCTCTGCTTGCTTCCGAAGCTCTTCGTATAGCCATATTGCTTGACCAACCCGAAAATTCACTCGAAAGAACACACCCGCTTTGCGCGCCAGTCTTTCCGCTAGCACCCAGTGCTGCTCGAAGAGCTGCGGCAGAACTTCCTCAAATTCAAAAGTGGAAAAAGGCAATTCGATTCCAGCAGTGTTCGGTATGCGTGCAATCAGTTCGAGCGACCGATCCACCACTCCGGTCAGGTCCACCTCGACTGGCTGCATGTCGATTGCTGGAATCGCAATCCCGCCACTCGCACCGAGGACCAGAATAGAGGCAGATTCTGGCCTCACAGGCACCGGGCCTTCATAGCCGTCGAGGATCCACAACACTCTTCCCTCGCCGGAAATCCTCGCCACAATTTCGTCTCTTAGAGCTGCAACACGGTGGGGCACAAATAGATTGTGTATGGCCTCAAAATATCGTCCTGCCAATGCGGCAAATCCTGCTGCGTAAATCGTCCGCGTGCTGGCACAAGGACAAGACAGCTTCAGCAAAGCACTCCCATCCACAAGGCACTCCAACATCAATTCGAGTAGGCCCGCATCCATGTCATGAATCATTTGTGGATCCGCCGCCTTGCGCTCCTTCTGAGGCATGCTCCACGAAATTGCCCACGACTCCAGCTCTCTCAGCCCAAGCGATCCTCTCGCCCAACGCGAACGTTGCAGCAGCGGAGGCAGCACCAGATCATCCAGTAGTAGAATCCCGATACTCTGCGATGCACCTGCTTCTACACGACCCAGCAGAGGTGCCCACAGCACGCGCGCAGATCCCCTTTCCTGTGCAACAAGATCTCGCGACAGCAAGAGCACCAATGGCTCATCGCCGTCAGAGTTATCAAGAAGTTCCTGTCGAAGATTGCCGCTTCCAATCGCCACAATGGCCACGTCAATCTGGCTCAATCTTGCCAAGCGCTTGAGCGCCTTCTGAGCAAAAGCTTCCTGCTCTTCAGGATAAAGAAAAGTGAGTCGCATGCGCTACCAGCGCGGCAACACGCGCTTCCAGTTCGGATCAACGTGCTTCTGCATTTCGGCTTCGTCATCACGCTTGCGCAACGGCATCTTTTCGTAACGCTCCACGCCACGCGCAACCTGGTCATAGTCCAGCGTCACGCCCAAACCCGGCTTATCTCCAATTGGCACCGTGCCATTGGTGAATTTCACACGCCCACCCACGATTACTTCATCCACTTCGGTCTGCCACGGGTAATGTGTATCGCAGGCGTGGGTCAAGTGGGGCGAAGCACAGGCGGCATGCGCCATCGTCATCATGCTCACTCCAAGGTGATTGTTCGAATGCATCGAAAGGCCCATCCCCAGCACTTCGCAAAGCTCACTCAACTGCTTCTGTTTTCGAATGCCGCCCCAATAATGCGGATCACTCAGAATGATTTGCACTGCATCGAGATCACGCGCCTGAGGAACATGGGCAAAACAGGTGGTTGCCACATTCGAGGCAAACAGCGTGTGCACACCTGCTGCCTTCAGTCGACGGCGCACCTCTCCCATGCCTTCCAGTTCAGCGCAGGGGTCTTCAAGATACCCGCCACCAGAAAGCTCCTCTCGCAAGGCCACACCAATTCGCACGCTGGTATCCACGCTCCAGGCGCAGTTCGGATCAATCCGTAATGGGTAACTCGGTCCAAACGCTCCACGCAATTGCCGGATCGTTTCGATCTCGGCATCAGGGTCGAGCACTCCACCCTTCAGCTTGATCTCCTGAAAGCCATACTCCACGATAAACTGACGGCACTGCTCCACAATCGTCGCGGGCGATAAACATTCCCCGTACTTGTCTTCGCGAGCATCCGAACCCATCCCACCGCCGCCACCATGCTTGTAGAAAAGATAGGCCGAAAAAGGTGCCGCATCTCGAGCTCTGCCGCCCGCAAGATCACAAAGCGGTTTGCCGACTGCCTGTCCAATTGCATCAAGACAAGCAACTTCAATGGCTGCAAAGGTACGGGCAGATTCATCGAGAGGGTTTTCTCCGGGCACCAGCATCGTCTGAGACCGGGCACCGCTGGGGTCGATCTTACGATCACTTTCCCCATGCAGGTCCTGCCAGAAACGCGTCAAGTCAAATGGATCCATTCCAACTACACGAGAGCGAATGGACTCTAGAGCAGCCAGAGGCCTCTCGCCGCCATAGGTCTCACTAATTCCAGTGATGCCGTCGGTAGTGACCATCTCAACAATGGTTCGGAGCGCGTAGGGAGCGTGGAGGCCATAGGAACTGCGCAATGGACCATCCGCGATCGCCTGCGGGTGAAGGCGCAGTTCCTTAATGATCATCGGGAAAACTTCGGAAAACTACTTGCGTGCGCCGCGTTGCGGAGACTTCACACGGCTCTGTCGCAGCTTCTTCTTCTTGCGTCCGGGCTTGGAAATGATAAATGTGCCGCTGCCGATATATTCGGCGCTGTAAAGTTCTGCTTTAGCCATATCCCTCCAGTTTAACTGAATTTCAGTCCTCCGCGCTCGCTCTTGCTGAATCCATCTGTACCCTCGAATTCTCAGCTTCTCTGCAGCCGCTCACGTTAGACTCGTTGGGAGATGCAGCGGCTAGAAAGCCTCCAGGTGCTTCGCGCTTTGGCGGCGATTGCAGTAGTTTTTTACCACACCTTCTATTCGCTGGGATTGCGGGGCGACACCTGCTGGCTATGCGAAC
>JANXLY010000248.1 GCA_025354885.1 Acidobacteriota bacterium | reverse complement strand
GACATCACCATTCGGGTTGCTCCTCTACTGGCCCTCAACAGCCACGCTCGATGCGCTTCTCTCTGTTTTAACCCAAGCGGGCCAAGCTTCACACCAGCTCAGTCTCTTGCCTGCAGATCCCAAATGGCTTTTCCTGTGCATAATTTAGGTGGCATCGCATGAAGTTGAGGCCGAGCTCACCGAAGCAGGAATGACACCCGTAGCTACCCGGCTCTGCATCGATCCCGACACATCGAGAATCATCATCATCACCAGCGTTCTTCGCGTCGCAGTGCCCGTTCCGGATACCTTGAGCTTCGCCACGCTGAACATGTTCATGAAGTAAGTAGGAGCCGTCACTTCGCCGGAAACATCGACCTGGAGCACTCCTGTAGGCGCCCCGCTACCGTTTTTCAAAATCGTAAATACTGCAGTAACAGTCGTCTTGGTCGGGTCTGTACCCATGTAGCCATCAGGAAAATTGGCCGCAAAAAACCGCTTCGCGCTATTGGTGGCATTCGTGTTGGCCGTAGCCACATCCTCACCCAAATTCAGCCCTCGAGCAGCGCCGAGAGAAGCCGCGTCGACCGCCGCCATCAGGCGCTCTTTCACCAGATAAGCCAAGCCGCCATCGATAGCCAACCCTACCGTTGAAACGGTAAACGCCATCATCACCGCTGCGATGATGATCGCGATTCCGCGTTCGCCAGGGCTCCGGTGCGACAAATTTTGTGAAGGAAGCATATTGATTCTCTTGCTTTCCTTTCTGTGTTAGCTAAAGTTTCGGACCATGATGTTGGGAACCTTCAGCCACTTCGACATGATGTTTAGATCGGTCATGTCGGCAAAAAGTTCGCCTACGTAGGCGTAGGAGTCATTGTCCAGATAGAGAAAACCGGCATCAGTAATCAGCTTCTTGAATCCGGTTGCCCGATCAGTGGAAACATTCGCGATATCAGCATCGGGAACAGAGCCATCAGTGGAAAGCGCGCTGCTCGGAATTCCAAGGGCACTGCCCCAACGGGTTGTATTTCCAATTCCGATTCGCTGCGCAATTGCATATTCGCCATAGTTTGGACAGGTCGCCGAATTTCCATTCCAACCGGAAATACCCAGCGCACACGCAACTGGCCCTACCCGAATCACTTTCGTAAGGATCACGACACCACTTCCACTCGGGTCTGGCGTGTAGGTGCCCGCAATGTTCATCTTCAATCCAGCTGCAGACCGAATCAGCATTTTCTGATTTTCGCTTTTGGACAGATCAACCTTGCGAGTCATCAAGACAATCGCGTTGCGATTCACATTGCTCGCCTGGATGGATCGGTTCACACTCATGCCAAGAGTGAAGGACCCGGCAAGCATCAGCATGAGAAAAGGCGCAATGATGCCAAACTCCAGGATCACGCTGCCCCGCTCATCAAATCGGCCTGTTTTTCTTCGTTGTAGTTTTCTCATTGGATTTCCTCTCCTCTAAGGCGCAGGTGGTGCGGTGGTTCCAACCGGGTAGCCTTGCAATGCATCAGCTGCCGAGGCGCTCATTTTTAATCCGCTCCCAGGCATGAAGCCCGGCAATGGAACTATCCAGCTCCACGGAAAGTCTTGCACTCTCACTTCAACCAGATTTCCCGGTTGGTTCATGTAAAATAGCTGCCGCGCAGGAACCTGTGTGTCATTCCTCATCGTCTTGCTACCACCAGGATCACAGTCCCCAGCAGTCAGAGGAATAGACAAATCGGTTGGCTGGTAATAGTTCACTTGGATCAGATTGGCATTGGATGAGTTCAAGAACCCCAGCGTATTCGTCTGCACCACCGTCTTCATACAGTTCGTCATCGATCCGCAGCCATTGCCGTTGTACGTAGTCGAGTACGTAATCCCAAAACGAACCCCGTCTCGCACTCCGCTCTGGAACATGCTCTGCAAAAAGACCGCCAGCGCAACATCTGAAATTCCGAAAAACAAGGCAAACATCGGCAATGCGCAGAGGGCAAACTCCAGCATTGCGTTGCCTTGTCGATTCCCCGTGCAGTTCCGCCATCCCCGCTTTTGACGCATTTTGAATTCTGTTTTCATAGACACACCCACTGTGGGCATGTCACCTGCATCGGTAGAACTCTACACCGACTTTAGATCTTCCACGATAATATTTTTTCTTTTTCCACTCTTTCCGTCGCCACTTCCATTCCAAAGCCGGGACGCTCACTCAATTCGATCCTGCCATCCTTTGGAATCAATAAGTTACGGTCAAAATGATAGTACGAAGCCATCTTCAGCACCAAAAATTCACTCAACGGGCAAGTGGTCGGCGGCTCACTTGCCACCACATGCAGCGCCGCATGCAAATTATGACCATGCGGAATCACGGGCACATCATACAAGCTCCCCAACGTGCAAATCTTCTTCAACTCACTCACCCCCCCACACCACTCTGGATCTGCCTGCACCACCCTCACCGCATCCGCCTTCAAAAAACGATGCACTTCCCAGCGACCGTAAAAATGCTCCCCCGTCGCAATCGGCACGCTCGTCGAAGCCGACAACCTCGCATAAGCGTCCACCTTCTCACTGCTAAACGGCTCTTCCAGCCAGCGCGGCCGCAAAGATTCCACCTCCTTGCACCACTGCAACGCATAGCTAAGGTCCCACCCATTAAACACATCGAACATGATCCCCGCACCAGCGCCGAGACTCTCCCGCAAGATCTGCATCGTCTTCACATTCCGCGCGAATCCCTCAGCCCCCCGACCCGGTCCATCCGCCAGAAACCATTTCTGATTGCGGAATCCTTGAGCAAACAACTCCTTCGATCGCGCCGCCACTTTCGCCGGTTCCAGCGACGAACCAAGACAGCTGCCATAAACTTCAACCGACTTCCTCGACGGCCCACCCAACAATCGATACACCGGCGTCTTGAAATAACGCCCCCGCAAATCCCACAGCGCATTATCAACCGCACTGATCGCCATCATGAAAATACCCGTACGCCCGTGCCGGTTCAGCCGCCACATCTGATCCCAAGCCACATCGCCAGCCAACGCATCCTTGCCCATCAGAAAGCTCCGTAACTGCTGGTCAATCACGATGGCCGCTTCCCGATCCACCGGCCCGTACAATCCCTCCACGCCACCACTAGCCTTGAGCTTCAAATAAATCGCAGTAGTCTTCTGCGGGCCTTTCTCGGCGACAGGCGCATCACGATATTCCTTAGGTCGATAGGCATCGTAAATATGCAGCGGCTGCACTTGATACTGGGCGTTAATGCCGCGCTCGGCTTCGCGAGTCCCTTGATATTCAACAATTTCGATGGCCTCGATGCGGCAACGCGACTCTTCAGCCGCAGCGGCAAATCCACCTGCCAGCAATCCCAACGCTTGACGACGCTTCATGCGCGCAATTCTATCAACGCTTTTGCGACAGCTGTTCGGCACTCGCCGCTGGCGCAGCCAGCGTAAACAACAGACCCAGCACCGACATTGCCCCAGCTACCTGAAAAGTAGTCTCAAGCGCTCCCGCCATCCCCACACTGGCCATCCGCCAATTCAGGAAGGCCCCCATTACTCCAACACCAATACTGCCGCCAATGCTGCGAGCAAATTGAATCGTCGCCGTAGCAGTACCCATCAATTGCCGCTCCACCATCATCTGCACCGCAATCAGCAGCGCCGGCACCGTAAAGCCAAACCCTCCACCCATCAAAACCATGCTCGAAATCAGCAAAAGCTTCCCCGACCCCGCCTCCATCAGCCCCAGCAGTGCGCTGCCAGCAATCACAGCCACCATCCCGCCAATCGCTGGCCCTCGAAATCCCACACGCAACATGATCCGTGCACAAAAAAAACTCGAGATCACCCAGGCCAGAAGGAGTGGAGTCAAACTCGCACCCGCTTCAGTCGCACTCTTCTTCTGCACTTCCTGCACAAAAAGCGGCACATAAGCCGTCACCCCGTTCAACACCCAACCGATCGTGAGTGAATGGAGGATCGTAACCTTAAACAACCGCCAGCGGAACAACCCGAGAGGCAACACCGGGTCCGGACTCGCCTTCTCCACCCTCCACAACACATAACTCAACACACCAGAGAACCCGATCAGCGCCCATCCATACCAGACCTTCAAATCTACCAGTCCCAACAACAACGACACCGCAGCAAGCGTCACCAGGGTGGCCCCGGCAAAATCGATATGCGGCTTGCCCTGTGTAAGTTCGTGATGATCTCGCCACCAGTGCCACACAAACCAGGCAGACAGAATTCCAAACGGCACATTGATATAGAACACACTCGGCCATCCGATGCGGTCTACGAGAAAACCACCAAGCAGCGGCCCCGCAATACTCGAAATACCCCAGACCGCGCTGAACAATCCCTGCACTCTTGCCCGCTCTTCAAAGCTGAACATGTCGCCAATCATCACCAGCGCCAGCGGTAACAGTCCTGCCGCCCCCAATCCCTGCAGGCCCCGAAACACAATCAACCAGATCATGCTCGGTGCCACAGCGCACAACAGGCTCGCCACAAGAAACAATCCCATCGACCACGCATACACCAACCGCCGACCCAGGATGTCACTCAACTTGCCCGCCACCGGAATTCCCGCGCTTGAAGCAAGAACATAAATGGAGAACGACCAACCGTAGATACTCAGCCCCCCCATTTCGCCTACGATCGTCGGCATGGCGGTGGCAACTACGGTTGCTTCCATCGAACCCATAAAGGACCCGATCATCAATCCCAACGTCACTACACGGCGCGGCGACGCAAATAACTTCTCCAGAGGGCTCAATCCTCTAGTGTAGTGGTCCGCTCGGAATACATACCCTATTTTGTGCCTGAACTTGATAGCATTCTCGTGGGAATGATTTCAAATCGGCTCACCCGCAGACAACTAATCGCAATCGCTGGCACCGCATCTGCCCTGCCCGCCGCCGAACGGCTGCAAATTACATCGGTAAAGGCTGCGCCCCTGCTTGTGCGCGCCGCAGCAAAGCAATCTACGAAGCAACTGCCAGACTTCGATCCGATGAGATGGCGCTCCTTCGGCCCTTTCTCCCAATTGGATGGCGCAATCCTCGTGCAAATCCGCACCAAAGCAGGCCTCACCGGATACGGACTCGGCGGTGGTGGAGCTGCCGCCTGCCTGATCATCGAACAACACCTGGCTCCTTTTCTACGTGGCACCAATGCTTTGAATATTGAATTGCTGTGGGATCAGATGTTTGCTTCCACCTCTTTCTATGGCCGTCGTGGCCTCGCGATTCAGGCAATCAGCGGAATCGATCTCGCCCTGTGGGATCTCGCCGGCAAACGCGCTGGCCTGCCTGTGCACCAGCTTCTCGGTGGCCCCACCGCCGAAAAGGTAGCCGGCTACTACACCGGCAACGATGTGGAACACGGCATGAAGCTTGGCTTCCACGCGGTCAAGCTCGCTAGTTTCGAGAGCTTTCGCAACGGCGCTGCCGGCATGCGCACCAATGTCAACAAGGTGCTCGATGCCCGCAAGCGCATCGGCCCTGACACCACCTTGATGCTCGACGCTCTCTGCGCCTGGGATGCCCCCTACACCATCGAATTTGCCGAGCGCATTGCCGAAGCCAAACTTTACTTTCTCGAAGAGCCCCTTCTGCCAGATGACATCGACGGATATGCCCGACTTTGCCGCGAAATCCACACAACCAAAATCGCCAGCGGTGAACACGAAGCAAGCATCTACGGTTTCCGCGAATTGATCCGCAACCGTGCAGCGCATATTCTCCAACCCGATCTCTCCTGGTCCGGTGGTCTCACCGATGGCAGACGCGTTGCTGCAGCCGCAGATGCCGCCGGGCTTACGCTCATTCCGCACCGTGGCAGCAGCGTCTACGGAATGACCCTGCTGCTCACTTCGCGTTCCCCCGTTTATGCCGAAAGTTTTGGCACCGGCGATTCCGGCAACGAACTCATGGAATTGATGACGCCAAAGCTCGTGGAGGGCTACTATCTGCCTCCAGCCGGGCCGGGCTTCGGCGTCGAATTCTCAGAAGCTCTGCTTCGTAAATACTCACCCCAACTCGTTTAGGAAACTCCCCTGTATGATTTCTCACTCTGACCTTCAAAGAAGACAATTTCTCCAACTCGCAGCTGCGGGAGTTTTCGCACTCGATGCCAACGCCGCGCCCAGCGGAAGGCCGCTCAGGGGAATCTTCCCCATTGCCCAGACCCCGTTTACTGCGACCGATACTCTCGACATCGAAACGCTCGTGAAGCAACTCGACTTCATTCATCGCGGCGGCGTTCACGGTTTCGTATGGCCCCAACTGGCGAGCGAGTGGTTCACCTTGAGCGAAACCGAGCGTCGCGAGGGTGCCGAAGCGCTGATTTCTGCCGGCAAAAAACTGAAACCAGCAATCGTAATCGGTGTGCAGGGCCCAGACGCAGAAACAGCCGTTCGCTACGCAAAGCATGCAGCCAAAATTGGTGCCGACGCCGTTATCGCACTCCCCCCGCCTGGACAGCCCGGCGAAGACGCGGTCTTCGCATACTACCGTCAGGTAGGCCAAGCGACAGAGCTTCCGCTCTTTGTCCAGGCAGTCGGTAGCATGAGCGTTGACTTTCTACTCAAACTCTACAAAGCAGTTCCCACAATTCGCCTGATCAAAGATGAAGCGGGTGAACCTCTGATGCGTATGGGGCGACTGCGCGAAGAATCCCAAGATCAGTTAAAGATCTTCACCGGTGGCCATGGCCGCACGATGGTCGATGAAATGTATCGCGGCAGCTCGGGCACCATGCCTGCCTCTTCATTCGCAGACCTCTACGCCGTCTCCTGGGACCATTGGCAGGCCGGCAAACACAAAGAGGCCATTGAGGCATTCTCCAAGGCACTGCTGTTCATCAACGAAGTTCAGGTCTACGGCATCCCGTCCCTGAAGTACATCCTCGAGCTGCGCGGCGTCTTCAAGAATCACAACATTCGTGAACCAAAGACTGCAGCTTCTCCCTCATCCATGCTCGCCGCTGGAGGACTGCAGCAGAAAGCTGTGCTCGATGGAAAGGGCAAAGAGCTTCTTGCTCAGCTCGTAAAATTTGCGAAGCCTTTTTTCCGCGCCTAACAACTCGATCCAGAGAAAAACTATGTTCACAAATTCAATACTGACAATGCTCCTGTTGGTCCCTTGCGCTTTCGCCGTAAAGAACGGCGATGCATTGCCGCTCTGGCCAAACGGTGCCCCTGGATCAGAAGCGATGGCCGGCAAGAGCGAAGTGATAACGCAACCGGTAAAGCCCGGCGATTCCATCCATGTTTCCAGCATTCACAACCCGTCTCTGATCATCTACCTTCCTTCTAAGGAGAAGGCAATGGGCGCAGCAATGATCATTGCGCCAGGCGGCGGTCACCGCTTCCTCTCAATCGATACCGAGGGCACCAACGTTGCTGAATGGCTCAACAGCATCGGCGTAGCCGCGTTCGTCCTGAAGTATCGGCTCGCCAGAGAACAGGACTCCCCCTACAAAATCGACGAGCATCCTTTTGCCGACGTACAGCGGGCCTTGCGCCTGGTCCGCTCGAAAGCCACTGAATTCAACATCAATCCGGCCAAGCTCGGAGTGATTGGCTTTTCCGCAGGCGGCGAAGTGACAGTCATGGCCTCCACTCGTTACGATGCAGGCAAGGCGGACGATCCCGATCCGATCGAACGCCAGTCTTCAAAACCCAATTACCAGATCCTCATCTACCCCGGAATTAACGTAGACAGGGTGACAGTCAGCAAAGACACACCACCAACCTTCATGCTCTGCGCAGACAACGATCGCGGCCCTTCCCTCGCGATTCCCAATTTGTACCTCGCTCTAAAAAAGGCAGGCGTCCCGACCGAAATGCACATCTACAACAGCGGTGGCCATGGCTTCGGTTACAGACCGGGCGCTACACCTGTGATCCGCTCCACCTGGATTCTGCGCCTGGCGGACTGGATGAGCGATGTAGGCATGTCCACCGCGAAGTAACTCCAGAAACAGTTCCATGTTACGAGGTCAATCATGCGTCTAGTTGCAACTCTGCTCGTTACCCTGCTCTCAATGGCCGCAGCAAACTCAATTTGGGACGGCGTCTATTCCAAAGCGCAATCCAGCCGGGGTCAAAAACTTTATGAAGCCCAATGCCTGCGCTGCCACGGGGAAGCATTGCTCGGTGGCGAAAATTCCCCGCCACTCGTCGATAAGGACTTCCTCGAAAAATGGCAAGGCAAATCCGTCGGCAGCCTGGTCGAATTAACTCGCAAGACAATGCCCTCCGACGGCCCAGGCAAGCTGACTCGCCGCCAATGCACTGACATCATCGCCTATCTGCTCAGCTCGAATGGCTATCCATCCGGCGAAACCGAACTCCCCTCCGACCCAGCTGTCCTTGATGAAATCCTGATCCAGCCAAAAAAATGAAATCTAACTTCCTTCGACTCCTGACCTTGCCAGTCCTGCTCCTTCCCCTCACTCATGCCCAACAGGGCACCAGCAAAGGCGAATGGAGATACTACGGCGGCGACGCCGGCAGCACCAAGTATTCGCCCCTCGATCAGATCAACGCATCCAACGTAAAGCAGCTCGAAATCGTCTGGCGCTGGAAGTCCGAAAACTTTGGCCCTAGGCCCGACTACAACTGGGAAGTAACACCGCTCATGATCGGCGATGTGCTCTACATCACTGCTGGCTCGCGACGCGACGTTGTGGCTCTCGATGGTACAACAGGCGAGACCCTCTGGATGTATAGACTCGACGAAGGCGAACGCGGTGATCGTGCCGTGCGTACCCAAAACCGTGGCCTCGCCTACTGGAGCGATGGCAAAGGTGATAACCGCATTCTTCTCATTTCACCCGGTTTCCAGCTAGTGGCACTCAACGCTAAAACCGGCATCCCCGTTTCCAATTTCGGCAAGAGCGGCCTCGTCGAATTGACCGAAGGCCTCGACCGCGACGTCGTCAAGCCAGGCCAGATCGGCTCCAGTTCTCCCGCCATCGTAATCCGCGATGTAATCGTTGTAGGAGCTGCCTTGACGGCAGGCAGTGCCCCCGCCTCCAAAACCAATGTCCCAGGATACATTCGCGGCTACGACGTCCGCACTGGCAAGCGTATCTGGACCTTCCGCACCATTCCGCAAGCCGGTGAATTCGGCAATGAGACCTGGGAAAAAGATTCATGGAAGTACACCGGAAACACTGGTGCTTGGGCACCCTTGAGCGCTGATGAAGAACTCGGCTACGTTTACATTCCAGTAGAACAGCCCACCCACGATTATTACGGCGCCTCCCGTTTGGGCGACAATCTTTTTGCCGATAGCCTGGTCTGTCTCGACGCACGCACCGGCAAGCGCATTTGGCATTTTCAGACCGTCCACCACGACCTCTGGGATTGGGATCTTTCAGCGGCTCCTATCCTCGCCGACATCACGGTGGACGGAAAGAAGATCAAGGCCGTAGCGCAGGTCACCAAGCAAGCATTCACCTTCGTTTTTGATCGCGTCACCGGCAAACCCGTCTGGCCGATTGAAGAACGGCCCGTGCCACAGTCGACGGTCCCGGGCGAGAGGACTTCCCTCACTCAGCCCTTCCCCACCAAACCGCTTCCCTTCGACCGGCAGGGCACCTCTCTCGATGTCCTCATCGACTTCACCCCCGAGCTTAAAGCGGAAGCGATCAAGATTGCCTCCAACTATCAACTCGGCCCGCTCTACCTGCCGCCAATTGTGAGAGATACCGAAGGCAAAATCGGCGCTCTCATCTTGCCCCATCACACCGGCGGCGCAAACTGGCCCGGCGGCGCACTCGATCCCGAAACAGGCATGCTCTATGTCTCTTCTGTCACCAATCCCGACCCTCTGACACTAATCGTTGCAGATCCCAAGCGTTCCGACATGGGCTATGTGGCGACGATGACTGGAGCAGGAACGCAAACGATTCGGGGTGGCCAACCCGTCTTCAGCGGCGAAGGACGCGGCCGCCCCAATATCGGGCCCCAAGGCCTGCCATTGGTAAAACCTCCCTGGGGTAGAATTACGGCAATCAATTTGAATAGCGGCGATCATGTCTGGATGATCGCCAACGGTGACGCGCCCGATTCCGTCAAGAATCATCCGGCCATGAAAGGCATTGACCTCAAGAATACCGGCAAGCCTGAACGCGCTCCGCTCATGGTTACCAAAACGCTGCTCTTCAGCGCCGACGGTTCGGGGCTCTACAACGCTGGTCCTGGCGCAGGTGGAAAGATTTTCCGCGCAATCGACAAGAAAACCGGTGCCATCATTCACGAAATGGCGCTGCCTGCCAGCACTACAGGCATTCCCATGACCTACAAGATCGGCGAAAGGCAGTACATCGTCGTCGCAACAGGTGCCCGGGGAACACCCGCAGAGCTGATCGCACTCGCCATCCCTTAAACGGCAACTACTGCGCCGAACGAACCTTCACGACGAAGTAATCCAGAGCGCCCTTCACATCGACAAATTGATGCGGCACCGTGTTCGGCACTACAATCACATCGCCCGGCTTCACCGCTTGGCGCGTGCCTCCATTGACCTTCGTTCCGCGTGTCTCCTCTGCTGCAGTCGACTTCGCCTCAGCAACGGTTCCTCCTGTCACCAAAGTGCCCGTACCCTTGACGAAATACATCAGATCGGTATCCCGAGCATGCTGTTCGGCAATGCCGTCTTTGTCTCGATGGCTAGCGCTGACCTTGTAGCTGTCTCCACTTGCGAGTGCCCCGCCTTTAGAAAGGGAGGTCAGCACCGACGGCTTGCCTGCATCATTCGTCCGCACTTTCACAATGTAATATCGGCAGTGATCCTTCACAAGAAACTGATGCGGCATCCCGTTCGGAATCGTCACGACATCACCTGACCTCAGACTCCGCTTCTCACCACCCTCCACCGATGTTCCCCGGATCTCGTCCGGCGCTGTGGTCTTGCCATCCTTGACCTTCCCACCAGTCAGCAAAGTGGCGCTGCCATCCACAAAATAAACGATGTCAGTAAATTTTGCGTGGACCTCAGCCTGCCCATCCTTTTCGCGCCCGATGGCCATCACTTTGTAGTTACCGTTATCGGCGAAAGAGCCGTGCTTCGGGAAAGCGGCGTCCATCTTGGTGCTATCAATATAAGTGGCTTGGCTCATCAGCAGCGAGCAAGCTGCAAGAAAGTTGAAGATCAATTTTGTCATCAGCACGGAATCTTATCAGATTCTCGAAGCACTAAAACACAAGCCCTGCAAAAGCTAGCAACGAAGCCAAGCCTGCCGCAACCATGCGATTCGCCCAGCCCCGCTGGTACACCGCGAGCGACACAGCAATCGCCACAGCCGCAACCACCAGTTCCACGAACAACACGATCAGTGACGCCGACTGCATTAGCCTCACAACGCTGAACACACTGACAATCCACACTGCCCCCAGCGCAGATCGCAACATGGATCGATCCAGCTCAAAACACGCCAGCTGCATCGCAAATTGAATCGTAAATGGAAAAAAGAGTCGCCGGTCTCCAGTCGCAACAAATGCTCCCAGCCAGCACAAACTCAGCACACTCATGCCAGGCAAACGTCCCCGCAAGGGCACCACGGTCACTACGCAAATCAGACACCATTCCCAGCCTCCAAAAAAAAGCTGATCGCGGAAGCCAGAATTGCAGCAAACAAAGCAGCGGTCAAGGTTTGAGTATAGGACGCCCTGCTAGCCCCAATTCCTCGAGCAGCTTTCGATACTGCGGATCTGTAGAGGCACCCCCAGCGCTCAGCCCTCGCACGATCCGGCGCGCCACCCGCCGCTCCACAGAATCATTCTCCAGCTTTGCCTGCCCTGCCAGTCGGCTCAGCTTTTCGCGCAACAATTCGAGGCTCGCCCGCCGCCTCGCCGGATCACCCAGCCCGCCCTCCCCTTCCATCACTTCGCCA
>JANXLY010000246.1 GCA_025354885.1 Acidobacteriota bacterium | reverse complement strand
GACATCACCATTCGGGTTGCTCCTCTACTGGCCCTCAACAGCCACGCTCGATGCGCTTCTCTCTGTTTTAACCCAAGCGGGCCAAGCTTCACACCAGCTCAGTCTCTTGCCTGCAGATCCCAAATGGCTTTTCCTGTGCATCATTTAGGTGTCAAAAAGGATTGTGTCGCAATGATGACCCCGCTTCGTTCCAGACGGGTAAAGCCCGGCAACTCAATCACGACGGAGTAAGTGGCCGGATTGGCACTCTGGAATACAAATTCGCCCAGGTCATTGGTAAGCGTAGAGCGGCTGAGATTTGTAGCCTCGTCTTTCAGCGTGACCTTGGCGATTGTCCTAGCAGAGCCAGCGGGATCCTTAACACTGCCACGCAATCCGCCCTGATAAAACTGAGCAGACAGCAGCGTAGAAAGAAAGAACAGCGCGAGTACGAGTATGCAATGGCGCATAGCACACCTCTTTTCGTTCATGGATGATTTGTTCTGGGAGTGCTCAGGACATTGAGCGCGAGTTCGCAATGGATTGAGGTCCGGCAAGGCTCCCGATTGGAGCTTGGACTTCAATCAGGAAGTAATGATGGTTGCACTGGTTTCTGAAACATCGGCCGAACGCGGACGAGCCAGCATCGTGTGATAAAGCCAGTGGAAAACGTAAATACAACAACCGATCGCAACGGCAACTACAGCATTGATCAGAAGCGTGGCCAATGCAGTGGAAAGAAATGAAGCGGAATCAACAGGGCGCATTCTCGTCAAGCGTCCCCAGGTGCCCCATTCGAGCAGACAGATTCCAACGTATGCGGTCACCCCTGCCAAAGCGGGCAACGGGATATGCGAAACCATCTCCGATCCGAGTCCGAGGAAAAGCATAAGCATTCCTGCATGCACCAGGTTGGACATGCGGGTCAAACCACCGCAGCGCACGTTAGCCAGAGAGCGAGCTGGAATTCCAACGCTCATCGGCGCAGCAAATATTCCGCAAACCACGTTGGCGATGCCATAGGCACCCAATTCACCGTCGGCATCGGATTCCTGCATGGGACGATGGCGGCCACGAAAATGTTCGACAACACGAGAAGTGATCAACAGATTGATACTCGAAACAACGGCAAGTCCGAAGCCTTCATTGATCAGGTCGAAAACTTCGAGGGGGCTCCAGGTAAAGCCCATGAAAGGAGGGATGTCGAGATTGAGTTGCCCTACTTCCTTTTCATGCATTCCGAACAGGACCGACACACCCACAGCTGCGACAATACCCAACAGCGGAGCAGGAAGTCGATTGCTCACCCGCGCGAAAAAGAAAGCTCCGCCAATTACAATTGCGCCGAGCAGAATGGGTGCCCATTGCGCAGTTCCGAGGTAAAGAAAAATCATCTTGATCTGCGAAGGGATCGCCGCAGGCCACGATACATCCTTGGGAATTTGCAAACCAAAAATGGTACGCAACTGATTGATGACCATCATGGCACCAATGCCGCAGGAGAAGCCGGAAACGACAGTATGCGGAATTTTGGCAATATGACGGCCAAGTTTGAGAACGCTAAAAACCATCATGAAGACGGCTGCGACTAGCGTTACTTTTGCGCAACCTGCAAGACCTTGTTGATGAACAGCGGAGACGAGAAAGGGGAGAGTAACCGTAGAAGTGCCGCCAATGAGGACAGGATTGCGGCCAAGAAGTGCAGTAATGGGAGCAGAAATGAGAGAAGTAAAGAGACCGTAGATGGGAGGAATGCCCATCAGCGTTGCCATCGCCAAACCATAAGGCAGGGCGATCAAAGCAGCGATGGCACCACCAAAGATATCGCCACCGAAATGCTTCCAGGAGTAATCGATCTTTAGTAGTTTCAAGGTCGTCCTAGATGTTATAAAAATGATTGGTGAGGAGGCAGATACGGACGCGGAACCTGCCTCCCGGAATGAGAGAGAAAAACTAAGCCTTGGACATTACCTTTTCGTGAGCAACCTTCCACTTCGCCATTTCTTCCGGCAAGCCGACTGAAACACGAACGTAGGTTGGCATCGAGGGCCAGGCGCGGCCGACAAGCACCTTTTCCTTCACCATGCCTTCGATGTAAGCACGGGCAGGCATCTTGACGTCGATCATGAATTTGTTCGAGACAGAGGGAATAAAGGTGTAGCCCTTGCTGGTGCACCAGCTGAGGGTGTCATTGCGGGTTCCGGCGATGATCGCGCGGCGCTTCTCTACCAGACCCTTGGCACGGAGAGACGCCGTTGCGCCAACCATACCGGTGACGGGATGAGCACCAGCCGAATAAGGCATGATCTTCTTGAGCAGGTCGGGGCGGCCGATGGCTGCACCGGCACGAAGGCCGGCCATGCCGAAGAGCTTCGAGAAGGTGCGGAGGATGATGACATCTTTATCCTGCTGAACAAGGTCGGAACCAAAATCGGCACCTGTGAGGTGGATGTAGGCCTCGTCGAGGATAACGACGCTACCGGCCGGCTTGTTCTTGACGAGCCATTCGATATCGCTCTTGGGGGTCAAGGTGCCGGTGGGATTGTTGGGGTTGCAGACATAGTATGCCCCAGCGTTAGGATCGGCGGCGAGCATGGCCTTTACGTCATGCTTATAGCCGTTGGCAGCATCGAGCTTGACCTTGGTGACCTTGGCACCGATAAACTGCGCAGCGCGAGAGGCAGCTTCGTAATCGGGGTCAGCTGTAACCAGTCCGCGATCCTTCGAGGTGAATGCGATCACCGAATAATGGAGAGGAGCCGAGGAACCGGCAAAGGCCTGAACGTAGTCAGGCTTGACACCATCAAGGTCGGCCAGGGTCTTGGTGAACTCAAAGGTCTTTTCATACATGTAGCGACCGCCGCCCTTGATGACGGCATACATCGCTTCGGCTGCTTCCGGGCAAGGGCCAAGCGGATTTTCATTGGCATTGATGCGAACCGCATCGACCGGCACATCCAGGCGCATAGAAAGCTGTTGAGCCATGGCGGCTTCGTTGTAAAACGGAAGGGCAGCACCTCCAGCGACTAGCGCGGAAATGCGACCGAAATTGCGACGGCTGACGCCGCGCTTGAGAAAATCCTGTTCGACTTCGCAATTGATGAACGACATATCTGGTCTGTTCCTTTCTCTCACTCACACACTCTCCATGCTAAGGTCTAACGCCGGCTCAGAGAGAATAATTCTGGTTATAAACATTATATGAGCCGTGATTGCCGGATGTACTTTTTTGTTGCACATCCGGCATCCCTTTCACGGCTGGAACTCACGCATCCCGTTACGAAGGCGGATTCCGTTTCAGCAGCTTAGAAGAACACGCGCATGCCAAGTTGAATCATGCGCGGGAAATTCGCCTGCTGGGTGATTTTGCCAAACGATCCATTACCCACAGCCGAATTCGGCGCGCGGAATAGCGGGGTGTTGGTAAAGTTGAGAGACTCAGCACGGAACTGAGCCTTAAAGCGCTCAGTGATTGCGAAGTTCTTAAAGACGGAGACGTCCCAGTTGACCTGACCAGGGCCACGCAGCCCGACAGTGCGGGAGACGTTACCGAAGGTGAGCACAGGGGTCGTAGTGAACGCGGCAGGGTTGTACCAGGCGTCAATACGTTGGCCGAAGCTGCCGGAGCCCGCTGGATCTACACCGGTAGCATTAGGACGCTGACGGGCAGTTCCGTAGGGGCTGTTTAGGTTGTTGTTCATGTAGAACTGAGTCGGGAAGCCCGAGGAGATGGTGCTGATGGCGTTCACGCTCCAGCCTCCGAGAAGGAGGTTGGGGACATATCCAGCGCTACCTAAAAGTGCCCCGCCCTTGCCGATCGGAAGATCGTAAGTGACGGAGTTGTTAAAGCGCGAAGGAGCGTTGGTGTAGCTGAGGCCACGTTCGGCAGCCAGATCGTAAACGTTCTGAGGGCCGGCGTTTCCAGAGTTTTGATTGTTGCCAGCTCCGCCACCGGCATTGTCCATGTTCTTGGCCCAAGTGTAAGCAGCCAGGAAGTTCAGGCCGTGGCTGTAACGCTTCTGGACCTTGACGGTGAAGGCGTTGTAGTCAGCCTGGACGTAGGAGTCATTGAGGAAACTTACACCAGAGAACTGCGGGAAAGGGCGAAGAGTCTGCTGGCGCTCAATCGTGGCACCACCGACAGCGTTGGTGCCGCCCTTGCCGAAGTAAGGGTTCGGAACCGCAGTGCGAAGCGCCGTTGCGCCAAGACCGAAGTTGGAGGGGTTGAGCTGATTCACTGAGAGACCAGCAGCGGTGAAGCTGATGTTCGTGGAGCGGCTGCCCGAATATCCAGCAGTCATAACAGCACCAAAGCCAATCTCACGCTGAACGTCGAAGGAGAACTGCTGCACACGACCGCTGGTAGCAGAAGGTGAGTAGACGCTGACGTCTTTTCCAATACCAGTGAGACCACCGAGTTTGTTGCCCACTGGCTTGTCAAGACCGTTCGGGAAGGGGTTGCTCAGGTTGATTTGCGGAATACCAGCAACGTCAGCATTGGGAGAAGTGCTGGCAGTGATGCCTTCACTGTTGAAGGGCGAGCCGAGGCCAAAGGCCGGAGCCCAGAAGATCCCGTAGCCGCCGCGGATGGTTGTCTTCGAATTCATCTGGTAAGCCACACCAATGCGGGGCGAGAACTTGTTCTGCTTGAAATTACTGGTTTGGGTTGGAGCACCATCTACACCAGAGAAGCGGAAAACACCTGGTGAGGCGAAGCCGCTGCTGGCCTGGATCGGATTGGTCGCGCCGCGATCAAAGGTGGTGATCAGGTTGTTGTTGCTTTCCTGAAGGCCGCTCTCCCGTTCCCAACGTAAACCGAGATTCAAAGTAAGGTTCTTGCTGACACGGAAGTCGTCCTGAATGAAGAGGCCTTTGTAGTCGGCGTAGTTGAAGAGCTTGGTGCCGACGAAACCGGTGGCACCGGCCGGGGCGCCCAGCAGCAGACTGGCGATATCTGCACCGCCCGTGCCACTGCTCGCTCCCGAACGTGTGAAGGAGTTATCAAAGCTGAAAGCGCCGGCACTGTTCTGAAGGTCGATACCATCAACGTGCAGGCGGCGAACGTCCATACCAACTTTGATGCTGTGCTTGCCGATAAACTTGGCCACTTGGGCGCTGAAGTTCTTGGAATGATGCACGAAGTTGAAGTTGTTGTTGGTGCCCAGTGAGTAGGCGTTGTTCATCGCTACGTTCGGAAAGACAGGCGAACTGACATCCTTGACGAAGTTCTGCGAGAAACCGAAGAGCCCGATGTTGTAGTTCTGGCTGGTTTGCGTACCGATATTCGGGAAGCGGTTAAAGCCATAACGAATGCTGATTACGGTGGTAGCGTTCGGGGTGATGGTGTTGTTCCAGGCTGTTGCGTCCACAACTCGCGTAAGGAACCACTGCGAGGGCGAACTGAGGTTGCGGAAGTTGTTTTCGCCCGGCTCTGAAGAACTGTAGTTCATGTAGCTCAAACCGGCGCGCCACCAGTTGAACACGGTGTGATCCAGTTTGACGAATTTCTGGTCGGCCTTCGAAGGCAGGGTGCTCGCTGCGGTAATGTTGGCAGCGCCATAGGAACTCACAGTGCGGGTAGGCAGTGCGTAGGTCGCGGCGATGTTACGGCCCACCGTGTCGAGACGATTGGAGGGAATGATGTTGCCAGGAAACGCAGTGCGGACACCACCAACTGTCGACTGTGGATCGTAGATGATGGTGTTCGGTCGGCCAGAGAAATCACCAATCCGCTCAGCAGCGGTGGGAGTGTAAGCATCCAGCGTGGCTGCTTGCGTGTCGCGGTAACCTTCAAAGCCGATGTTGAAAAAGGTCTTGTTCTTGCCATCGTAAATCTTCGGAATCCAGACTTTGCCGCCAAAGCTGCCTGCATAGGTGCGATTGGGCTGTTCCTGACGGGCAATGCCGTTACGGTTGCTGAAGAAGTTGTTGCCCATCCATTCGGTGTTGCGGAGATAGCCAATGAGAGCACCGTGGTAGCTGTTGCCACCGCTCTTCAGGAGGGTGTTGAACATACCGCCTCCGGTGCGGCCCATTTCGGCGTCGTAGGTGGAATACTGCACCTTTACTTCCTCCACCGCTTCCAGCGACGGAATAATTACTGCTCGATTAGCAAAGTCGGTAATCGGGATACCGTCGATGAGGTAGCTGTTGCCGCGGACCGGACCGCCATTAATGACGATGGTCGAGGATCCGCTCTGATCCTGCATGCGGTTGTAGGCGGGGTTGCCCACCTGGACGACCGTGGGAGTGAGACGGCTCATAAGGAAGGGATTACGTCCGAGGTTGGGAAGGTCGATCAGCTTCTGTCGATCAACGACCTGCCCCTGAGAGGCAGAGGCGGTTTCGAGAAGCGGTGATTCTTCCGTGACCATGATGGATTGGGTGACGTCGCCGACTTCAAGCCTTACATCAGCCGTGACGAACTGCTGTGTACCGACGATGATGCCTTTGCGCTCCACTTTCTTGAAGCCGGACTGCTCGACGATTACGGTGTAGGTATTGGGGTTGATGTTGACGAAGTTGTACTCTCCAGCGGAACTGGAGACAGCGGAGCGGGTAACTCCGGTGGATTCTTCGAGAAGTGTTACTTTGGCGTTCGCAATGGTTGCACCGGCCGAATCGACTACGCTTCCACGTAGGTTGCCATAGGCGCTTTGTGCCCAACTTATGGAGTTAAACATCAATAGGGTCACTAGCGAGAGAGACACACTCAGACGCATTTTTCTCATGGAGATCCCCTGAACAAATTTTTGGATTTTTGGCTCGCGACAAAAGAGAGCCGAGATCGCGACAAGGCGCGAAAAACAGACCGCCGGAGGCGGGTACGGGGAGGGCTAACGAAACTAAAAACCCTCGTGCCTTAGAGTATAAACACAACTGACATCGGCGACAAGATTTATTGCTTGTTTGGTTTCATAGAAGTTTTTGATAGCCTGGGCGGATCCCACGCAATCCTTCAAAAGTGAAAGCAAAAATAAAAACTTGTTACCCCAGGCAAAGCATTAGGTTTGGCAATTTCGGCGGTAACAGGTGAGCCCCGCTACGGATATGCGCTCAAGACCCTCCATGTCCGCCCAGATCGCTTCGGCTGAACCCAAAATCAGGATCCCCCCGTCCCGAAGTTGGCCACGAAGCATTTCGATCACCTTGTGACGCGTTGCTTCCTCAAAATAGATCAGCACATTGCGGCAGAATATCAGGTCAAACAAACCCAGTCCGCAACCAGGCTCACGAAGGTCGAAGCAACGGAAATCAACGAGTTGGCGGAGTTTTTGACTGACCTTCGAACC
Source organism: Acidobacteriota bacterium (assembly GCA_025354885.1). Taxonomy (GTDB): domain Bacteria; phylum Acidobacteriota; class Terriglobia; order Bryobacterales; family Bryobacteraceae; genus Bryobacter. The sequence continues at coordinate 7,474 of JANXLY010000246.1, read as the reverse complement.
TCCTTTTTGGGGCACGAAATATTGCCCGCGCAGCAGCGGGTCTTCCATGCCGCGGGAGAGCTCGTAGTCTGTGTAAAAACCTGCGCTGCCAAACTCGAGGATGATCGCTGAGACATCAGTCGCAATCAGTTCTGGCGGAGGTTGAATTCCCATTTCGGTAAAGAGAATTGCAAGGCTGTAGACTTCCTGACCAGAGGAGGCCGCAGCAGACCATACACGCAATCTCCCTAATGGGTTCGCTGCAATGAGGCCAGGGAGAAGCTCTTTCCGCAATCCAGCGAACAGATCGGGATCGCGAAAAAATGAGGTCTCGTGGGTGCTCAGCGCATGGACGACCTTACCCCGCAAGATGCGCGGATTGTTCCCCAATTTAAAACTCGCCATTTGTTCCCGATGCAGGGCGCGACAAAGGTCAGCCAAGGACTTGCAGCCCGCCTCAACGAGCACAGATTCCAGGCGGCTCTCGACGAGGTATTGTTTATCAGGGCCCAGCTCAATTCCCGTGTGGGACTCAACATACTCTCGGAGAAATTGATAGCTGGTAGTTTGGAATTCGGGCAAACTCATGTTTTACGCCTTTTACTAAGTAAGACCATCTCATTCGCCATATCGGCCAGCGAGACTACTTTGTCTGCAAGATTCGCCCGTACGACTTCGCCCGGCATGCCCCAGACAACGCTTGAGGCTTCGTCCTGGGCAATCACCGTTGCACCAGTAGCGCGAAGCGAGCGCGCGCCGGCACAGCCATCTTGCCCCATGCCTGTCATCACAACAGCAGCGGCGCGATTTCCCCAGATTTCTGCAGCGCTACGAAACAAAACGTCCACAGCCGGGCGACAGCAGTTTTCTTGCGCCTCCTGATTGAGGACTACTTCGAGCCCTGTGCCTCGTCTGCGCACCTGCATATGAAAATCACCAGGAGCAATCAGAACTTTGCCTGCTTCAACAGGCATCCCGGCTTCAGCCTCAAGGACAGTCAAAGCACTTTGCGAATTGAGCCGCTCGGCGAGAAGTTTGGTGAACATGGCCGGCATGTGCTGCACAATCAAAAGCGGAATCTGAAGTCTGTCTCCCAGCGCTGGTAATAACTGTGCGAGCGCCGTTGGCCCGCCTGTCGAAATCCCGAGCACGATCACATCGACGGGTTGGGTGGATCGCGCCGTGGCTTGGGCCGTGTTCTCCCGCGTAGAGACTGGCAGAGCTGGGGCGTCGGCTTTTGCCCCACCACCTCTCACAAGGAAGAACTGCTTCAGCTTCGGGCTAAGATGCTGGCGTAGCAAGACCACGCTCTCTTCGATGGATTGTCCGCCGCTCGACTTGGACGCGCAGTCGTCGGCACCACGCGCTAGGGCTTCCATCGATACTTCGGCCCCTTTCTGGGTCAAACTACTCAGCATGACAACTCTAAGAGTCGGCCGGCGGCGGCGCAGTTCACTGAGCGTGTCGAGGCCGTTCATGCCCGGCATCTCGACATCGAGGGTTACGATGTCGGGATTGAGCTGATCCACTTTCTGGAGCGCCAACTCGCCACTGCTGGCAACTCCCACGACCTCGATTTCCGGGTCTCCTTCGAGCGCCATTGTCACGGTGCGCCGGACTACCACCGAGTCGTCCACGATGAGGACTCGGATGCGGTCGCCAGCCTGGAGAATCCGGTCAGTTCTCATGGCTTAGCTGGTGGACTTTGCGATCAAAGCATCCAGTTCACTGGAAACCCTCGAGAGCGAAGCAACGGTTTGCTGCATATCCGCAGCACCGCTACTGGTGTTGCGGGCGGCTTGCGCCACACCAGAAATGTTGCGGGCAATCTCGTTCGTGCCTTGAGCGGCCTGTGCGACATTCCGTCCAATTTCATTGGTGGTGGCGGTTTGTTCTTCGACTGCCGCTGCAATTACATTCGAGATATCGTTGATCTGGTTGATGATCCCGCTCACTTCGGCAATCGCTGTGACGGCGGAACGGGTTGCTCCTTGTATGGTTTCGATCTTGAGACCAATTTCTTCGGTAGCTTTGGCTGTCTCTTTGGCCAGTTCTTTGACCTCGTTCGCCACAACCGCAAAACCTTTGCCCGCTTCACCAGCGCGTGCGGCCTCGATCGTGGCATTGAGGGCCAACAGGTTCGTTTGCTGCGCAATCGTCGTAATGACCTTGATGACCTTGCCAATTTCAACGCTGGATTCGCCAAGCTTGCTGATCGTGTCCGTTGTCGATTCAGCTACTCCGACGGCGTTTTTGGCAACTCGTGCAGCTTCGTTTGCGCTCTTCGAAATTTCCCGGATCGAGGTCAGCATCTGCTGGGCACCAGTGGAAACAACTTCCACGTTTTTTGAAACTTCTTCGCTGGCGGCAGATACAATACCAGCCTGTGCGGCAGTTTCTTCCGCATTCCCAGTCATCTGCTGGCTGATGTTGTTCAGAGAATTGGAATTGTCGAGGATGGAACTGGCCGTTAGTGTGAGTTGGTCCAGAATATCTGCCTTGGTCTTCTCAGCTGCCACTTGTGCTGTAACCACGTCCCAGGTCACCATCGGACCCAGATATTTGCCCTTATCGTCCACCATGGCAGAAACAAGCAGGTCTAAAGTTTCCGGGCCAACACGGATTTTTGCCCGGTGAGGAAGATTTTTTGGATCTGAGAGCAACTTGCGCTGGTGCTCGGGATTCTTGTGGAAAATGTCGATCGACTGGCCGATAATCTGATCCACCTTGATGGGCAGCAAATGCTCTAACTTGCGCAGAGTGTTGATGCTCGACTGATTCATGTATTCGATGACAAAGTTGGTGCTGGCGCGAATGATATTGATGGGTGCATTCTCGACCATCTGCCGCATGCGTTCGACCTCGTCGCTAATTTTTTTCGCCTGGCTGATGTCTTCCCAATTCACCACCAGAGCTACAAATTCGCCGGATGGCTTGAGCACGGCATTGACGTTGAGGTCAAGCGTTCGGTCGCCGATTTTGATGTTCGACCGTATAGGCAAATTTCTTGCATCATTGAGCTTGGAGCGGATTTGCGCGGCGCGCGAACCGTGAAAAACATCGAGCGACTGCCCGATGAGGTCGTCGACACGAAGACGAAATGCAGCCAGGAGGTCCGCTTCCATCTCGAGCAGAACCGATCGGGCCCGCTGGTTCATGTAGATTAATTTCAGATCACGATCGGCGAGGAAAATGCTGGTGCCGAGCTTTTCAAATGCGCCGCTCATGACGTCAAGATCTGTGAGAAGGCTGTAGGCAACTGCGCGGTTTGCGCCGGCGAGCGCGGCCATACCGGCTTCGACGGAAGGGTTGACGGCCGCGTCGATCATTTCATTCATTTCATTTTCTCCGTTGCGCTTGGTGCGCATTGTTTCGATTGTCAGAGTCTGTGTGGCGGATTCGCGGCGGATTCGCTTTTCCCCGAACTGCTCTTTGGCGCGCTTGTGCTCTAGCGAGCGAGCGTGCCCCTTCTCATGCGCTCTCGGTGCGCTCTTGTTCCATTTCCAGAATTCGTTCTCCATCGAGCACCATCAATAGTCCGCTTTCAAGTTGAAATACCGACTTCATCAGTTCCCGTGAACTCGCAGCTACGGTTCCCGGCGGGGTCTCCCCGTCGGCAGGATCAAGGTCCGCCACCTCACCCATCTGATCGACCATCCAGCCCACCAGACCCAGAGGACCTTGAGTAATGACCTGGATCGAATCTTCTTCTTTTTCAGTCGGGGCCAATCCCAGTCGGCGGCGCATGTCGATGCTAACTACGATGCTGCCCCGCAGGTTCATCAAACCGCGGATGACGCCTGAGGCGAGTGGCACCGGAGTAAGCGCCTGCTGGAGCATCACCTCCTGCACTTCCAGCATTGGGATGCCGAAGTGCTTGTTATCCAGATAAAACGTGCAATATTGCATAGATCAAGACCTCTTCTTCATGCCTTCTTCATGCCGGCAAAATCTGCGATTTTTTCGAGGTCCAGCAGGTCGGCTACCAGGCCCCCGGCGACAAGCGACCCGGCTAGACAGCGCTCATTGCCAAATCTTTCAACCGTAACGGATTCTTCAAAAATATCTTCGATTTCGTCGATGATCAGCCCGGCTTGTGTGCCATTCAATTGACAGACAACGACCCGAATCACTGCATCATCCGCAACTTTTCTTTCAGTCCCAGCTAACCCGAGACATTCGCCGATGCGGACTAGCGGCATGATCCGGCCACGGTACTGCAGAACTTCACGAGGACCCGAACGCTCAACACTACCGGCAGGGATTTCTTCAATCCGGGTGACTTCTTCGAGCGGAAAGGCAACACGGTTTTTCTCAACTCGTGTCATCAACAGACGGAGATTCTCAGTGCCGGCAGCCTGGGCCGCTTGTTTGTGCGCATCGGAATCAAGCGATTTGCGCTGGGCAGACATACCGCTACGCTTGGCCAGGCCAGCAATGTCCAGGATCAAGGCCACACGGCCGTCCCCGAGGATAGTGGCCCCGGCAAAGGCGCCAAGTGCCTTAAGTGCTTTATGCAGCGGCTTGACAACAATTTCTTCCGTATCAAGCACTGCGTCCACCATCAGGCCGAATTTTCGCCCGCCTGCTTCGACTACCACAACAAAGGAGTCTTCAGGTGCGGGCTCTTTGCGTAAATTGAGGGCTTGGCCCAAATCGAGCAGTGTGAGTAATTTGCCACGCAGGCGCAGCACGGGTGCCCGATCAAGACGCTCGATGCGTCGGGCCGGATTGGCAGGATCTAGCCGCACCAGTTCGAGCAGACTCGCCTGCGGTATCGCAAAGCGCCCTTTGGCGCAGTTAATCAATAGCGCCGGTATGATTGCAAGTGTTAGAGGGATTCGGATCTGCATCGTCGTCCCTTCGCCAACTGCGCTCGTCACCTCAACCGAACCGCCAATGCGCTCCACATTCGACCGGACAACATCCATGCCCACCCCACGGCCCGATACATTCGTGACCTTTTCGGCGGTAGAAAAGCCGGCGAGAAAGATCAGATTCAGAATCTCGCGCTCGCTCATGCGCGCCGCGTCCTCTTTTTGAATCAGCCCACGCTCAATAGCCTTGGCGGCAATGTGCTGGAGATTAATGCCCCGTCCATCGTCAGTGATTTCGATCACCACTTGCCCGCCTTCATGGAATGCACGCAGACGCACCTGGCCGGATTCTTTCTTCCCACCAGCGAGACGTGCAGCCGGTACTTCGAGACCGTGGTCGATTGAATTACGGACAATATGCGTAAGCGGATCCTTGATCGCCTCGGCAACGGTCCGGTCAAGTTCAGTTTCCTGTCCCTCCATCGTCAGTACTACGCGCTTGCCAAGCTCCTGCGAGAGATCCCGGACGAGCCGGGGAAACTTGGACCACACCGTTTGCATCGTTTGCATCCGCGTCTTCATTACACTGGCCTGGAGTTCGGTTGTAATCAGATTGACGCGCTGCACTGGGCCATTGAGAGCTGGATTAGCATTTCCAGCCGAAAGCTGGAGAATCTGATTGCGTGCCAGTACGAGTTCGCCAACCAGATTCATGAGGCGGTCAATCTGTGCAACTTCAACCCGGATTGCCGATTCGCTCGCCTTGGGGACCACCTGGCCTGCGCCCTTTTCGTTCTTGAGCCCGGAAAGAATATCGGCTGAATCCTCTCTACCAGCTTCACTCGACGGGTCCAGCTCTGCGTTTTCGTTTTCGTCCCACCTGGAGCCTGGATTCTGCGCTGCTTGCATCGGTATTTCCTTCGTCAACACAATTTCCTTCGTCAACACAGTCGAGCCATCCACGGCTTCGTAGTCATCAAAGAGCCCCCATCCCTGTGGTTTAGTCTCACTCTTCGCCACAATTTCTTCCACCGCAACGCCAGAACTGCGCTCCGTGATTCCAGCCTTCTGCAATCCTTCAAGCAGATGGAGTAGGTCGGCATGCCGCAGACCATCGAGCGAAGTGCCTGCCTCGAGGCAGCGCATCATTTCACGCAAAGCATCCGAACAACGCAAGAGCCCGGTCACAACGGGCTGATCCACTTGCAGCACATCGTCACGGAGCAGGCTCAGTAGGTTTTCACCAGCATGAGCTACTTTTTCGATCCTTTCGAAGCCAAGACATCCCGACGATCCCTTTACCGTATGCATCAACCGGAAAGCCGTCCGCAAATGCTCTTGCGCATCTCCCTCGTGTTCCTCAAGGGCGAGCATCTCCGCGTCAAAAGCGTCAAGACCCTCCAGACTCTCAATAACGAGATCCTCAATCAATTGACGTTGCATCTCATCGTTCATGATGCGGTCACCTTTGAAACGGCAGCAACCAGTTGATCTGGCTGAAATGGCTTCGTGATCCAGCCGGTTGCCCCCGCTTCCTTTCCTTGCCTTTTCTTCTCAGGGTCTGATTCGGTCGTTAGCAGTAGAATCGGAGTCAGCTTGAAATGTGGCAATGCCCGCAAGCGCCGCACCAGCTCAATGCCATCCATGTTCGGCATATTTACGTCAGTGATGACGAGGTCCACGCGCTCTTTTCCCAGTACACGCAACGCGTCTACGCCATCTTCGGCTTCAATCACTTCGTGACCGACGCCACGAAGCGTATAGCCTACCAATCGACGCATCGTCGAAGCATCGTCCACAGTTATGATCCGCTTGCCCATCTTCTACTCAACTCCTTTACCAAGTCCTCTAAAACAAATCCAGTTCACCGGAACTCTTCCTGCCAGCCTCTTCGTGAGCCCTTGACTTACCGGCAACCTTCAGCAAGACATCGTTCTCCGCAGCCATCGTGTAGCGGGCAGATTCTTTGTCGAGCAACTTCAATTCAAGACACGCCTGCACTTTCGAATTCATCCGGTAATATTTTTCTACAAATTCCCCGCAAGCAATAGCGACTTCTTCGAGATTTTCCAGTGGAACAAGGGCCCATCTGACGCTTTCTTCCATTTGGGCTCGAACGTAGCTGACATTCTCAAGCGCATTGTGTGCGTTGCGAAGCAACTGGTTGCAATTGTCTTCTTGCTTGGCAAGCTCTTCGATCATCGGTGGAAAATCTCTTTCACACTCGTCGCAAACCGCAGAAGCCTGCTCGCCGATCAAGCAAAAGTGCTCCATCAACTCAATCGCATTCTTTTCGATTGCTCTTGAATCGCCTTGAAGCCCCTCCCCACTTTCACTGATTTGATCTGCAATGCCACGTAGCGACTCGGCAAGTACTTCAAGCCCAGTCTGTGCACCATATCGCGCCGCCTGAAATTGTGCGTTTAGAGCAATGAGACGCATTTCGTTGGACACATCGCCAATCTGGCTGCCAATTTTCCCCGTCATCTCAACCAGCGGGGACAAGTACCGATCAACCGACTCCAACTGAGACTGGTTCGTGCGTGTCATATCCCATACTTCAAACGCCAAAGCATGCATACGAACATTCATCACCTGCCGACGATTGTCGGCTAACGAAGAGTGGAGGTCTTCTCTCAATTGGGATTCGTTGAACTGCACAGCTTCGAGACTCTCCG
>JANXLY010000245.1 GCA_025354885.1 Acidobacteriota bacterium | reverse complement strand
GTTGGCCGGGATCGTTGACGCCGGGCTTCCCGATATTCTTGCAAAGCATCAGCGGAACCAATGGTCCCGGTCCCGGCGTCCTGGCACGGAGACCCTTTACGCCAGGGTGCGTGAACTAAAGTGAACACGAACCTGCTGGATGTGGCTGGTGCCGCGAACCTCGTATCCACACCTCAGATTATTATTGGTACTGCGCAGCTTCCTCGCGGCGTTCCCGGTGGCCAGACAGGGAAGCACTGGCATGACGGTTCGGCATTGATGCTGGAGCCGCTGATCGCATGGCCCACTTCCAGCACGGGCGGTGAACCGCTGATCCGGGGGCAGCTTTGGGATGCGGTTCTCATCCAGGACACTTTTGCAGGGGACACGACGACAACCTTCGACTCACACAACTGGATCGCGCTTACCGATACGGACAGCAGCGACCGGGCGACATTGTTCATTGTGACGCCGTAAACGCCATGGCCACCGTCGTACTCCAGAACGCGATCACCGCACCCGCCGGGTCGATCACGCAGTATTCCGCCACCGTCGGATCGCTGACAAAGATCGGCGGGGTACAGCACACAGCCCTCGGGCGGTTCCAAAGCAGGACAGGGAACGGGGCGGCGGGCGGCCTTCCAGTGGCAGGTTTTCAGGGATTCGTCATCTTCAACCCGACGGCGTTGTTATTCTCCACCTATGCCGAGCTTCAGTACAACCCTCCGTCGCCCCCGACCGCGCCCGTAGGCGCAATCACGGAGTATTCCGTGACGATTGGATCGCTGACGAAGATCAGCGGCGTGCAGCATACGACTCCCGGAAACTTCCCACACTCGGTCAGGGGCACCCTCGCTCCGGTTCTGATGGGGCGATTCACCCGCCCACTCAACGGCACTTGGCTGATATCGACGCCAGGCTCCACGCCCGCCGTCCAGCTTGCTGCGGGGGTGATCGTCTCGGTCAGTTGCTGACGGCGCAATTCTTCACCAATCCAAAATCCAACGAGGTGTCAAATGGAAGATCGCGAACAACGATTGAACGAAGTCGCGGGCATCGCCGCCGCGCTCGAAACGCAGACCGGCTGCCCGGCGCGACTGATGATTGGCCAGTGGGCTCTCGAATCCGAATGGGGCGCAAAGCCAGTCGGCCAGTTCAATTTCTTTGGAATCAAAAAAGCCGCGCGGCACACAAAGTGCTGCACTGTGACGACGCACGAAATCGTGAATGGGAAGTCCGTCGCCGAGAACCTCGAATTCGCCGACTACGATTCGCTCGCCGACTCCTGCCGGGACTACGCGTGGCTCATCACCCACGGGGAGCCGTATCAGCAGGCGTGGAGGCAATACCAGATGGACAAGAACGTCGACGAACTGATCGGTGCCGTCGCCCGCGCGTACGCGACAGCGCCGCAATACAGGGAACTGGCCAAAGGGATCGCTGCCCAATTGAATGTCATCAGATCAATCGCGAATGTCTGAGTCCTGGGTGATTCCGCGCAGGCGAGCGGGTCGTCGACGCACATCTGTGTTGCTCACCTTCTTCCAACTCCAACAAAACACTATGGAACGTCCGGGACGTAGCCGTGCTCTGTTAGATCACCATGCAGCGCCTATCGCGACGAAAGTTCCTCATGTCATCTTTGCTTGCCCCGGCCCTGGCCGATGGCGTTAGGCTTCACGCCGATGGTCTGCCCGGTCTGGTGGAGACTAACCTTGAAGCCTCTCAGGCCTGGCTGGCAATTGGTGGTCGACCAGCACTGCTTTACGCCTATAACAATCGCGTACCGGGTTCCGCCCTCGAAGCGCGACCAGGCGAGATCCTGAGAATAAACTTCAAGAACAGCCTGCCGGAGGATACAAACCTCCACTTCCATGGGTTGCACGTCCCGCCCATCGGGAACGCCGACAACGCGTTTCTCATGATTCCGCCTGGCGAGTCCTACACGTATGAAGTTTCGATTCCGGTCAACCATCCCGCCGGGACGTTCTGGATCCACCCCCACATTCATGGGAAGACCGCACGCCAAGTGTCCCGAGGGCTAGCGCTCCCGCTTCTAATTCGCGGCGACCTCGATCAAATCCCAGCAATCGGTCGGGCACCGGAATCCGTGCTCGTATTGCAGGATTTCAATCTCGATGCATCCGGCTATCCGGTGGAACCGCTGGGTCCAGCTCTGATACAGGGACGCGAGGGAAGTCTGATCACGACGAACGGCCTCGTGAATCCCTCCATTCCCATCACCGCCGGTGGACTTGTTCGCCTGCATCTCGTAAATGCCTCCAGTTCGCGCTTTTACCTCCTCCAAATGGAGCACCACCCGCTGATCCAGATCGCTTCGAGCGGGGGCGGACTGGCGAGTTCACGCTCGCTTGACCAGTTGCTGCTGGCTCCCGGAGAGCGCGTTCAAGTCATAATCACAGGTTCGCTGGCAGCGGGCTCCTATCGACTCTTGGCCTTGCCCTACGCACAGACCGGAATGGGGATGATGGGATCGCGAACTGTTTCCGGCGCCCCGGCCACGGTTCTGGCAACCCTGATCTATGAGGGGCATGAAACTTCTCCTGTCGGCATGCCGGGAAGTCTCGTACCAGTAACGCGCCTGCCAGCCCCTGCGCGGGTTCGCACGTTCGTTCTGGGCCAGGGGATGGGTCGGGGAATGGGTGCCTCGATGACGTCTTTCACGATTAATGGACTCACCTTCGATCCGACTCGCGTCGACACCTCTGTACGCCTCGGCGATGTCGAGGACTGGGAGTTTATCAACGCCTCGATGATGGATCACCCCATGCATATCCATACGAATCCTTTCCAGATTGTAAATGGGAATGGTGACGCCGAGAACGCGTGGAGAGACATCGTCACTGTGCCGGCGAGCGGGCGCGTGAAGATCCGGATGCAGTTCCTCGACTACATCGGGAAGACCTTCTACCACTGCCACATTCTGGATCACGAGGACCTCGGTATGATGGCTGTCCTCGCGATTAACTCGTGATGTTCGGCATGGCAGGCCCGGGCAAGAAGATCTGTCCCTGACTCCTCGCAACCCCTCCCACCTTCCAGCAGTAGCCGCCCGCTGCCTGATTTGAGCCAAGGCGGTGCCGTACCAGGGCCACCCGCGGTGACATCACGTCCGTTGAGGCGGTTTATGTGCCTGCCGACGACATGACCGACCCCGCCGTCAACGCCATCCTCAGCCACTTGGATACGACAGTGATCTTGTCGCGCACCCAGGCTTCCAGGGGGATCTACCCGGCCATCGATCCACTCCGATCCTCCAGCATATGGCCGCCGCTTTCGGGGGCGGCAGCATGACCGCGCTGCCCATCGTCGAGACCAGCGAGGGCGAGATTGCGGCGTATATCCCCACGAACCTGATCTCCATTACCGATGGCCAGATTTATTTTTACTCAGGGTTGTTTGCAGGCGGCTTTCTGCCGGCGGTCGATGTCACGAAGTCGGTATCGCGGATTGGCGGCAAGGCTCAACATCCGCGCATTGCGCGGGAGGCCGGCCACATGAAGCTGGATTACCTGCAGTTTCTGGAACTCGAAATCTTCACCCGTTTTGGCGCTCGACTCGAAGCATCGAGTGAGGCAAAGATCAAGCGGGGGCGAATCCTGCGCGAAATCCTCAAACAGGACCGCCTGTCTCCACTGCCCGTCGAATTTCAAATGGCATGGCTGGTCGCATTTTATGAAGAACTGCTCGATGACACACCCCTGGCCGAGGTCCCAGCCGCTCTGGCTCGCCTGGAGGGAGGAGTGCGGAAGGGTGGACCACGGCTGGAGGATAGCCACGACGACTGGTCGCGGGCAGTCAAAGGGTGGCTTGGCGAGTGAGCAAGCGACGCGATCTCGAAACGCAGATTCACAGCCTGGACGACATCAGGGAAATCATGAACGCCATGAAGAACCTCTCCCTGATGGAAACCCATCGCCTGTCCCGTTTTCTCGATACGCAGCGCCGAGTCGTTACCAGCATTGAAGCCGCGGCCGACGATTTCTTTTCGTTTTACCCGCATCTGTTTCCTCGCGAGGAGGGTGCTCGCCGAGTTTCTGTACTGATCGGGAGTGAGCGGGGATTTTGCGGTGATTTCAACGAATCGCTGCTGCGGGCTTTGAATAAAGACGCACAAATTGACCGCGAGAGAACAGTCATCATAGTTGGCAGTAAACTTGCGGCTAAAGTAGGGGCGGACGCGCACGTGGCAGCATCTATCGATGGTGCCGGCGTTGCCGAGGAAGTGCAGCCGGTGCTGGTAAGACTGATGGACGCGCTCAGTGGTCCGGACGCGCTTCCGGCCGAACCCGGCCCCCTGCATCTGACTGTTTTTCACCATCAGGGCGACGATGGCACGGTGCGGGTTTCCGAGTTACGACCCTTCCGGCCACCGGACGCCAAAAGCCAGTACTGTCCCTATCCGCCGATGCTGAATGTGGCGGCGGAATCCTTCCTGGCCGGGATGGCAGAGCAATACCTGGTTGCCGCGTTACATGAATTTCTTTATAGCTCGCTGATGGCGGAGAATCAACGCCGGATGCGGCACATGGATGGGGCAGTCCGGCGGCTGGAACGAACGTCCTCGGACCTCTTGCGACGGCGCAATATTTTACGTCAGGAGGAGATCACCGAGGAAATCGAAATCATCATGCTGAGTGTGGAAGCGTTTGGCCTGGCTGAGTTGAATTAACCGGCGTCTACCGGGACGGGGAAATTCAGTGAGTCTCTACGGCCGCCGCAACATCCGGCGCCTCAGCTTGCGCGTAAGCGTTTGCAACATACTGCGACAGCATCCGATTCGAATGGAAGAATGAGCCGTTGATCGCGATCGCCGCTCGCATTACGGTTTGCCAGGCCAGCGGACGCTGGTAAAACATCGTTGCGATGTCGTTCAGCTTGGCATAAAGGGATTCGGCTTCATCCGAAGCAGACTCGCCGGCATCTCCGTCTTTCCCAATTGCCCATCCGGTGGTTCCTTCCAGACAGCCCTCGATCCACCATCCGTCAAGGATGCTCAGGCTCGGGACTCCATTCATTGCAGCCTTCATTCCGCTGGTGCCCGATGCCTCGTAGGGCTTATGGGGAGTGTTCAACCAGAGGTCAGCGCCACTCGTCAGCAATTGCGCCCACCTCATCCCGTAGTCTTCGAGGTAGACAATTCTGAGGCGCGGCCCATTCAACTCTGCCGCGTGCCTGAATATCCTCCGGATCTGGTCTTTGCCGGGTTCGTCCTGAGGATGGGCTTTGCCTGCGTAGATGATCTGCAGAGGGCCGGCATGTTCGGCGATATCGCGCAACCGTTGCTGGTCTGAAAAGAGCATTTCGAAGCGTTTGTAGGTTGCCGCCCGCCGGGCAAAGCCGATGGTCATCATGTTCGCGTCCAGCACGACCCCTGTTCTGGTCGTGATCTCTTCAAGCAGGGCCAGTTTGGCAAGGCGATGGGCTGTGCCGATTTCTTCGGCGGGAACGCCGATCACGTAGCGGAGATAGGCGTTATCGCGTCGCCATTCCGGTATGTGCCGGTCGAGAAGCGTCTGAAAGGCCGGTGATATCCAGGTGGCCGCGTGGACGCCGTTGGTGATCGCGCGAATTGGATAGAGCGGGAATATGTCTCGCGAGATCGCCCCGTGATGCATCGCCACTCCATTAATGTAATGGGAAAACCGGAGTCCAAGATACGTCATGTTCAGGAAAGACTCGGGGCAGCAGTGCGTTACGTCGAGGATTCGCTCAAGCTCCGTCCCGAGTACCTGCTTTGTCAGGTCGCGCGAAAACTGATCGTGGCCGGCTGGCACTGGTGTATGAGTGGTGAAGACGCACCGGCGGCGTACTTCGCGAATATCCGCTTCTGTGGCGGCGCCCAGATTGGAGTCGCCGAGGCGCTCTTCGAGCAGGGCCAGGGCGAGCAGCGAAGCATGACCTTCATTCATGTGAAATGCCGTGAGGTTCTTGTATCCCAGACGGCGCAGGAGTTTGACGCCTCCGATGCCAAGTACAACCTCCTGGCACAGGCGGTAGTGCGCGTCGCCTCCATACAAGGATGCCGTGAGATTGCGATCCCATTCGGTGTTTTCCGGGCAATCGGTGTCGAGCAGGTACACGGGCACGGCGTGAGTAGCGGCCCCTTTGATCCAGTAACGCCAGGCTCGAACTCTGACGTGCCTCCCTTCGACGATCACCGATGCCGAACCATCCATCATTTCCAAAAGCCGAGTTCCCGGATCCCACGGAACCGGCGATTCACTCTGGTTGCCTACGGTGTCCAGCACCTGACGGAAATAGCCTTTCCGATAGGCCAGCGTCACTCCCACTAACGGAACGTCGAGGTCGGCGGCGGATCGGAGCATGTCACCGGCGAGCACGCCGAGGCCGCCGCTGTAAGTGGGAATGTCCGGGTCCAGCGCGATCTCCATCGAAAAATAGGCCACGCGGGCATTGGCTGAGTCATGGTTGTTCATTGGGTTGTCTACTCGGTGATCGCGAAAGAAGGTCCATGCCTCATGCCAAACAGCGGTCAGACATGAGCCTCCTGGTCGCTACTCGCAGTGGCGGCATGAAGGGACAGGTGCGGGAAAAACCGAGGAACCCTGCCGGCGTATGCATCCCAAGCCGAGCCAAACTGCGCCGCGACTTCACGCTCTTCCCGGCGGGCGAGTCTGGCGTATACCGTGACGAGAATCGGAAACATAACTAGGGTTACGAGCGTTGGCCACTGCAATAAGAATCCAAACATGATCATGGTAAAGGCTGCGTACTGCGGATGCCGGACGCGCGCATACGGGCCACCGGTTGCAAGCTTTCCCCGACGTTGCGCCTGATACAGCACCCGCCAGGCGGCGGACAGGAGAATGAAACCTGCGACGATGAACAGGTTGCTCGCGATATGGACGGGGTTTAAATGAGGATCGCCCTTGAAGCCCATAAGCGTGTACCAGAGATGCCCGAAATCGTGGCCCAGTGGGTCTACCCCGGGAAATCGCCGCGCGAGCCAGCCCGACAACAGATAGATGGTCAGCGGAAATCCATACATCTCAATGAAAAGTGCGGCGATGAAAGCCGAGAACCCTCCGAAAGTGCGCCAGTCGCGCTTCGTATTCGGCTTGAAGAAGCTGAAGGCGAACAGGATAAAGACTGCCGAGTTGATCAGGACAAGCGACCACAGCCCATAGGCCGGTACATCGTTTCCGTGATTCATGAGTGGTCTCCTTTCCCCTCGTGGCCGTGATGCATGAATAGATGAATCAATGGGCAGGCGAGCAGCAGGGCGTATGGAAGGAACCCGAGGATGTGTGCCCGGTGCTCCTGCCACAGGAAGAAGACTGCTATCGCCAAAAACAGACAGAGGCCCATTTCCCAAGGGATCTGAAATGCCCGGCTTTCCCGCTTAGTCTCATTTGAAGGTTGCATGACCCAGTAGCTCGTGCATTTTCCGGGCCAGTCGAAATCATGGCTTACTGCGATGCCTCGCGTTGGCTGCCCCTAGATTGAGTAGGTTTGGAGTCCTTCATGGGCTTCCTGGTGTACGGATGGCGCTCGTTAGTGGCGGATCTGAGGCAAGCTGCTGCCCGATTTAGGGCGATTGGGCGTCGTCCGGGGCTTCACGCCACCGCGCGAGCCCCAGATATGATGTGAATCACGGATGGTCCGAAGCGTGCTTAACGCAGAGCGGGATGTTTAGCCAATGAGAAGCCGTCGCATCCTTGTGGTCGATGACGACGAGAGTCTGCGTCGCGTGACGCAGGTCCAGTTGGAAGATGAAGGCTACACGGTCGCCACGGCGTGCAGCGCCGAAGACGCCCTCGGCGTCCTCTCACGCCGCGCTGAGGATCTCGTGATCACGGATCTCAGCATGCCCGGCATGTCTGGAATTGAACTCTTGCGGAAGATCCGTTCGGAATACCCGGAGACAACTGTCGTTCTCGTCACTGCTTTTGGCACGGTTGGAAGCGCTGTCGAGGCCATGAAACTCGGTGCCTACGACTACGTCACAAAGCCGGTCAATCCCGAGAACCTGCGGCTGGTGGTAACGCGGGCGCTGGAACGCCTGTCGCTGCAAGAAGAGGTTCAGACGTTGCGCGCATCGCTCGGTCAGAAGGTTGGCTTCGAAAACGTTCTCGGCCACTCAAAGGACCTGCTATCAGCACTGGACACGGCAGCACGCGCCGCTCAGACCGACGTGACGGTTCTGATCCGCGGTGAGACGGGTACCGGGAAAGAATTGATTGCCCAGGGCATTCACCAGAGCAGCTTTCGCAGGAGCCGGCCGTTCGTGACAATCAACTGCGGCTCGATTCCAAGAGAGCTCCTCGAATCGGAGTTGTTCGGACACGTCAAGGGTTCGTTTACAGGCGCGCTGGGCGACAAGAAGGGGAAAATTGAGGCTGCGGCCGGGGGAACTGTTTTCCTCGATGAGATAGGCGAGATTCCGCTGGAGATGCAGGTCAAACTACTCCGTTTGATTCAGGAACACGAGATCGACAAAGTCGGCCTGGTGGGCAGCCTCGAAGTCGATGTCCGAATTGTTGCAGCGACGCACCGCGATCTGCTGGCGATGGTGGTGGAAGGGAGATTTCGGGAAGACCTCTACTATCGTCTGAACGTGGTCCCGATTGAAATGCCTCCTCTTCGGGAGCGAAAAGATGACATTGCCGAACTGGTCGAACACTTCTTTGCACGGGCAAAGGAGAGGCTTGGCAGGCCAAACCTGAAATTGCCAGGGGATCTACTGCCATATTTCTCATCCTGGCGTTGGCCCGGCAATATTCGAGAGCTGGAGAACGTGATCGAGCGGCTGGTGGTCCTCGCCGCGGCTGAAGAAGTCACCATTGAGGACTTGCCGGAAGTGTTGCGGCATCAGGCGCCCGTTGTGGACATTCTGCGCATGGACCTCCCCGCGGAGGGAATTAGCCTCGAAGCCATCGAGAAGGAATTAATTCTTCAGGCGCTCGTGCGATTCAACTGGAATCAGACTCAGGCAGCGCGATACCTGGACCTGAGCCGGAAGACCCTGATTTACCGGATGGAAAGGTTTGGACTCCGAAGCAATGGCGGGGCGGATGAGCAAAGTGGCCCTCGCGCCAGTTGAACGAACGTCTGGGAGCATGGTAAATGAGACGATACTGGTCGATCTACGGCGCTATGCTGCTCATCACCATCGCGCACTATGTGAGTCCCACCAGGATGATGCTCTGGCACGAGATCCTGGAACGCCTCTATTACCTGCCCATAGTTGTCGCCGCGCTTTCCTTCGGTCTGACTGGGGGGCTTACCGCCGCGGCTTGTGCTGGAGCCTGCTATATACCGCACATTCTGGTCTCGTGGCGCCACTCTGCCGGTGAGGCGAACTCGAAGTACGCCGAGATCGTAGTATTCCTTGCCGTTGGCACCCTGACGGGCGTGCTGTCGGATCGTGAACGGAAGCGGGCAAGCGAGCTCTCGGACACAGCGGAGCAGCTACGCATGGCGAACAAGCAGTTAGAAGAAAGCTTCAGCAAGTTGCGACGCGCGGACCGCCTCTCGGCGGTGGGGCAACTCGCGGCGAGCCTGGCGCACGAGATCCGCAACCCGTTGGGCAGTATCGAAGGGGCCGTCGACATCGTGGAGAGAACCGTGAGCGAGGAAAGGCGGCGCGAATTCCTGGGGATTATAAAAAAGGAGGCAAAACGCCTCAACGGGTTGCTTTCGAATCTCCTCGACTTCTCCCGCCCCAGGACTCCACAGATCAAACAGGTCCAAATTGACAGTATCGTCAGGACAGTTGTGGACCTAACATCTCACACTGCACAGCACAAAGGGACACGCCTTGAGTGCGAGATTGAGCCGACGAGGGTGCCGGTCGAGTGCGACGCGGAGCAGATGACCCAAGCGTTGCTGAACGTCACCCTGAACGCTCTTCAGGCGACTCCGGCGGGAGGCACCGTGTTGGTTTCGGTACACCAACAAGGCGATGTCGTGCTCATTCGGGTGAGGGATGAGGGCGGCGGGATCGCTGCGGAGGATACAGAGAGGATTTTCGACCCGTTCTATACGACCAAAGCAGGCGGCACCGGTCTCGGGCTCCCCATCTCGTATCAGATCATGACGCAACATAAAGGCCGAATCACCGTAGAACGAAACACCGAAACCGGCATGACGTTCACCCTGGCCTTGCCCATCACCCAGCACGAGTGACCAATCCGACGCCCGCGCCGAACATTCGCGACGACGTTCACCTTGCGACGTTGCGGTCGACCACCGCGCGCATTCGGATAGCTCTCCTCTAACTGCAGTCCCAGCCAGCCCCCGTCGTTGCCCCCTTGGAATTTCCGGGCACCACCTCGACAAGCGGGCTTTGCCTGATTTGAGGCACCCGAGTGGCTCATCCCGGAAGTTCGGGCCGACGAGGTCAGGCTCCCAACTCATCGAAATCCAGACACTTAGAATTGGCATTCGGCGTGCTGTTATTGAAGGCGCGAAAGCAAGAATTTAGCCGCCCCCGTCCGACGGTCGCAAATGACCCAAGCCGGTCTGAGTACTTCGCACGAAGTCTCAGATCAAAAGGAGAAAGAACATGTTGAATCATTGGAACTTTGGCAGCGTGCGAATCGCACTGCTGCTCACCGTAATGACCGTCTTCGCTGGTGCCGTTTCCCTGCAGGCGGCCGACAGCAAACTGTTAACGAAGGATGAACTGAAGGGCCTCATGCCCAACGCCAGGACGGCGCAGGACCATGAACGCCTGGCGGCTCACTACACCGCCCAAGCTGAGGAACTGGAGGCGGAGGCACAGTTACACGCGGATGAGGCCGTCCGATTGAGGGGGACCTCGGCACCACAGGAGGTGAAACACAACATGAGTAACCACTGCACAGCAACGGCGGCACAGCTCAGGAAGGCCGCGAAGGCAGATCGGCAACTGGCGGCTGACCATACGGCAATGGCCAAAGACGCCAAGTAAGCGGCTGAGCGTCGTGCGTTCGCGTCACAGCCGGCAGAGTTCTTAGCAGAGTCTCTGCCAGCCCTTGTGCGGCGGATGACGATTAAACCACGGGTGAATAGGAGAAGACAATGTCAAAACACCACAAGACGGAACCTAAGAGTTGTAAGAGTTGCTGCAAGACTTCTTTCGCATGCGCCGCGCCAGAGGCGCAAAGCGTATTTCTGGCCGGGACCTTCAATGGCTGGGATCCAAAGAACACATCGATGGAGCGTCAGGATGACGGGACGTGGCGCACTTCATTCGAACTGAACGCCGGACGTCACGAGTACAAGTTTGTTGTGGACGGCGTCTGGTGCTGCGAGCCGGGGAACGAAGACGGGCTGGCTGGCGAAGGGTGCGTGCCCAACCCTTTTGGCACAATGAACCGCATTGTCGAGGTCCAAGACAGTCCCGAGCCGCAGGCAAAGACTGCCACGGCCACCTAAGTGAAAATTAGTGGTGAAGTGTCCAGGCAAGCAGTTACGGAGAAAGCATCCCGGCAGCGGTTACCGCTCGGGACGATGTTCGGACGAAGGGTGCGCCGTCAGGGGCAGATCCCGCTCAGTCAGATGCGTTCAGGAACAAAATGAACGGAGACGACTACACCTGCCCAATGCACCCTGAAGTGCGTCAGCCAGGTCCGGGGAACTGTCCGATCTGCGGCATGACGCTTGAGCGCCGAGCCGCCTCAGCGGTTCAGCAAGAAAATCCGGAACTCAAGGACATGATCCGGCGATTCTGGGTCAGTGTCGGGTTGACGATCCCGTTGGTCATCTCAGCCATGGCCGAATACGTTCCCGGCCACCTCCTTGAGAACTGGTTATCTCCGAGGACATGGACTTGGGTTGAACTGGCACTGGCGACTCCCGTAGTTCTCTGGGGCGGCTGGCCTTTCTTCGTTCGCTTTTGGCAGTCGGTTGTGAACCGAAGCCTTAACATGTTCTCCCTGATTGGCTTGGGTGTCGGCGTAGCCTATGTTTACAGTCTCGTCGCCGCCCTGATCCCCGCAATTTTCCCTGCCTCTTTCCGCGGTAATACCGGTGAGGTCGCGGTCTACTTCGAGGCTGCCGCCGCGATCATTACGCTGGTTCTGTTAGGTCAAGTTCTGGAGTTGAGAGCTCGCGGCGAGACTGGCGCTGCGATCAGGGCTCTTCTGGGCCTCGCTCCGAAGACGGCGCGCCTGATCCGCGATGACGGGTCCGAGGCAGACGTTCCACTGGATCAGGTCCAGGTTGGATTCCGATTGCGCGTGCGTCCCGGCGAAAAGATTCCGGTGGACGGAATCGTGATTGAGGGCGCAAGCAATGTCGACGAATCCATGATCACGGGTGAACCAATGCCCGTTGGGAAGAAGGTCGGCGAGCCTGTAACCGGAGCCACTATCAACGGTACGGGATCGCTGGTCATGCGCGCGGAGCGAGTGGGCTCCGATATGCTGCTCGCGCGAATCGTGCACATGGTCTCGGAAGCTCAGCGCAGTCGGGCACCCATCCAGAAACTTGCAGACGCTGTCGCCGGCTACTTCGTGCCGGCAGTCGTAGGGATCGCGGCAGTCACGTTTGTCGTCTGGGCAGTAGCAGGGCCGTCACCGCGAATGGCGCATGCGCTGATCAACGCCGTGGCGGTACTGATAATCGCATGCCCGTGTGCATTGGGTTTGGCGACGCCACTCTCGATCATGGTGGCCACGGGCAAAGGCGCCACGATGGGCGTGCTGTTCAAGAACGCCGAAGCCATCGAGTTTCTGCGTAGAGTGGATACGCTGGTAGTCGACAAGACCGGCACTCTTACCGAAGGCAAGCCAAAGCTGGTCGCGATCCGTCCCGCACCAGGTTTCGACGAAACGCGTTTGCTTCAGCTCGCAGCCAGTCTGGAGCGCGCCAGCGAACATCCGCTCGCGGCTGCGATTGTCGCGGCCGCCGAAGCACAAGGCCTCCCATTCTCAGCCAGCGAGGCCTTCGAGTCGGTGACAGGTAAGGGCGTCAAAGCTCGCGTCGGCGGCGCTTCGGTCCTGCTCGGCAATCGGAAGCTGATGGAAGACGCGGGAATCGATGTGGCCTCCCTCGCGACAGAGGCTGAGTCCGGACGCGCGGGCGGCCAGACTGTCATGTTCGTTGCGATCAATGGCAAGGCTGCGGGGCTCCTTGGAGTTGCCGATCCTATCAAGGAGACGACGCCGGAGGCCATCCGTCAGTTGCACGACGCCGGGATACGAATAGTGATGCTTACCGGCGACAACCGCACGACGGCCGACGCGGTGGCACAGAAGTTGGGTATCGACGACGTGATCGCGGAAGTTTTGCCGGAAGACAAGGGCAACCAGATCAGACGCCTGCAGGAAAAAGGGTTTTTCGTTGCCATGGCGGGTGACGGGATAAATGACGCTCCCGCCCTCGCGCAAGCCCAGGTCGGTATCGCCATGGGGACCGGCACCGATGTAGCCATCGAGACAGCCGGCGTGACCCTTGTTAAAGGGGATCTCCGGGGAATCGTCCGCGCGCGACTGCTAAGCCAGTCAACCATGAGAAACATCCGGCAAAACCTCTTCTTCGCATTCATCTACAACGCTCTGGGAGTGCCGATCGCGGCGGGCGCGCTTTACCCATTGTTCGGAATGCTGCTGAGTCCGATGATTGCCGCTGCCGCCATGAGTTTTAGCTCAGTCTCCGTCGTCGCAAACGCTCTGCGGTTGCGGAGAGTGCGTTTCTAAGGAGGTTTTATGCAAGGTTTGGGGTCGTTGCTTCTATTTGCGGTGTTTTTCTACTTCATGATGCGCTTCGGCTGCGGGACTCACACGGTCCACGGGAGCCATGGCGGGCGCGACGGGCATGGCCTGCCCGAGGCGAAGGACCCAGTGTGTGGCATGCCTGTCGCTTCTGGCGACGGTTACGCCATGATGTTCAAGGGCCGCCAGCACCGGTTTTGCAGCAGGAAGTGCCTTGACCAGTTCGAGCGAGAGCCGGATCGCTATTTGTCTGGCGAAGGAGTAGCGCGATGAAACGAACCTTATCGCTTACGGCGTTCGGAAATGCGACCAGCCTCTTCCTCGCCATTACGTTCACCGTTTGCGTGGCATTCGATCTGTTGATCCCTGGTCGCGCTATGTATCAGGCCTGGCAAAAGCTTCTTCCCGGCTTCGAGTGGATCAGTTGGAAAAGCTTTCTGTTGGGCCTGGTCGAGAGTTATGGATACGGTTGGTACGCAACTTTGATATGGGTTCCACTCTATAACGTGTTCGCTGCGAGATCTTCCGGCACCGGAAGGTAATGCGATTCTTGCCTGGAGCCTATCCATGACGCCCTCAGTTGCGATGGCCATTGCGCTCATTGCCGTGATCTCTCCGCGAGCATTCGGTCAATCTTCCGCCGATCCTTTCGCGGCATACCAGTCATCGCTCGACCGACAACTGTCCGGCATTCTTAAGGACCTTGATGTCCCTGCTCCGGTCGGACAGACGCCCGAAGTCGCTGTCCAGGCGGTCGTCGCCGTTGCCCAGGCCCCCGACGATGTGCAAGCCGAGATCGACATGTTTGCAAAGCAGTTCTGGGGAGGGCGCAGTAGCGACCTGATCGCCGCCTTGAGACGCTTGCAAGTCATACGTCCCACCCTCGAAGGCATCCTTCAGGAAGAAGGAGTGCCGACGGAACTCGTTGGAGTGGTCCTGGTAGAGAGCGGGGCGCGACCATTAGCTCTCTCGCCTCGTCGGGCGCGAGGTCTGTGGCAGCTCATTCCGGAAACGGCCCGCCAATATGGATTGGAGGTGCGGGGCGGACACGATGAACGTATCGAGACTGACCGCGCCACACGGGCCGCGGCGCGCTACCTTCGCGATCTGCACCAACAGTTCGAGAATTGGCCACTCGCATTAGCGGCCTACAATGCCGGTCAGGATGCGGTTCAAAAGGCTCTCCGTGGCTCAAAGACCGTCACGTTCTGGCAACTCAGCTCAGGCAGAGTACTGCCTGAAGAAACGCGGCTTTATGTGCCGGCAGTGCTGGCGGCCATGAGACTACTGAGTTCGAGCCCACCGGAGACGCCGGCGGTGCGCTTTGTCGCATCACCAATCTATGCTCCGGTTGCACTGTCCCAAATGCGGCAGTAACGCATCCGGGCGTGACTGATTTCCGCCAAACACTACCACTTCCACGCCGCAACTCAGCAGCAGACAGTGGAACTTCGCTTTGGTGTCGCAAGTGCAAGTAAGTCTATTGTCGTGAAGAGAATCTTAAGCGTGAACACGAGACGGCCGCGCCGGTCCTGCATAGGATTGGCTTGGCTGGCGACGTCAGCACTGGCTGCCGGACAGGAATTGCGGCTGAACGATCTGGTCACCGAGGCATTGACAAACAATCCCGAAATTCAGGCTGCCCAGAAGAACTACGAAGCAGCCCGCCAAAGGCCGGGCCAGATGAGCAGCTTGCCTGATCCGATGTTCTCGCCCGGATGGACGAGCAACGGTAATCCGCTGCCCGGAGCCCAACTTGGAACGAATCCAACGTCGGCAATCGGATTTATGGTGACGCAGGAGATCCCGTATCCAGGCAAGCGCGGCCTTAGGGGCCAGATTGCCGCCAAAGACGCAGAGGCCGAGTTTCAGACGTGGCAAACCACGCAGCTAAACATTCTCTCGCGACTCAAAAAGGCTTATTATCGGCTCTCTTACGATCACTCGGCGATTCCGGTCCTTGAACGAAACCGCGTCCTGCTCGACAGGCTGTTACGTATTACTGAGGTCCGTTACTCCGCCGGCCGCGCGGCGCAGCAGGACATCTTCAAGACCCAAACCCAAATCTCAGTTCTGGAAGCCAGAATAATTCAACTCCGCCGCGATGAAGCCGCTCGCAAGGCAGAGTTGAACGCACTGCTTAACCGGCGCCCCGGCCGACCGATCGGCCAACCGCCGGAGTTGCAGGCGAAACAGACGGTGCGGTCTCTCGAAGAGTTGTTCGCTCTCGCGTCGAGCCAGGCGCCGATGCTTACGCGCGATCAACGGATGATCGAACGCTCTGAGCTAGCGGTCAACCTCGCACATAAGGATTACTACCCCGACTTCGCTGTATCGGGTGGGTACTTCAACCAGGGATCGATGTCCCCGATGTATCAGGTTCGCGTCGATATTACGATCCCCCTGTACTACAGACGGAAACAGGCGGCAGCGTTGACCGAGCAGACACAAATGCTGGCCGGAGCCCGGCGGACCTATGAAGCCACCAACCAGAACCTCCACTTCCAGATTCAAGATGAGTTTCTTGCCGCCGAAGCGTCGTGGAAGCTGCTCCTGCTTTATTCCACCACCACCGTTCCTCAGGCAAGCCTGGCGCTGGAATCGTCCCTCTCCTCCTATGAAACGGGCTCCGTTGACTTCCTGTCCGTGCTCACCAACTACATGTCAGTTCTGGAATTTGAACTCAACTACTACGAAGAACTGCAGAACTATTACCTTTCATTGAGCCGGATCGAAGAAATGATCGGAGCACCAGTTATTCCATGAGCGTCTCGTTATGAAAATATTTCGTGTCTTGCTGGTCTTTCTATTGATTCTTACCGCGTTTGCCGGCGGCTACGTCTATGCCCGCTGGCATGCATTTTCCGGCGCGTCGAAGGCGTCTGCCACCAAAGAGCGACGTGTCCTTTACTATGTCGACTCAATGCATCCGGAGTTCAAGTCCGATAAACCCGGCCCCGCCCCGGATGGCATGGCGCTTGTACCCGTTTACGCCGACGAATCCCCGAGTCCGTCCGCTGCGCCGGAAACGGCTAACAACCTCCCGATGGGGACGATCCAGGTTACTCCACGGAAGCAGCAGTTGATCGGGGTGAGATACGGTCTTCCTTCCATGGACGCATCCGTGAAGACGATTCGCGCGGTTGGTAAGGTGACGCCAGATGAACAGCTTATCGCGCACGTTCATACTCGCGTGGACGGCTGGATCGACAAGGTACTCGTGGACTTTACGGGCAAGCTCGTCGAAAGGGGCCAGCCACTACTCACACTTTACAGCCCGGACCTGTTGGCCAGTCAGGAGGAGTTCCTGATTGCCGTGAAGAGCAAGGGTCTGATGCAGTCCAGCACTTTTGCCGCCGCGGTTGGCCAGAGCGACTCGCTGATCGCGGCATCGCGCCGTCGACTGCAACTGTGGGATCTCAGTGACGGGCAGATCGACGACATTGCCCGCACAGGGCAACCAGTGACCAACATCACCGTGTTCTCGCCGGTGAGTGGGTATGTGATGGCGCGCAACGCTTTTCCTAAACAGCGCATCACTCCCGACACCGAGCTGTACACCATCACCGATCTCACGAAGGTCTGGATCGTCGCCGATGTATTTGAAGCAGACGCTTCCCTGATACACGCCAACCAGATCGTGACAATCGAATCTTCGTATGGATTGCCTGGTGTGCTGAAGGGCATTGTCGATTACATTCAGCCTCAGATCGATCCGGTCACGCGGACACTCAAGGTCCGCATCAACGCCGAGAATCCGCGCATGGCTCTGAAGCCAGATATGTTTGTCGACGTCAATTTCCGCATCGCGCTGCCCCCACGCGTTACGGTGCCCATGGACGCGGTGCTGGACTCCGGTCTGAAGAAAACAGTGTTCGTGGATCGTGGCAACGGTTATCTGGAGCCTCGCGAGGTGCGGACAGGAGAGCATTTCGGAGACCGCATTGAGATTCTAGAGGGGCTCAAGGTGGACGAGCGCATCGTAACTGCGGGGACGTTCCTGATAGATTCCGAAAGTCAATTGAAGTCCGCCTCCTCCGGTATGGGAGGCATACCGGGAATGCCAGGCATGGCAGCTCCGAAATCGGACACGGGCGGCAGGCCCGCTCCAGCCAGCGCCCCGGTTCAGGCCCCGTCACCTAAGGCCGCATCACCGAAGGCGGCCCCGCCCGCCAGCAAAGCACAAGACATAAAAGACATGCCTGGGATGCGCACCGGGAAATGATTAACCGCATCATTGAACTTTCCGGCAAGAACAAGTTCATGGTCATTCTTCTGACGGCGCTTGCCGTCGGCGCCGGGATTTGGTCGATGATGCACGTTCCGCTCGATGCTATCCCGGATTTGAGCGATACGCAGGTTATCGTCTATTCGAAGTGGGACCGGAGCCCCGACATCATGGAGGACCAGGTCACCTATCCCATCGTTTCGGCAATGCTGGGCGCGTCAAAGGTAAAAGACATCAGAGGATTTTCTGATTTCGGCTACTCGTACGTGTACATCATCTTCGAGGAAGGCACCGACATTTACTGGGCGCGGTCGCGCACGCTCGAATACCTATCGTCGGTGTTGCCGCGTCTCCCGCAGGGAGTGACAACTGAACTCGGGCCGGATGCGACGGGCATCGGATGGGTATTTCAGTATGCGTTGGTCGATCAGAGCGGAACGCACAGCTTGGCGGAACTGCGGTCTCTTCAGGACTGGTTCCTGCGCTACCAATTGCGGGCCGTTCCTGGCGTGGCCGAAGTCGCGCCGCTGGGGGGCTTTGTCCGCCAATATCAGGTCAATGTAGATCCCAATCGGTTGCAGGCCTATAACATACCGATCATGAAAGTCGCCGAAGCCGTCCGGGGTGGCAACAACGACGTAGGAGGCCGCCTCGTCGAATTCAGCGGCGCCGAGTATATGGTGCGGGGCCGGGGGTATGCAAAGTCCGAAGAAGACATCGGAAAGATCGTCGTCGCAGCGACGCAGGGCGGCGTGCCCATACGCGTTAAGGACGTTGGAACTGTCACGCTGGGCCCGGATATTCGCCGCGGCATCGCGGACTTCAACGGAACCGGCGATTCCGTGGCGGGCATCGTCGTCATGCGTCAGGGCGAGAACGCGCTCGACGTGATCAATCGCGTGAAAACCAAATTGCATGATATTGAGCCCGGTCTGCCCAGGGGCGTGAAGATTGTCAGCACCTACGACCGGTCGGATTTGATTCTGCGCTCGATCGAGAACCTGAAAGGAACGCTGACGGAGGAGATGATCATCGTTGCGATTGTAATTTTCATCTTCCTTCTGCACGCGCCCAGTTCTATGGTGCCCGTCCTGACCATTCCTGTGGCTGTGGTGATCGCATTCATTCCCATGAAGATGATGGGGCTCACCTCGAACATCATGTCGCTCGGGGGAATTGCCATTGCCATCGGAGCTATGGTGGACGCGTCAATTGTCGTGGTTGAGCAGATGCACAAGAAGCTTGAAGCGTGGGAACGCGAAGGGCAGAAGGGTGACTACCACGATGTTGTGATCGAAGCGGCAAAGGAAGTAGGAGGCCCGAGCTTCTTCGCCCTCCTTGTTATCGCGGTTTCATTCATTCCAGTTCTGACTTTGGAAGCTCAGGAAGGCCGTCTTTTCAAACCACTTGCCTACATGAAGAACTTCACGATGATCGCGGCCGCAATACTCGCAATCACGTTGGGGCCGGTTCTCTTACTCCTTCTGGGTCACATGAAGAAGTTCTCCTTCCGTCCGCGCTGGCTCAGCGGCCTGACGAATGTCATTCTCGTCGGGAAGATCCACTCTGAAGAAAACCATCCCATCAGCCGCGTCCTGATTCGGTTGTATGAACCGGTCTGCGCCTGGTGTCTGCGCTGGAAATGGCTGGTCATTGCGGCCGCGTTAGCCATGATTGCGATTACTGTGCCGGCTTACCAAAAGCTCGGCACTGAATTCATGCCTCCGCTGGACGAGGGAACGTTGTTATACATGCCCTCGACGCTGCCAGGCATCTCGGTCACGGAGGCTCAGAAACTTATTCAGATACAGGACCAGATCATACTCCAGTTCCCCGAAGTGGCAAGCGTGATGGGTAAGGCCGGCCGGGCGGATACCTCGACCGATCCGGCGCCGTTTTCGATGATGGAGACCGTGGTCGCGCTGAAGCCCGAACGGGAGTGGCCAAAGATCGACACGTGGTACTCCCATGAGCCCAACTGGGTGCAGTCGATCTTCCGTCCGTTCATTCCCGACCACATCTCCAATGAACAGTTGGTCGATCGAATGAATGCCGCCCTTCAGTTTCCCGGTGTTGCGAATTCGTGGTCCATGCCGATCAAAGCACGCATCGACATGCTGACTACCGGCGTAAGAACGCCGATCGGGATCAAGATATATGGCGCCGACCTCAATGAAATCCAGCGTCTCGGCATACAGATTGAAAGCCTGATTCCGCAGGTTGCCGGTACCCGGACCGTTTTTGCGGAGCGCACTGGCGGAGGGTATTTTCTGGACTTCAAGTGGAACCGCGACGAGATGGCGCGCTATGGGCTCTCGGTCGACGACGTGCAGTCAGTCGTGATGAGCGCGGTCGGGGGCGAGAACGTCACCACTACCGTCGAGGGCCGCGAGCGGTATCCGGTCAACGTGAGGTATTCGCGCGACCTGCGCAGCAACATGGATAAGCTCCAGCGAGTGCTGGTTCCGGTCATGAACGGACAGGCGCAGATCCCGGTTTCTCAACTCGCGACCGTTGAATTGTCAGCGGGACCATCCATGATCCGCGATGAAAACGGGTTGCTCGACGGATATGTCTACGTGGATATAACGGGTCGCGACGTCGGCAGCTACGTGCAGGACGCGAAAAAGCTGCTGCGCGAGAAGTTGGTTCTTCCGCCTGGATACACGCTGGCGTGGAGCGGGCAGTACGAGGCTATGGAACGTGTACGCCAGCGCCTTACCATGGTGCTGCCATTGACTTTGGTGCTGATTCTGATGCTGCTCTATTTCAATACCAGGTCGTTCGCCAAGACAATGATTATCATTCTTGCCGTACCGTTTTCGGCAGTGGGCGCAATCTGGCTGTTGCACATTCTTGGTTACAACATGAGCATCGGCGTGTGGGTGGGGCTGATCGCTCTTATGGGAGTGGACGCCGAAACGGGCGTCTTCATGCTCCTCTATCTCG
Source organism: Acidobacteriota bacterium (assembly GCA_025354885.1). GTDB lineage: Bacteria > Acidobacteriota > Terriglobia > Bryobacterales > Bryobacteraceae > Bryobacter. The sequence continues at coordinate 16,155 of JANXLY010000245.1, read as the reverse complement.
ATCTCGCATTCGATCAGGCGAAAAAAGAAGGGCGCCTGGGCAGCCTGGCTGGCCTCCAGGGAGCCATCATGCATGGCGCGGTCCGGCGCATCCGGCCAAAAGTGATGACAGTGGCCTGCATGTTCCTCGGACTCGTCCCGATCATGTGGTCCACCGGTGCCGGAGCCGACGTGATGAAACGCATCGCCGCACCGATGATCGGGGGAATCTTTACTTCCTTCATCCTGGAACTGGCTGTCTATCCCGCAATTTACGAGGTTTGGAAATGGCACTTCGAAGTAAAGAAAAATCTATCGCCGGCTTAGCTATTGCCGGTCTGTTGCTGGTCGGTCTGTCGCAGCCCGCGGCGTTGGCGCAGAGCCACACGTATGAGGTCCGCCATCAGCACTGGCGCAAGGGCGCAACGGGAACATTGGTCATCTCCGTCAGCGGAATTTCGTTTGATGAGCACGGCAAGGCGAAGAAGACGCACTCGCGAAGCTGGCGCTACGACGAAATCGAGCAACTCACAATCAGTCCGACTGAACTCCGGGTGCTCACCTACGAGGACTCTAAATGGGAACCTGGACGCGACCGTGAATATGTTTTCGATCACCTGCCGCAAGGCCTCGCGTCCGATGCATTTCCATTCTGGACGGGCAAACTGGACCAACGGCTGATCGCGGCGGTTCCCGCACCACAGTCCGATGCGCAATGGAAGGGTACCGCAAAACTGGACCATGGCTTGAAGGGCGCAGTGGGTTCCCTCACGCTTGGCAATGACTGGATCGTTTTCGACGCGGGAAAACTGGATGGCTCTCGATCCTGGCGGTTGACGGATATCGACAACATCAGCCGAACGGGCCCCCTCGACCTCACCGTAACGACAGCGGAGAAGTCGGGCTGGTTGCGGGGCGGAATGCGGCAGTTTCACTTCCAGTTACAGCAGAGCCTGCCGGAAGAGAAATATAACACTTTGTGGCGCGAGATCAATCGCTCCAGAGGTTTAACGTTTCTCGATGAGCGGCAACGTTGAACCGGTGTTTCGGAGAATCACAGAGAACAGAAAGGACAAATTCGATGACCAGAAGAAACTTTTTTCAAAGCGCGCTCGTTTTCCCCGTGGCCGCCAGGCTACGCTTACGGGCCGCGGCCACACAGATCAGCGTCTTTAAGAACCAATCGTGCGGATGTTGCGGCGAATGGGTAAAACACCTGAGGGCCAGCGGCTTCGACGTCAAGGTCCAGGACGTGGATGACACCGGGGTATATCGGCATAAGTACGGTGTTCCCGAGCGCCTTCAATCCTGCCATACGGCGATCGTGGAAGGCTACGCCATCGAAGGCCACGTGCCGGCCGCTGACATTCAACGGCTGTTGAGGGAGAGGCCGAACGCGAAGGGGCTCGCGGTACCCGGCATGGTGTCAGGCTCCCCCGGCATGGGGTCGGGGAACGAAGCCTATTCAGTTATGCTCTTTGACGCGGACGGGCGGTCGTCGGTCTATCAGAACTATCCGCGCAAGTAGGTGCGAATAGTCGCTCCGGTTACTGTTCGCTGTCCTCTCGCCGAAGACCGAATTTCTCCATTCGGTAGATCAATGTTTTTCTGCTGAGATCGAGGTATTGGGCAGCCCGTGACTGGTTCCAGTCACATTTGCGCAGTGCTGTCAGGATCAGTTCCTTCTCGATACCCTCAAGACTGATGCCCTCCGGCGGCAAGTTCAGGTTCAGTCTGTTCTTCCGGCCCGGGTCACCCCGCAGGCTATCGGGGAGATCCGAGAATCGAACCAACTCTCCGTCCGCAAGCACCACCAGGCGCTCGACCACATTCTCCAACTCACGGACATTGCCTGGCCAGCGGTATTCCGCGAAGTGTGACATCAACTCCTCGGGCAGTCGAAAGCCCGTTTTGTGGTGCTTCTCGCAAGCGCGCTCGAAGAAGAACCGGACCAACTCCGGAATGTCTTCCCTTCTCTCACGGAGCGGCGGTATTTCCAGAGGAATCACCGCCAGCCGGTAGTACAGGTCCTCCCTGAACGTTTCGTCCTCAATCATCGCCTGCAGGTTCCGATGGGTAGCGGCGACAATCCTGACATCGACCTTGAGCGGACTGGTGGCTCCAACCTTTTCAATCTCACCTTGCTGAACGAGCCGAAGCACTTTCACTTGAAGCTCGAGGGGCATGTCTCCGATCTCGTCCAGAAACAACGTTCCGCCATCGGCCGCCTCGATCTTGCCGGTCTTGTGCATGATCGCTCCGGTAAAGGATCCTTTCACATGGCCAAACAACTCGGATTCGAGCAGGTCCTTAGGGATGGCGCCGCAATTGATCGTAAGAAACGGGCGGGTCTTTCGCGGGCTATTGAAATGGATCGCGCGCGCGACGAGTTCCTTTCCGGTTCCGGTTTCTCCTGTAACAAGGACAGTTGAACTCGTTTGGGCCGCTCGGCCAGCCATATCCAATACCGAAAGAAGCCGTTTCGAGCGGCCAAGAATGGACTCAAATCCATATCTCGCGTCGAGCGTGCGCCGAAGACGCCAGATTTCCGCCCGCAGGCGCAGGTTTTCCAGCGCGCGCCCTACAGCTATTCGCAATTCCGCTATGTGTACGGGTTTCGTCAGATAATCGTATGCCCCGGCCCTCATCGCCTCCACGGCAGTTTCCACCGTGCCGAAGGCAGTCAGCATGATGACAAGAGTTGGAAGTTCACCGCGATGGCTGCCAGCCTCAGGCTGCACAATTTCTTTGAGTACCTCGATCCCGCTCTTCTTCGGCATCATCATATCGAGAAGCACAAGATCATGCCGGTCGTGCCGAAAAAGCTTCAGGCCCTCCTCCGGGCCTGAAGCTCCCGTGATCTCGACGCCATCCTGTTGCAGCGCGGACAGAACAAGTTCCAGACTTCTCAAGTCGTCGTCGATCGCAAGGATCTTCAGTTTATGCACGGTTGTCCCTACCCTCGCCGGCAAAGAAGCCGATTGACTTGTTCTTTCAGGTCGGAAAACCCGAGCCATTTGGAGTACGCAGCCACTACTTCTTCTTCGGTGTCAACTTCGACACAGTAATCGTCTTGCCGTCCTCACCAAGATCACCCGTCAGACTCACAGCTGCGCCGGCGTATTGATTAAGATCGGCAAACGTCTGATTCGCTAACTCGAACACCTTGCCGTCGCTTACAAACGAAAATCTTGCTCCGGCCTTTATGCACATCAGCGTACAGTCGTGGGCATTCACGGGTTTGCCGCCCGAAGCCATGACGCCGTGGTCGGCTTTGCACATGCTGTCGGTGATCTGTCCGGTCCAAGTCTGTTCAGCCGCGAAGCTTTGTAAAGCAAATACGGAGAGTGCCAGTATGATTTTCATCGTGGGTCCTTTCTACATCTTCATTTTCGGGTCCATTTTGGGAGCCGCTTTGCCGCTTGCGTCCTTTGCTGCCGCCGATGTTGCTCCCCATTTGACCGAAACTGCGTGAGGCTTGTCGTTGGCATCGTCTTTCGTGTCGACGGCTACACGGGCACCCGCCTTAAGATCGCTCAGCGTTGCCTTCGCGCCTTTGTTGGTGAATGTTGTCGTGGGGTCCAGTGCGATAACGGCCGTTTCGTGCTTGGCCGTCTCCACGGTGATAGAGGTGGCGCTCAGCGCTTTGACGGTTCCCAGGACGTGCTCAATTCCGTTGTGAGCGAATGCGGTCGCGGCCCCGAGGATCAGAGTGGCCATCGCGAAAAGTGTGTAGATGCCTTTGGTGTGCTTCATTGTTGTCTCTCCTTAATGTTTGTGTTGCGTGTGTGCTTCTGGTGGTGCATCGCCATTCAAAAACTGCTCTTCTTCCTTCTCCTGCTCTATTTCATCCGGACTCTTCGGATTCAGCTTCTCCATCTGCGCGATTTCATCAGCCGACAAATCAGGCAAGTGTCGGATGAAGTGAACAAGTTTCCATGAGGCCTGTTCGCCGACTTTCGAGCCGCCCCACGCAGGCATCCCACTCAGACGGATTCCGTTCTCAATGATGTAGAAAAGTTCGCCATCAGTTAGTGTTTGAGTCGGCTCCTTTCGCATGTCGGGAGCATGAGGGTACATTTGTCTCCCCATTTGCACCTGTCCGGCACCGTCGTTCCCATGGCAAACGGCGCAATGATCAGCCCAATGTTCCATGGCTTCGTCGAGCACGGTCGTTTTGTTTACCGGGTTGATCCGTTCACGCGCATTCGAGGGCATCGCAAGGCTGCGCGCCGTTCGGGCGGCGAATATTTCAGGGAAAGTGGGGTCAGCGCGGGCACTGAAGCCTCCGGCTGATGTTTTCAGGAACACCAATCCGCCGACTACAATCAGGAGTAAAAATCCGAACGTCAGCAGAATGATTTTGCGCATTTGGTTCTCACTTTCCTATTGACTCGAACCTTGGCTCCCGGCGGACGCGCCAGCTTTGGGCTGTGAACCGCCGCCTGAGGGATTGACCGGCATTGAGAGTCCGTCCATCAGCCCGAACCCGCGGATGCTGAGCGAGCTTTGCCAGACGGTCTCCAGAGCCTGAACATAATCCACTTCAAGCTGGAAGAGTGTGCGCTGCGAGATGAGCGCCTGCGGATATGCGGCGGCCATGTTCTGGTAGTTCGTCTGATATAACCGGTACGCCTGCTCGGCTCGTGGCAGCATTTCTGTCTTGTACTGGCGGGCGGTATCCCGCGCGGCTTCGTAGTCCCGGAACAGGCTTGCGACATCCCGTGCGATCTGAAGCTTAAGGCGAGCAAGCTCCTGCGTGGAGCCTTCTATCTCCGCTTTTGCAGCGGCAACATTGCCCTGGTTGCGGTTGAAAATCGGCAACTGCACTCCGATCTGCACACCACCGTTCACGCCGGTGATTCGGGGCGAGTTCTCCATGAGCGGTTGGTTATTCTGTGAAAGGTTTCCGTAGAGTTGCAGGTCCGGAATCGCGACTTTCTTCGCCTGAGTCAATGTTGCCTCGGCCCGTTCGACAGTTTGCGCAACGAGTTTTACTTCCGGGCTGTCACGCAATGTTGTGTCTAGCCACTCCTCGTAATTCAGATCGGGAATGGCTTCGAGGTCCCCCTCCAGCCGAGCCTGGGGAAGTTCGGGTTTGCCGACCACAGCGGCCAGCGTTCTCCAGGACGACTGTAAATTCTTCTGCGCGACACGGACGCTGACATTCACCTGCTGTTGCTCGACTTCAGCCTGAAGCACATCAGGGCGGTCGGCCTGCCCAACATTGGCAAGCTGGTGGGAAGTTTGCGTGGCATCGGCGGACAACTTCGCCAGCTTTTGCCTCACTTCCACCAGTCGCTGACCGGCAAGCACCTGATAGAACAACATGCGGACGTTGTTCAGAATGCGCAGACGCTGCATTTCTCCGCTCGTCTCCGCCTCGCGTGTCGTCAGTTCGGCGACCCGCCGCGCCGCACGCAGTTTACCTCCTGTGACTATCGTCTGGCTGATATAGCCGCCCTGCTTGCCCCCACCCGAGTAGCCTCCGCGGATCTCGTCTCCGTAGTAGCCGACCGTCGGATTGGGATATAGCCCTGCCTGTCGCGCCTGCCCGGCGGCGACCCGGACATTCGCCTGAGCCTGCGCAAGCGTGGGATTACTGATCAAGGCCATCCGCTCAAAATCTTCCAGACCCATTCCCGCCGGAACGACCAACTGAGGCGCGGCTGCTTCTGATACCACCTGGACGTCATAAAGGGTCATTTCGCCGTCGTACATCTTTGCCGTGATGTGATCGCCAGGCTTCACTCGCCCCAACACATCTTCTTTGTCCACCGAATAGTTCATGGTCATAGCGCCCATTCCCCCCGGAATCGGCTCGTTGGCGACGCTTAAGCGTTTTGTCGCAGTGTTGACCTGCTCAACGGTGCCTCGCATGGTGGACGACTTCCGATCATTCTGTTGAGCCTCGGCCACCGGGCAGAGGAGGGCGAAAATGCTCAGTAGGGCCACTCCGATTCCGGATGTCATTGAGGGCCGCTCCCCTTCGTCTGCTGCGCTTTCAAATTCATGATCTTGTCGTACTGCTCCGCCTGCATCACTCGGACGAGCGTCATCATGCCACCGACGAAACCACTCCAGCCAGGCGGCAGGCCAGTTGTTTCCGGCTTATTTACGTCTTTGTCCATCGCCATCATTTCGCCTTCCATGAAGGCATCCTGAGGAAAGAGCGGGACCTTCTCCGCGTTTTCCGGCAGCTTCGGCATTGTCATCCCGCTCATCCCCGGCATATTGGCGTGATCCATACCCGGCATGTTTGCCATTGCCTTGTTGGCCTCAGCCTGCGATAAAGGGCCATTCGACATAGGCATATCGGCGGAAGAACCCACACCCAAACCGCGACCGAGACTAGGTCCCCGGTTCTCAGAAGTCGCGTTGCCGTCTCGCAGCATTCCCATACCCTCTGGCATTCCCGCTCCGGCCTGCATGCCCCTGCCCACCCGAGTCATCGGTCCGACGTTCGATGCCATCTGGTTCATCATGTGGTGGGGCAGATGGCAGTGAAGCATCCAGTCGCCAACACGGTCCGCCACAAATTCGATATCGCGTGCCTGTGCCACTCCCACAAGCGTCGTGTTACCCCGCGTCCACGCCGATTCCTGCTGCCGCGCGCCTTCGCGGCCGGTCTCCCAGAATGTGAATCCATGCAGATGGATCGGGTGATGATCCATGCCCATGTTGATGAACCGGATTCGCACCCGCTCGCCCTCGCGAATCACCATCGGTGTGGATGCCGGTCCCGCCTTGCCATTGAACGTGAGCCAGTTGAATTCCATGCTCATGCTGTTCGGTATCGAGCTGTTGGGGAGCACCGCGTATTCCTGCAGCGCGATCAGGTAATCTTTATCAACGTGAGGTGCATAGGCTGTTTTGGGGTGGATGATAAAACCGCCCAACAGACCGACCATTTCCTGCATCGCCATGTGCGGGTGGTAGAAGAACGTGCCGTTTTGGTGGAGCGCGAACTCGTAAATGAAGCGCTCTCCAGGCATGATTGGCTTCTGCCCGATGCCAGGAACGCCGTCCATTTCGATGGGGAGTTCGAGGCCGTGCCAATGGATTCCGGTCGGTTCCGGAAGGTGGTTGTCGAATACTATTCGCACCCGGTCCCCTTCATTGGCCTGTATCGTCGGACCCGGCGCGCTGCCGTTGAAACCCCAAAGATCAAAGGTTCTGCCCATCGGGCCGGGAATGATCGTCTGCTTTACCGGCTCGGCAACCAGATTGAAGACCTTCACGCCGTTGTCTATTGTGAACGGCAGATCGGCAACATCGAGGGTGGTCACAGCGGGGGATACCCCCGAGCCGGACCGTGGTGCGGCTTGCTGGGCTGTCGCCAATTGGGAGGCCGCAATACCAGTGCCCAAGCCGAGAACATTTCTGAAAAATCCTCTTCGGGGATTCATGTTTCTTCTTCCTTAAGCTGCATGTCAATAAGTTGGCGAGCAATGTCCCGCCGACGCGGGACGTCGGCGTATGTAGGACCCGAGCTGCGCCCTGAAGGCACAGCTCGGACCAACCGACAAGTTGAAGGGAGGGATGACTAGACCCGAAGAATAGTAATAGCCGCGGATGAGAGGATTGGCGGAGGCGAACCAGTCTCAAACCGTGACAAAAGCTCGGGGCGGATTGCAACTGCGTCGAAGTGGGCTGCAGCCGGCAACATCATGAAATCCGCCAGAATAGGATTCACATTTACGATGCTGATCTGAGGCCCAACGAAGGGCTGCTGGAGGCAACCCTCATCATCGTCATGGCCAGTATCGCCGTCATGACCCGCGTCGTCACCAGTCGATGACTCATGGTGATGGTAGTGGGACGAAGTGTTAGCGGAGCCGTCGGCTTCAACCAGACAATCGGCGTAGCACTGAACATGCACAAAGAGCACAGCCACCGCAACCAACGCGACAGGTCGAATCCAGCTGAAACGCATGTCTTGTTTCAATCTAGCAGATTGGGGCGGTCGCCGTTCGTTCTGCCTGGTTAAGGAGCACGGCGTACGACTGTTCATAATCGCTATGCCGGAACTCGCGGGGAGCGCTCACGACACATTCATGCTCAACATGTTGGCTGCCTTCGCGGAATTTGAGCGGGATATGATCGCCGACCGCATTCGCGACACACGAGTTGGCCTGGTGGCACAGGGTCGCAGAATTGCTGGTGTTGTTCCTTATGGCTACTCGGCTGACGCGAAGACGAAGCAGTTGATCCAGGTTCCCGACGAAGTAGTGATTGTCCGGGGTTTGTTTGATCTCGTCGCAGACGGCGTTCTGCCTTCAGGGATTGCGTTGATTGCCCATGAGAAAGATTGGCGAACGCGGAGTGGTCGATCATGGACCGCGCGCCAGATTCTCGACACGGTAACGAACCCGGTTTATCTGGGGCGCTTCCGAACGGCAACCGGAACGAGAACCGGAGTTCACGAACCGATCATCGACGAGAAGCTCTTCAACCGTTGTGCCGCGACGATTGCCGCTCGCCGGACCACCGCGAAGGGACCCCGTACACGGCGCAGTTGGTCGTTCCTGGAACGGAAGGTTCGCTGTGCCCGTTGTGGTCAGTTGATGGGGATTCGCACGGCCACGGAAGGACCGGTAGTTCGCGTATATTTTCGCTGCCGAAAGGCTGCTGGCGGCGCCGTGCACAGGCACGCAGGTTCGCGCCCACGAAATTGAGCAACTGGTTTGGTCCGTCCTCCGTGAGCCCAGCATCGCTTTCCCACGCCAGCGGGGGCAGCCCGCCCGAGCGATGGTCACGCTGTATTCGCTCGGCCAGTTCATGCCCATGCTCGATCCCGCGAGCGAGCAGACGCTGGTGGGCTCGGTGGTTCAAGAAGTTGTCTGGAATGCCGACACGAGCGGGGCGCAAACCCTGCTCAAATGGGACGCGCTGACAAAGGCGTACCGGTGGCCAGGTGATCTCGCTGGTGAGGTACTGGTTCGAAGGAAGGCACCCCGGTGACGGTGGAGAATTGGCCGCGCCTCCCGTGCCGTATTATGGAATCAGGACGATGATCCAGAAAACTGAACTTAGCTGGGCAACAGTCAACACCACCGATCCGGCCGAGATGGCCGAGTTTCGTGCCCAGCAGGAACAACTGGCCAACGAACGGGCAAGAACTGCCTTCGAGCGTTTGAAATCTCTAGGGGTCATCGATGCACAAGGGAATTCGATTGGCACCGAATTGCCTGCTGACATGCGGACCGGAGCAAAGCGCGATTTTGGCGGCTGATTTACGCAGGCCTGAGACTCCCCACTTTTGATGCGCCCCAGAATGATTGTTGTTGCCGGCCCTCCGGGCAGCGGTAAATCCGTTCTCTTTCCGGTTCACGGTTTCGAGGTTGCCTATTTCAATGCCGACGACCGCAGCGCCCAACTCAACGGTGGATCGTACCAGGGCATTTCTCTCGAAACGCGCGCCGCCGTCAACCGGGAATTCGAGCAGTTCGTAGAAGACCACATCCGGCGGGGCATCAGCTTCGCGATCGAAACCACACTCCGAAGCGATATCACTTTTCGCCAAATGGATCAAGCGCGGGTCCAAGGTTTTGAGCTTCATATGCTGTACATAGCGCTGGACGATTTCAGCCAGAATCTCAAGCGCGTGACAGACCGGGCACGAGCCGGGGGGCATTCTGCGCCAGCCGAACAATTGCAGAGAATTCACCGAGCCAGCCTGACGAATCTTCCCCGCGCGATACACGAGGTTGACGACCTCAGCGTCTATGACAACACGACTCCCGGCGGACCGACGCAACTTGTCTTGTCGGCCCGGAACGGCGTTGTCATCTTCCGAAAGTCTCCCTGCCCCAAGTGGCTGAAAGGGGCACTCGATCAAACGGAGTACGCTGTCACCAGGGAGTAGTCTGCCACCATTTGTGAGGCTCGCGAGCCGTTCGACGTCACCCGGAATTTACCGGCCCAAAATCAATTCCACGCGAAGCGTTTTTGCGCAATTGCATCTGCCTGAAAAGACAGTGGTTTACGCACAGGCCTGTTAACCACACGGGGGCACCAGTTCAGGGCAATTTTGACGCAACAAGTGTTTCGACCAGGCAGTCAATTAGACGGACTCGACCGAACGGCTCACGCTCTTCCGAGTTATCGAAGGCCGCCAGTATTTCCGTAACTCTATGCTTTGTTGGGTTTTTTTGGTGGACCTGATCGGGTTCGAACCGATGACCTCTTCCATGCCATTTAAGAAATATCAACCACCTACAGGCATCGTTTACTGAAAACACAAGGCTTAGCACTCGGAACTTTGGACGCCGGTGGACACCACGGAGGCACTTTTGGGCGATTGGACTCCGCACGGACTCCAGGACACCACACCTGGGACTGGCACCCATCGTGCTTTCACGCGCGCGGTTGCAGGCTGTGGTGATTGTTGTCTGCTGGAGCAGACAACAAAAGATTTCCGTATAAGGAGGATGCCCAGCTGAGGCTGGGAGTCGCGTACTCTCTCGACGCGGGCTGCGAGCGATCCGGTAGAAAGTGAGGGTGATTTACATTGTAGTCGCAATGCGACTACAATGAGACATGAGGATCGAATGCGAGGGAGGCCTAACATGAAGACTGCGGATACCTACGTTCGTGCTCGCATCGACAGCGCTACCAAGAAACGCGCCAGTGATGCTCTCGCCGCAATGGGACTGTCCATCTCGGACGCTATTCGCCTGCTCATGTTGCGTGTCGTGGATGAGCGTCGTTTACCCTTCGATGTGAAGGTGCCGAATGCGACTACACGCAAGGCGATTGCCGAACTTGAGGCGGGGAAAGGCAAGCGCTTCACCAGTACGGCTGCACTAATGGCGGATTTGAATGAGGACGATTGAACGTTCCTCGGCATTCAAGCGTGACTTCAACCGTGCGAAAGCCTCGCCGCGCCACCGCAATGATTTGGATTCGCTTGTGTCAACCGTCGTTACCCGACTGGCATCCGATCAAGTCTTACCAAACAAAAACCGCGACCACGGGTTGAGCGGCGACTGGGCGAGCTACCGCGAATGCCACATCAAGCCCGACCTGCTGCTTATTTACAGTAAGCACGATGCCGACACCCTACGTCTGGCACGGCTGGGTTCACATAGCGAACTATTCGACTGAGGTGCGGGATTACAAGGAGGCTTGACCATGCCAGAAAAAAAGGACAAGACGGTGAAACCGGCCAGCGACGCGGTGGAGATCCTTCACCGCCGGTTCTACGAAGGCAAGCCCGCCCGGCTGAAGAACCTGGAAGAGGCGCGAGCAAACGATGAAAGCGCCCGCAAGATCCAAGAATTGAGGACAGCGGCGGCGCTCACCCAAACTCAGCTTGCCAATCTCATCGGCACCACCGCATCGGTCATCTGCCGCCAAGAGGATGCAGATTAAGAGGGCCACTCGCTTGCAATGTTGCGCAGGATCGCAGCGGCGTTGAATCAGCGGGTAGAGATCCGTTTTGTACCGATCCGGCGTTCGGCATAGCCACGGCAGTAATTAGTAAGATGGGCGGCTTCCCGACCGCGCGCAGTACCATCCCTGCGCAGTTCACTCCCGCTGGTCGTTGTTCAGGGCCTAAAGTCGCCTCAAATCCTGCACGGACCGCGACGTTAGAAACAGATTGATGGCCAGTCCATAAGGGGTCTCCGCAGTTTGCAGGATCGTATTCCCGTCCGAAGTGTCCCATACGAACAGACCCGTATTCTGGGAGGCTGGCTTGCCAAGCATCTTGGTGCAATATTGAAGCGTTGCCATTGCAACCGGATTGGCTTCGGCCTTGCTTTGCGCCTCCAGAAACAGCGCGATTTTATAAATCGTGCCATTGACGGCCCCAACCATGAGAGACCACTGCTTGCCCAGGAACTCAACCGGTGGGGCATTATAGTTTATCTCCCCCTGAAATTGGCGTCCCATGATGGCATATTCATTCGAGGAGAACTCCCGCAAGCCGGCGACACTATCAACGGGTGCATCGAGATGGCAAGATCCGATTGGAAAACTCGCATGTACCGGGCCTTTTGCGTCGAGGTCTTTTGCTGGCTGGCTTTTCCAAATCAGGAGAGCCTGAACGTACAGCAAGCCCGCAACGCCAAGGCTATAGAGATGCGTACTAGCCAGCGCGCCAAGAACGGCGAGGGTTCCAAACAAGACGTAAGGGAGGGACAGCCAGCGCAGCCTGCCCGCAACAACGGCGCGGGCAGCCAGCAAGAGCACGCCTGAAATGACGGACCATGTAACGACGGGAAGAAACACCGTATTCGGATAGACTCCAATCAAGCCGCCAATCAGGAGATCAATGGCGAAACTGAAGGCGTAGGCTGCTCCTGCCGCAATCGCCAATGAAATGAAAAGCCGCATAACGCCGAAGATTATCGCAAATCGTCGCGGTTCACCCGGGCGTTTCGGGGCGCATCCCCGACCGACGAGCGTCACCTATGGCATGTTCAATGTTGCTATATGACCACCATGGCTCAGTGACACGCTATTGTCGTTCGGGTACCCTTGGCACCGTCTTCCCGACCATTACGCTAGAGCCGCTGGTTGGAGTCCAAATGTCTGCGAGTTTGGAATCCAAATGGACTCCGGGTGACCTCTTCCGCGTCGTCGAAGCGCGAAAGCATGTTCGTAAGTCTATGTCTTGTTGGACTTTGTTTTGGTGGACCTGATCGGGTTCGAACCGATGACCTCTTCCATGCCATTTAAGAAATATCAATGACTTAGAGGCGGAAACACCAGAAACACAAGACTTAGCGTAACACGATTTGGACGCCGGTGGACGCCACGGAGGGCATTTTTTCAGGTCTGGACTCCGCCCGGACTCCGGATTCCACACCAGAGGCGGGACCCCCGCGTGCCTTCACGTTTGCGCGCCCGGTTGCCGGCTGTTGTGATTTGTTGTCTTCTGGAACAGACAACATTTGGTTTCCCTATAAGGAAGATGCCCGCGGTGTGACCAGTGAGGGCGAAGCACGCCTCGCGCAGCGTGAGGATTTCGCGCGCGGCGGGAAGGTGCTCTTGGCGTTTCAGTTCGACTCAGGTTCGACGCGCGTCATACCTGTGGCATCCGTGTGGACCGCATACAACTGCCGCGCAAGCATCATCGAGATCATCTCTTCGGTCTTCGTCAAATCAAGGTGGCCTTGGCGGAGGGCCTCGTCTGCCGCCTCGAGAGCTTGGTAATACGGCTGCTTGTTCTCCGCAATCTGATCGGGAATGGTTTTCTTGCCTGGCAATACCGCTCCGATCTTGCAGCAAAGGACCAGATAGGACGCGGCCCGGGAGGTCCGTCCGTTGCCGTCGGTAAACGGATGTATCCAGTTGAGTCTCCACAGAACATACGCAGCCAAATGAGTCGCTGTCCTGGTGGCCCAGTTGGTATTGATGTATTCGCAGAGATCCTCAACCAGTTCGGGTACCTGGTGGGCTCCGGCTGGCTCGTGGCGGCTCCCGCCGATTTCAATTCCTGCCGGCCGAAAATTCCCCGCATACGAACTGATCCCCTCCAGCGCAATCCGATGCAGATGCATTAGCTGAGAAGGACGGAAGCGGAATGGTCTCTCCGGATGCTGGAAGTACTCCACCATCTCGAGAACAGCATCGTACTGACGGAGTCCGTTTAGGGCCTCCCGTTCGGCGAGGAGATCCGGGTCGGAAATTAGCTCGACGTCCCGAGCAAGGCTATGGCGTGTTTGGTCTTCACTCACCGGCCAACAGTATTCCGAGCGGTCAAAAGCTCAGCTTGCCGGTCAATGGTCTCACGAGTGATCCGAGGGTTCTCAATCTTCGTGTTTCCGTATGCGAAACTGCGCCGCTGCTCTTCTCGCTCTGAAGCAGAAAATTCCCTCAGCCGAGCGGCGTCAATCAATTTTTGCAGATCTGTGGGCATCTTCGTTCTCTATTTCCTTACTAGTTCAATCATGATACAACGCCGCAGCCCCTTTTGTTCCCCAAAACATCGGATGCGTATTCTGTTGCCATATTCTTTAGATGCTTACGGACTCTGTCGTGTTTCATTGTTCAAGAGGTGCTCGGGAGAATCCTTTTCAATTCAATACTCTAGCGGGAGTTCAGCAGCACGTTCGAGGCCGCGAAAACGGACTCAAAAAAACGTACCCTTGGTTCTTGGCGAAGGCAAGGCCGACGCTGAATCAGAATGGGGTATTCTACCGGCCTGCAAGCCTACTGGATCGTTTGGATGCCACCAACGGTGTAGTCCAGGCTGGCTAACTTCGAAGCCGGTGGCTCCGGGACCTCGCTGCCGCTATCGGCCTCGCCCGAGAGTTTCTCGCCTGCGCTCGCCAGTCGATCCTGAATCAGGCGGGTGAGCGCGTCCTGGCGGGAGAGTTGGATCTTCGTGTATTCCTCGGTCATTCGGACCGTGCTGTGCCCGGCGATCTTCGACGCCTCAATACTCGAACCGCCAACTTCCTGCCGCCAGGTGATGTTGGCGCGGCGGAAGGAGTGCGGACCCAGCCCTGCGAAATCGCAGCCCTCGGCAACCGCAGCCCGTTTCAGTGCTTGCCGTACCCCGGAATCCCAAAGGGGAAGGCCGCTGCCGTCGGTCCTGGCGAAGACCCACATTTCCGAGCTGGCTTTGTCGGCGGTCGCCTTCGCACTGTAGCGGTCAACCAGGTATCCCAGCGTGAGCGGTCGCTTGCTCGTTTTCGACTTCGGGTCGTCGATGTCGCCGCGCCAGTTGCGCTGCACGATCTGGATGACACCGCTCTTCAGATCGATGTGCTTCCACTTCAGTCCCAATAGTTCAGAGATGCGCGCGCCTGTGGCGAGGGCAGTCTCGACCACGAGCAGGTTGGGATCGCTCAGGCGGGCCAGCACCCGTACGGTCTCGTCCTCGTTCAGAATGCGTTCGGGGCGTACGCTCCACTTCTCCCCGATCTTCACGCGCGACATCGGGTTGCGCCGCCCCTCCGGCCAGTAACCCCAATCCTCGGCTTTCGTGTAGATGCCCGACATGATGCCGCGCAGGTCGTTCATCATGTGCCAGGAATCACAGGTCTCATGAAGCCACTGCTGAACCTCGTCCGGCTTGATCTCGCACAGACGGTGGTTGCCCCACTTCGGGACGATTCGTTGTTCGAGGTGAATCACGTACTTCAGGCGGGTCGGCTTCGCCAACACGAAGCGGCCCGCGACCTCGGCCAGAACGTGCACCGCCTTGTACTTCTCGACCATTTTGCTGAAGAGGACCAGACCATCGGCGACCTTTTCCTGAATCGTAGGTTTGTTGATCTTCGCGAGAAACTTGTCACGCTCTACCTCGGCCTGCTTCTTCGAGAGCCGGTCGTCGCCCTTGCTGGGGCCGATGAAATGAAACTTCCGAACAACCTTGGCCTGACCGCCAAGCTGCGGCACGTCGGCCCAATAGCGGAAGAACCAGTAGGTTCCGCCGCGATCGGTCCGCTCGTGGATGCCTGGGTGTTGAACGCGCAGTGAAACCGGCCAGCGACGCGGTGGAGATCCTTCACCGCCGGTTCTACGAAGGCAAGCCCGCCCGGCTGAATTACCTGGAAGAGGCGCGAGCAAACGATGAAAGCGCCCGCAAGATCCAAGAATTGAGGACAGCGGCGGCGCTCACCCAAACTCAGCTTGCCAAGCTCATCGGCACCACAGCATCGGTCATCTGCCGCCTCGAGGACGCCGATTACGAGGGCCACTCCCTGGCAATGTCGCGCAGGATAGCGGGCGCGTTGAATCAGCGGGTAGAGATCCGTTTTGTACCGATCCGGCGGTCGGCATAACCGGCGGTAATAATTAGTAAGGTGGGCGGCGAGCCGGTTACCATCGACGGCGCTTGCTGGTGAAAGCCGAAAGAAGACAGTACCCGGTTGTCGGACATGGGGTGAGAGATGGCGCTCAAGGCGCAAAATGTTTTGGCGGATTGCAGGACAGCGCTTGACCTTCTGCAAGAGGAAACGAGGCCCGAAGTGTTTCGCCTATATTGGGTAGCGGGTGTTGCCTTGGCGCGTGCCGTTGGCCACGTGCTTCAGAAGGTTGACGGTGAGCACGACGCCACAGTCAAACGCGCCGTCGAATCGGCATATGCTGCGTGGAAGGCAGACAAGCAGGCAAACGCGATCTTCTGGGACTTCATAGAACAAGAACGTAATCAGATCCTCAAAGAGTATGAGGTCGGTTTTCTCGCTGGGCCAATTGATATCGTTGCTGGGGCAGA
>JANXLY010000190.1 GCA_025354885.1 Acidobacteriota bacterium | reverse complement strand
GTCCGGTGATGATCCAGTGTCAGCCACTGAATCCGAGACTGCAATTCCAGTACCCACACGCAAGAGATGATAGGGTGAATCGCCTCGATACAAATTCAAACTCGATGAATTCACCGTGACGCTGAGCCCATTGAGAACGACCTTGTTGGTTGCAGTGAGGCCACCGATGCGAACGGGAATCAGGCTGGACAAGCCGCTCTCATTGCCCTCGCTATCGACAGAAGTCAGAGCATAAAAATACGACCCTTGTGCGAGTGTGCCGCCCGTGGACTGGACCTCGTAGGCAAAGCTGACGAGCGGGATCCCGCTTAGTGAGCCGACTTCAGATTCAGGACGACGGAAAGGAATCTTGATGGCAGCCTTTTGAATACCGTCTGAGTCAACAGCCAAGCTCTCTGACGCATCGAAATGAATTTCTCCACTATCAATGAGCGTGCCGCACACAGCGCGTGCTGTCCCTGAGCGCCAGGCATAAAGGCGAGAGCGGTCGTAGCGAATCTGGGCATTGTCTGAGTACCAATAATCCTGGTGTAATTGGCAAACGACCTTCATCACATCGAGCCTCGGAGAGAGTTGAAACTCAAGCACTCGAAATGCAGTCCGATCAAAGCCATAGCGCTGATAGGTGATGGCAATCAGATCGCCAGGGCGAACGTGAAAACCTCGAACCGAAGTTCGAAACTCCAGATACACATTGCCAGCGATCGACTTGTTGAGCCAGGTCTGACAGATTCGTTGCGCCTGCGGGAAATTGGGTACTCCGATTGCGGGCAGGGCCTGAGTGATCTCCTGCCGGCGGATCTGGATATCGTCGGTGTCGGCAATGGAAACGCTATCTTGCTGAAATTCATTTAGAGAATCCTGAATTTCGAAACTGACTCGATTCGGCGAATCCTGACTCAGTTTTGAGTACACCCGGAAATCAGGTTCGAAGTTGGAATTGAGAAGAATTCCAGTGGTCTGATTCAGGCCATCGCCGAATTCATAGGTGGGCCAGCCGGAGTTCAAAGTGGCGGCTGCATTACTCCCTTGCGGCTTCACCGGCTGCTGTGCGGCGATGGTCGACTCCGGACGAATGCCAAGGCGACCGTCGGGCTGAAAGTAAAGAAACAAGAGGGAGCCAATACGGATTGATCGCAAGAGTTCGCCAACGCTGTAGCGGCGCTTCAGAACAAGATTGGTTTCAAATCTTCTTACCTGGCGCAGTGTGCCATTTGCATCGCGAGCATCGATGAAGTGGTCGCAGAAACCAGCGGCTGCAACAAAACTCTGAAGATCCAATTCTTCGAGCTTCCAGCCAGTACGGCGGAGGATGTCACAAATGATCCAAACTGGATTGCTCGACCATTCATAC
Source organism: Acidobacteriota bacterium (assembly GCA_025354885.1). Taxonomy (GTDB): domain Bacteria; phylum Acidobacteriota; class Terriglobia; order Bryobacterales; family Bryobacteraceae; genus Bryobacter. The sequence continues at coordinate 9,350 of JANXLY010000190.1, read as the reverse complement.
GAGCCAAGGGCACCCTCGCTAGTGAGGACCGGAAGCTTCAAGCCTTTGACCAGCACCTCTACCTTGGGACTACGCTTGCCGTCATTGATGCGATTGGGAAGGACCAAATTGAGATAGGCCATGCTCGCGTATGGATCGCCTACGGGTTGACCTGCCGCGTTGGTCAAGCCAAGGTTTAGAGCGCCTGTGCGATTCCCCTGACTGACGAAATTGAACCAGCCCGTGCCGTTCATGTTCTGCCCATTAACGCCTTCGGGAATCTCGTAGCCGTCGGCCACAACTTTTACGACACCTTCAATTTCTCCAAGGCCGAGAAGCACTTCACAGCGAGTCAAGTTGCCGTCGTTGCGGGAGAAGACAACCGGAGCTTGCAGCCAGCCAATTCCATAGACGGCGGGCACGACATCATTGAAGCGAGTATCGATTGAAAGAAGATTGGACAATCGCCCGGATGTTTCCCCGTGGCCACGGACCAGGATGGTGGGCGGTACGAATTCGATGCCACTAAATCGCTGCGTAGTCTGGTTTGAAGAGTCTTTCGAAAACATGCCGCGCTGTTCGCAACTGCCGCGAGTGAAGTCGCAGCTGGTGAAGGGCGCGGAACCATTCAGATTGCCCACGCCTCCAGCGACGCCGGCAGAATAGCCACAGCGGAACATAGAAGAGTAACGCCCGTTTTCGCCCGAACTGAGAGCCGCTTCACGCTCTTCCGCATTTCGCGGAAATGCCCATGAACACTGCTTTTGAATACGCATCGGGGGGAAGCTGGTGCGGATTGAGCTGAGACGGCTCAACACGTTGAGCCGAGCAGATTTTCCATCGAGTTCGCTGACAGAGTCGAGGATGCCACTGAGAAGAACTGTCTTGCTTTCGACGTCGCGGCCATTGAGGACTGCGGCGCTGAAGCGCACTTGGGCACCGGAAAGTTTGCCAGTCTGGAAAAGCTGTGCAATTGCTCCATCGGCGTCGGCAAAGACTACGGAAACGTGGCCGGCGGATTCGCTGGAGACATCGCTAGTCAGCTTCCAGGCATTGGCTTGATCGGGATGAATGCGTGCCTGGTAATTTTGGGATCCGTACAGGCATTTAGCCGTAGCCCAGTAGCGGGTTGTGGAGTCTGCAAGAGTAATTTCACAGAGCAACGCTGTGGTGGGAACTATTGCTTGTTCTTTGAGTTCATAGAGGCTCATAAGCTACGAATGCTTTCTACGTGGAGCGTGATCGAATGCGCACCTGGCGCGACGCTTTGTGAATCGAATCGTTCTTGTGCCAACCAGGCGGATGTAAATACTCCGCTGTTGGCTCCGGTTTGGCAATAAGCATTGGGAGAAGCAGCAACTTCAAGCTGCGGTGAAGCAACAATGACTTGTGTGGTGGGTGGGATCGTGATGCTGACAGTTCGTGTTTGTGCCGCAGCATTCGAACTTAAACGTACATGCTGCTTTGACCATTGGCTTGCTGAAATAGCATGAGAGGCGGTGGCCGTGTCATCGGTAAGGCCTATTGAAAAAGAAGCTGCGCCGGGCCACTTTGCCAGCAGACTAAAGCAAGTAGTGAAGGCCCCGGGGACAGATGCTGTCTGAGTCAATGCGAGAGGCTGTGCAGTGCTGTTCGTCAGGATGTAAGAATCGGGCTGATCGGGATCGGCGAATGGATCAACCGTTAGACCGGAAGGCGCGAGCCAGACGGAGCTTTCGAGATTGACGGATTGCGCCAGAAGATTCCCGATTGGATCCAGGAAAAGAAAGCTGGCGCTGCCGCCTTGAGTTGCATTGAGGAAGCTTTGAAAGCGTTCCCATTCTGCAGTGCTCAGATTTTCGTAGCTCAAAGTCCAGTTGTAAATTTGCTGAGCCTCGGAGGCAGAAAACAGGACACTGCCATCCGGAAAGCGGTTTGCAGGAGCAAGTTGCGCCATCGTCAAACGGATTGGGCGCTGGGCGAGCATTCCATTGTCGAGAGCTGGAATTGTGAACGCGCTAGTCGGCATTTTCTACCTCGATCTCGGCGGAATAGCGGCCATCCCGATCACAAGCAAGGCTAAGTCGATAATTGCGAACGCGGCAGTTGGGATAGTCCACGGCGGTCCATGGATCCGTGAATAAGAAAAGCCCTTCTATGGGCAGAGATTCAAAGAAGGCGCGCAAAGCCATTGACTCTTCAGCATTCAATTGTTCGTAGCGCAAGCGCCAAGACTTTCGATCGGAATTCGTTTTTCGATGCGTCTGCCGAGAGAAGCCCGCGAAGATGTGTTCGAGGTGCTGCAGTGGTTGCGACCGGATTGCAGTGGACTGGACCAGTTCTCCTGAGCTGAGTATTGGGAAGTTCATAGTTAGATCTCGTTCAAGTTGTCGTTGATGTCATGGTTTGAAAGCATGGCCTGCTTCAGGGCTGCGGCGATGTCGTCGCTACGGTCCAGGATTGATCTCGCGTCGAGAGCCTGAATGGAAATATGGATCGAGGCAGGAGCCGCTGGTATTGCCTGGCTTAAGCCAAACGCGTCTGACCGGATGCCCGCATTCTGCCCATCTTCCCTGAGCGTTGCACTCAGATCCGTTCTAGTGTCCTGCGGAAATGCGAATTGAGCGGGCGGGGCTGGCTGGTCTTCGCTACTCCGATTGAAGAGGCTAAACAGGCCCTTCCAGATTGGGCCAAGGAAGAGACTGGTCAAGACGCTAGAGGTCTTGCTGCCGACAAGAGGATTGAAGGCATTCAAGACTTCTTTCCCAATCGAAGAAGAGGCAGTAGAAGCCTGGGCTGGTGATGTGACAGACTGTCCGATTTTGCTGAGCGTTGAACTCGTCGAGAGGCCAATCTCCCGGACTTGGCCGACAAGGTTTGAGTTGCCGGACTCAAGCCGCTGGATCATGTTGGACAGGACTTCGCCAAAGCGAAGATTATTTTGGCCGGAGCCATCATTGTTGATTCGTTCATTCATTTCAAGATTCCCTTTCAATTCCCTGGATGGCGGCTATTGCGTCGCAGTCCACAGCAGGGACTTCGAGCAAGCGGCCCGGCTCCATCAGCCGGCACCAGCGTTCCAGTTCAATCCAGTAAGTAGCCGAACCATCCATGGAGCTTTCCGGACACTGGAAAAATACTGCAGTAGTTCCGGCCCATACGGGCTTTTCAGATGGTTCGTAGCTGAGAAAGCCGCAAGCCCGATTTCGTTCGAGGCCCCGCTGCCGACATGAGCCGCACTCCCACCGGGGCCCTCTGGAGAGGTACTGGAAGGCGGCAATCAATTTTTTCGTCGTGGTTCACTCAGCGAGAGTTCATCGCTGATCCGTCCCAGGACTTCAATACACAATTCTGTCGGTGCATGGTTGAGAAGCCATTCGACAACTTTTGGCTGCAAGGGCTGCATAGAATCGCAATCCCCGGTAGCGCAGAGGCACTCTGTGAGAAGCCTCTTGCTCAGCTCCAGCTCAAGGGAAGCAGCGGCTTCCCTTTCCTTAAGATCAGCCCCATTTCCGGCACTGAAGAATTTGAGCTTTTGCATCAACTCATAGTTTTCGGCAAGGAATCGCAGGCGATGAGCCAGTGAGATCCGTCGAACCTGAAAACGAAAGTTCGGCATGGTGGCGGCGATAAAGTCCCGCTCATATTGGAGTTTCAAGGATTACCTCATTGCGATGAAGACTTCATCGTTTTGCAAGCCCATTGCAACAGCGTTGCGGAACTGCCATAGCAGCCTCGGCTGATCATCTTTGAAGAAGGGTACCGGGAATAAGACAGCCGGAAGATACACAGCAAACATGGAACCGGGTTGGTTGCCCATTTGGAGCATGACGGGCACGGGTTCGTTGTTTACAGCTTTGGTGTAGAGCGCCTGGCTGAGCTCATCGTTTCTTTCGAATACGGTAAGACTTAGCGAGACCTTTCTACGGCCGAGAACAAAGGCCTTTGTCGAGAAACAGCCGAACTCATCCGTGCGCGGTTCAATGTTGTTTTCAATCTTCACTTCCGCCTGAGTCAAGGTGCAAAGCCGTGCAGCAGGAACGCCAATAAAGGCCTGACCGAGATGGCCAGCGATAGGTGCGCTGGTGAGCGGCGAAGAACCAGATGGAGGGTTGGGAAACTGGAATTCTGCACCGCCAGCTCCGCTTACACTGTCATAAAGATTGCGGGCAAATCCTTTTGAGAAAATCTCCAGAAACTCGTTGTTCACAGAGATCTTCAACTGATCGGAAATGGCTCCACTCATGAAGCGCTGGATGGCCTGATCGGGGGCCCAGGAATCAAGAATTGCCATGGTATTGGTCTGATCACCGGGAGCAAGATTTGCGCAACCATCCAATTGAACGCCCGCTGATAACAAAATGCTGAAGGGGGCATTCAAAGTGAAGTCGCGTGGGCCGCTTACCGATTCGACAAAGCGGATTTCTGAGCCAAACGCAAGTCCGAGTCCGATCGTCAATGGTGCGTCCTGCTGTAGTGTGATGGAAGTTCCAGAACTGGACTGGACAGTAAAAGCGGTTCCGAGTGAAGCACTGTGGCAGAGGCCGCTTTCAAGAATTGGAGCAATTGCCGGCTTGGAAGAGCCACCCTCCCATCCGGTGCCGTAGCTGTCGAGTGTAAATTCAATCAATTCCCGTTGGGGACCCATTACTGGGGATTCGGAGCGGAAGCCTGTCTTATCGTGACGAAAGAGCTGCTTACGCTGACTGGTTACCTGGAAAGAAGTCACGGGCGCAATGGCAGAACCGGCCATGCTGTTGACTGCTGGAGAATCAATTTCTGATTTGATGAAGATGCGATTCGAAAGAGTCGCGATGTATTCGTTTGCCATTGTTATTCCTGCCAAAGATGAATTTCGAATGAGATCGTGGCGTTTTGCACGAAGTTGAGTCCGCCCTTTGCAACGGGCGAGATGTCTACAGTGAAGCCACCGGCGTAATAAACACCTTTGCTCCAAAGGCCTTGATTGCGATTGAGGACATCACACAAAGCATCCACAAAATCGCTCTGCAAAACCTGGAGTGAATCGGCGCGCTCGTGAGTTGAAACGAGTTCCATTTGAAGCGTTGCGAGAGCGCCAAACTCGGCAAGCTTTTCCTTCTGACCCCGATACAGCTTGATCAGGGCGATAGAGATTTTTGGATTACGATTCAGAGGAATACGCTCGCTGAGTTTTTGACTCCAGTAGTCTGTGTCGATCTGAAATCGTGCTTCGCTGGCAAGAGTGCCATTCTGCTCGCGGATGGCCTCAACGCTCACTTTGAGCCCGGATTCACCAACCAACATGTTCTGAGCTGCTCTTACTGCTTTACTGGATAGGTTCATTGCCGCTATCTCCAGAGCTCAGTGGAATATCGGATGAAACGATCAGCCGGCTGCGCATCAAGAATCAAAACTGGATCAGCCGGAGAAGGCATGCTTCCAGTGATTGTGAGAGTCGTTGCAGCCGAAAGGGCGGCTGGCGTGGCCATGAAGAGGGCTTCTGAAGTCTCCCCGAGAAAAAGCAGCCAGCCTGAACAATCCGGTGGTAGCGAGCCGACCGAAATACTGATGGACTCGCCATCGGTCATGTCGAGTAGAAATTCGTCGCTTGGCGCACCGACGGCACCGTCAGAATTTGCAAATCGAATACGACCGCGTAGCAATCGCTCCTGGTTCGCGCCTGGCGTAGAAACGACAAGCGGGATGGGAGCCTTGGGAATTGGAAGATTTACAATTCCAAGGCCGGTATCGAAAAGTTGCTCTTTGGCAGCCTCTGCTTTGATCTCGTAATACCTGGATTGATCCCTGTGCAAAGAACTGTTTTGCAAGGCAGCAAGATCAGCGTAGAAGAGGGCTAGTGAAAGCATGCTATGCCATCTCGAGAGAGCTTCAGTGACTGTAACTTTTGAAGTTAGTTGACGAGCTGCGCTATCGCTCGATCCGCTGTGGCGAAGAAGAAAGCTAATGACCTGGGTTTCGATCTCGTTCTGCGCCAGACGAGATTTTGAATCGATGGATGTGGTTTCCTGTTCGGATAGTATGGACAACTTGGAATCGTAGGCCATCCATTCCGACAAGCAGCTAATGGGTTGATCCTTTAATAGGGCCATAATCTTTTTCGCTCTTTAGAATTGAGTGGAAATAGAGAAGGGCCAGCCACCCGAATGGATAGCCGGCCCTCTCAGTGCAAAGTTGACAGCTCTTAACTGCGGACCTGCACGGCGTGGCTGTTACGAAGAACGCCTGCACCGTAAAGGATGTCAACGGTGAATTGCTGCGAAAGCGTATCGGGCTGATAGCTCATCACGACACGCACACCAAAGTTACCCAACTCGGCGTACTCCGCAATGGCTCCAGTGCCAGGAAGCGGCTGGGGCAAACGGCGAATCGCAAGGCCCAAAGCATTTTTGGCAAAGGCCAGATTGAAAGTCGTCTGCGGTGCGCCGGATTTCTTTACGAACTGCGACCGGAATACATAGAAGTCCTTCAAGCGGCCGATATTGCCCTCAATGAGGGCCTTCAGGCCGGCTTCGCCAGCGCGCGAGTATTCGCTGAAGCGGGGATTCTGACGAAGCGCTGAATAACTGGCGGCGTCAACCACCAGATACTTCTGCATGCTCGAAGGAACCTTTGCATTGAATAGCGAAGTTTCCGCATCATCGACAAGCTGTTCTGTGATTGCAGTTGCAGCAGTGCCGAGCGGAGTGTTTGAAGTAAAGCTGGAGGCGAGAGCCAGAAGATCGGTCTCGACCTTTTCAGCCAGAGCGATGATTGCAGGCTCCATGTAGAGTCTGAGCAGATCAGGAATTGCAACCACCTTGGTGACGTCCGGGATCTGAAAGGTAGCTTCAGCATGCGTGTTGAGAATGATCTGCGCATTGCCGAGACTGGGGTTCTGAGTAACGACAGAACCACCTTCAGCAATGTTGTTAGCCACCAGGGAAGGAGGCACCGGCACGTTGACCGTGTCGCCAGCCTTGGCCAGCGTGGGTTCAAAGTCGCGATTGACAAGATTGCCCATCACGAGATTGCCCATCAAAGACGGCAGCGCATCAGCCGCAACAAGTTTTACGATCGCGTTAGCGAGATTCGAAGAAGTAATAGAAGGCATTCAATTTCCTTTGTTGTTTGTTAGTCGATCATCAGGCCGGCTACGCGCGCAATTTCTCTGCGCACTCGGGCCAAGTCTTCTTTGCTCATACCAGGCCGGATCGAATCGAGATCAATGCCTGGTGAGCTTTGAGCGTTGCGGCCCGTCGAAGACGTTCCGCTTCCACCCAAATTCCGTGCGGGGAGCAGTTCTGGGTTGTCATCTACAAACTTGCGCAGGAATTCCTGCACAGGCATTAATCCCTCTTTGCCGCGGGCTTGCAGAGTCCCATCGCTCTCCCGTTGAATTTCGTCTTTGACCGCCTTAAAGGCGAGGTCCAGTTTGGCTACACCGAGGCGCTGGAGTTCGCCCTTGATGAGTGTTTCGCGCTCCATGGTTTCGGCTTTGGCCTTTGAACGGCGATTCTCTTCAACGAGTTCATTCAGCCGTTTTTCCATGGATTCGCGCTTGCGGCGCTCCTCTTCGAGCTCCGCCTTGTAAGCTGGTTCAGTCCGTTTCGCCTGGACATTGTGATATTCATCAAACACTTCGTGGACCAGCTTTTTCAGATCACTCACGGTGTTGTTTTGTGGTTCGGATTCCTGATTGGAATTCATTCCGTTTCTCCTTTGTCAATCTGCGCCTCAATCTCAGCAGCGATTCGTTCCTTGGTGGTTTCATTTAGATCCGCCAGGAACTTGAAGGCGAGTTTCTTGAATGCCTGCTTGCGGAAGGTTTTCGATTGTATGCCCAGATTGAGCAGTTTTTGTGCTTCATCCAGTTCGTCATCGAATTCACCAACTTCAAACTCATCCAGTCCGGAAACAGTGATTTTCAGATCATCTTTTCGGACCTGGATCAAGGTCTGCAATAACCTCTTGAGGGTGTCCTTGACCGCGTCGCCATAGGCTCTTAGAACTTCTTGCGTAATATGAAAGTCGGCCCGCTTGCTGCTTCCGCTTACTTGAGCGGATCCGGAAAGCCAACTTCTGGACTGACCCATCAGGTAACAAGTTCGATAAATTTCTTCCTGCAGCCGAGCCAGGTTTTCCATGGCAATGCGATAGACATTACCTTCCGGTTCAGTCCAGCCGAACTTGTCTTCGGGGTCGAGATGAATGTAGTAAGACTCCCCGATGATGCTCGACCAATCGCGCTTGCTGTAGACAACCGGAGTTGCGTAAAGCGCCATGCCCAGAGACCATGAGAGAGAATTGGATTTGTTGTAGTGCTCCAGCTGCAGGTGCGCAGCTTTGTTCATCAACCAGAGTCCGTCGCTCAGGGCGATTTCAAATACTGGCAGGCGACCCTCATCGGCGCAGCAGTGCAAGCCCTGTTCCACGATTTGAAGCGCATTGTCATCGCTCGCATTTTCGTCAACGATGAAATACTCGGTTTCGGTGTAGATCAGGTAGCGGGCCGGCTGCCTGGAAAAATCAAGTTTGCCGTCTGTGGATTTATCGCTTTGCAGTTTGACGGTCAGCCGTGTCAGCTTTCCATCCTGTTCTGTTTTCCAGCTGACGACATCCATCGGGTGGATTCCAGTCAGGTATCCACGATCAACTCCGAATGCCTCTTCCTCAAGTCTTGTGCTAAAGCTGGCCTCTCTTTTGGGGAACTCAAGGGCGATGTAAGACTTTCCAAAAATCAAAGCATCAATAAAACGCTTGCGCAGGAAATCGGTAATGGAGAGTCCGTTGCGGTCGCAATTTCCTAAGAACTCGTAGTAGTATTTACTAGCGCGACTGGAGCTGTCTTCGACAGTTATGATTGGCTCCCGGCGAAAGAGCGTCGAAGCATACCAGTCAATAATGGATCCAAGATAGTTTTCGTAGAAAGCCCGGCTCACTCGTTCCTGATATACTTCCGCGGGTTCACGATGGCGACGATACAGGTAGCTGCTGGCCTTCGCTTTCATCTGAGCTCCACCCGAGTAGAGGTCGCGATACATCTCAAGGCTGGCGGCCCACCCTCTATAGTCCGGGTGCGGCTGAATCGCATCCGCAATTTGTGTCAAGGTCATTTGTTCTCGAATACGAAACGAGCGCTTCGTAACTTTCAGTTATTCATTTATCTCAGGGCACTTACCCCACGAAAATTCTACTTTGCGGCAGAGTGATGACTTGCGGATAATTTCAATTTGCTGTTGAAAGCAAAGGAGATATAGTTCGAAAGTTTCTGTGAATGATAAAGTTCGCATCGGCCAGACGGGAGTGTGCTGTTGGGGGATGAGTAGGCTTTTGCACCAGTCTGGGTGATGGGAACGTGCGTTGAGCTAAGGCGCAGACAGAACTTGGGGGCTATGGGGATTGGATCGCGA
>JANXLY010000151.1 GCA_025354885.1 Acidobacteriota bacterium | reverse complement strand
GCTGGGCTACAAGACACCCGCAGATTTCTTCCCGCACACGTCAATCAGGAAACGCACATGATCGTGCTGGGGGCTATGCCCCCAAACCCCCGGGATTTAGCGCCGTTTTTACCGGAATGGATCATTTTGCTTTTGCTTCTGCATCAGTATGCCGTACACTGGCAACGCTTGATTAGGAGGATAGGGCAACGCAGGGATGCGACCCGAGCGCCGATTCAAGTCCGGAATGGATGGCGGTCTCACGACCGCCTCCTGTTAACCCGCCGCCACACCATCTAAGGACGGTCATTTTTTTTCCAACCGATGGGGTCCACTTCAGATGCTGGAGCTTCAGCGCATCCGCAACCTTCAGATGCAGGAGCAGATTCAAGCAGAGGAGTTACGCCGACTCCAGATCGAAAGCCAGGAGCGCCAATCCGCGCAGGCCGAACCGCAGCCAAGACCCGCAGATATAAAGCCAGTCGATGCCGGAACCGAGACGCACGGCCTGTTTAACGGTCGGTTCTGGAAACAATTGTCGGCAGGCGAAAAGATCATGTTCGTGGTGGGCTTTACGAGCGGTATCGGAATTACGAACGTGTCTAACGCCGGGGCCTGTGTGCCCGCGAGTCTAACCAATAAGGAAGCGGCCGATGGACTCGACCGGTTCTATTTAGAGCCTGAAAATTTGATGGTTCCGATGTGTATGTCGGTGACCATCCTGGCAGCGAAGGCCTCTGGATCTGAACCATCCATGATTGACTCGATGATCGCGGAAGTCCGGCGGTGGTCCGTTCAATGAGCGCTATATAGTGGCTCTCCCGACGAACCCCTACCCCGCCAAACGTCCCTAGCACTACCGAATGGGAGCGCTTCGACAACTCCGTCCGCAAGGACTTCGCCGTTCCGCCTAAGGCAATCCAGAAGGAAAGACAATCAAACCGGCACGACAGTGGCTTGTTTTCAAGCTGGCAAAGACGGCGGGATGAAGCTTCTGCTTCGAATTCACTTAGTAACTCGGAGTCGCGGATGCTGTTGCGCGCGTCTGTTCTTGATTTCGTACGTTGCCGGCGAAGTGCCCGGCAGCACGGCTGGCGAGGTCATTTGTCTACATTGCAAAACTGTACGCACAATCGTTGAGCCAGACTTCGGACGCTCCGGGAGGCGCTTCGTGGTAGCAGATAAACTGCCGTTGGAGCGAGAATATGCTGCGACAGGAAAAGGGGTTGCCGCCTCTCCCCGTTTAAAACATTTCATACGCCGCAAGGCGCCATAGATAAACACGGGGCGGGGGCTTTACTCAGCTGGAAAAGGAATTTCCACTTCGCCGTAGCGGCCCGGTGTGCATGCGTCCACCGCTGCAGCTATCTTGTCGAGGTGCAATTTAACGAGCGGCCATTGCGGCGTACCCAATACGACAAGGCCTATGCGGCGTCCGGTAAAGTTCTGCTGATAACGCATGTTCTTGTCCGCGGTCAGAAGCACGTCGAAACCAGCCCGTTCCGCCGCGGCCAGCAAATCGCCGTTGGTAAGCTCATCCCATCCTCGATCTTTGGCTTTTGTAACCGTGTGGCCCTTGAGGGCACGCGCAACGCCGCGCGGCGTTACATGGTCAAAGAGGATGAGCATCGACCGTTTCGGCGGCGGGAGAGTGCATGGAGGGCGGGGCATCAAGGCTCCGCGCCGCGAATTGCAGCACGGCTAAAATCTGCTCTCGCGTGATGTCGAATTGGTCGATGATTTCGTCCAGGCTGGCTCCGGCTTTAATGTTTTCAAACACGGCGGACACGGGCATCCGGGTATCGCGAAACACCCATGTACCGCTTAATCGGCCCGGCACGCTCTCTACTGCGGGGCATTGTGACCAGTCCAGATTGTTTGTCATGATCTGCACTTCCTTCTTTACAGGGTGCGCCAATGAATATTGGAAAGCCGGAGGGCTGGCAATTTCAAAAGCTGCTTAACGCTCTCGCCCGCACGTGTGGTGGTGCTGCTGGCCTTCGTACGGGTCCATATTTGCGATAAAAATATCGGTCAAACGCGCCGTCGGGCTCTTCGGATCTCACTGTTCCATCGACGTATTGCTGAAACATGGATTCGGCTTCGGAGCAAATTTCGAGGCCTTCCATGCGCACGCTTGCAAGCGCGTTAGCGACTTCTCTCTGGCGCTGTATCCGTGTCTGATCGAGGGTTGTCACGGCTATCTGTATTACCCTTAATGCCCTTATATTTTAACATTTAACGGAGGACACTACCGACTACGTGTGCACACCGGACGATGAAACGCTAGACTACAGTCATCGCCTATGTCCGCAGAACGCCTAAATCGCATTACCATTGACGACGCCCAGTGTGGAGGCCGACCCTGTATTCGCGGCATGCGGATTCGCGTGACAGACATCCTTGATCTGCTCGGTGCGGGTGCGTCGTACCAGGAAATCCTCGACGACTATCCTTACGTCGAGCGTGAGGACATTCTGGCGGCAATTGAGTACGCAGCTCATCAAGCAGACCATGCCGTGCTATTGTCAGCGTGAATTTCCTCGTCGACAATCAACTTCCTCCGACGCTTGCCCATTTCATACGAACCGATCTTGGCGCTCAGGCCGTTCATGTGTCTGAAATTGGTCTGGACAGGGCTTCAGATCGCCTCATCTGGCAACATGCGTCAGAACACGATCTAATCATCATCTCCAAAGACGAGGATTTCGTAACGCTCTATTTCGGTGCGCCGTCGGCGCGGCTATTGTGGGTACGCACCGGAAATTCGCGGCGAGCGCGAATACTCGAGGTGTTCTGGAAAGCATGGCCGAGAATTTCCGCGCGGTTCACTGGCGGCGAGCGCTTCGTAGAGCTGCGCTGAACCCGTGCTTAAACGGTTTTGGGGTTAAGCGTTTCCTGCTGGATGCCGGTACCGCTTGTTGTTGAAATAAATCCCGTTCGGGCCGGTTTGGCGCTTTCCTGGTCCAGCGCTGGCGTCGAGATGAGTCTCGACGCGGCACGCACTCTTGAGTGCGTGCCGCCACGGTTCTGGGTTACAGACCCGCGCGTTTGAGCATTTCGAGGAACTGGCTGCGCGTTCGCATATCGATGGATTCGGCTGCCAGGTGGCCAGTCCGGTCATAGACGAATGATTTAGGGATTCCGTCTACGACGAACTGGCTGTGAACACGACGGCCCCGATCGAGCATCACGGGGTAGGTGACGGGATGTTCGGCCAGGTATTTATCGACAATCGGGCGTTCCTCATCACTGATGGCAAGAATCACCAGTCCTTTACCTTGGTACTGCTTGTAAAGAGCGTCAAGGTCCGGCATTTCCTTGCGGCAGGGCGGGCACCATGTGGCCCAGAAGTTGACCAGCACGACTTTGCCGGACAGTTGCCGCAGCGTCCAGGTTTTGCCGTCGAGGGCGGTGAGCGTGAAGTCAAGGTGCTGGCGCTTTTCATCGTCGGCATCGAGTTGTTTCAGCGCCGTTGCGAACCTCGGATCAGCGCTGGCGGCTTCCACATTCTCATAGCGCACCAGTTGCGCGAGGCTCATGTAAGGACGTTCGTTCACCGCAGGCCGTTCGCGCAGAGCGGCAGCCAGAGTGGTGGCTGTTTCCTGAAGGGTGTCGTGACCGGGGTCGCCTTCGGTAACCAGATTGGCAAGCTGAATGGCGAGGTCGGGTTTGCCAGGCGTTGCAGGGAGCTGGCGGATTTGCAGGGCGAGATTTTTCGTAACACCGGGGCGCTTGTCGTCGGGAAGACCGCGCAGGGACTTGATGCCGGCGAGGATGGGTTGTTCGGCGTCCGTCCACTGGTACTTGGTTTGCTGGCCGAAGACGAGGACGGCGGAAACAAGAAGCGGGAGAATTAGTTTTTTCACACAGGCCTTCCAGAGTGATAATAGCGGAAATGCTCCGTGTTGTAGCATCGCTGGTTCTCTTTTCGGTGTGGACCTCGGTGGCCGCTTCGGATATTCTGATTATTCCGCCACAAATTATTAAGAGGGTGAATCCCGGGTATTCGGAGGAAGCGCGGCGGGGCAGGATTCAGGGTACGTCTGTCTATTCGCTGGTGGTGGACCCGTTCGGCATCCCGCACGATATCGAAGTGATCAGCGCGGCTGGTTACGGTCTGGACGAGAAGGGCGTGGAAGCGATCCGGCAGTGGCGGTTCACACCGGCCATGCAGGGCGGGAAAACGGTGAGTGTCCGGTTCACGGTTGAGATCAGTTTCCGTAACGATTTGAGCTTCAACGGCAGCCGTGATGAACGCCGGATTGCATACGCTATTGCGGTTCACGATTTGGGCGTGCATGCGAAGAAGCAGGCTGCCATCAGAACGATTCAAAAAATGGCCGGGAACAAGTATGGGCCTGCCATGTCCCTGCAAGCCCAGTGGCTGCTGGAGGGGACCGAACTGCCGCACGATGAAAAGGCTGGCGTGGGATGGCTGCGCCGGGCGGCGAATGTGTATGACCCTCAGGGCCTTTTTCTGCTTGGCATGTACCTAATGCCTGCGGATGCGGTGGAGGGCAGGAAGCGACTGGGGGAGGCTTCGGTTTATGGGAGCAGGGAGGCGCAGTTTTTTCTGGGTTCAAAGTATGAGCAAGGTGATGGCGTCGCGGCGAATGCGGAACTGGCGCGGTATTATTTCCGGCTTTGCGCTTCGCGGGGTATGGGTTCGTGCCAGTTTCATCTGGGCAGGTTATTGAAATCCAGAGGGGATGTGAAGGGTGATCCGGTTCAGGCGCTGGGCTGGCTGGAATTGGCCGCGTCTGGTGATGTGCCGGATGCGGATGATGCTGCGCGGGGGTTGAGAACTTCGTTATCGGCGGAGGAGTTGGGCCAGGTGGAGAAACTGAAACGGCAACTGCTTTGGCGGCAATAGTCTCGGGGTGCTTTTTTGTTGGTGCTTCTCTCCGGAGGGGAAACGTGATATCGTCCGCCGCAGAGGTCAAAAGCATGGACTCCCTGAGAGCGTTGATTGTTTGGGTATTTGTGCTGGCGGTCACAGCAACCGCAGCGCTCAATGGTTTGAGTTTGGCCGGGATACTGGGGGATGTTTGGCAGCGGGCTTCGGATGCCCCTTTGCTGACTTATATTGCCCGACGGTGAGCGGTATTCCACGTGCTGAGTGCAATGCCGATGAATTGGACACCCGGCGGCACGAGTGGTGATGTAGAGGACCAGCGCGACAACAGCGGTGGCAGTGGCTTGGGGCCGATTCATCTGGGGATTGGCGGGACGATTATCGTTGGCATTCTGAGTCTGGTCTTTCATTAGAATCTGTTCAACGTCATCGGCGGCGGGGATGGTTCATCAGGGGCTCCCTCGAGCATTCGGGGTCCGGCAGATCAGGCCCGGAGCGGCGCACTGGATGCGGCGGAGAAGCCGGAAGTGGAGTTCGTATCGTTTGTTCTTGACGATGTGCAGAAGACCTGGACGGGGTTGCAGAGCAGAGCAATATTGCCTACCGGCGCGCGAAACTGGTGCTTTATCGGGATGAATCTCCGTCAGGATGCGGAACTGCGCAGACAGCGACCGGTCCGTTTTACTGCCCGGAGGATCAGAAGGTTTATCTGGATCTGGGATTTTTCAATGATTCTGCTAGCGGCGTTCCTGTCGTTTTTGTTCTCAGTATCGCTATGGTTCGGCATCGGATTCCAGCCCAATAAAGAAGCCGGCCAGTTTGTGGGCCTGTGGGTACCTTCCATCATCGGGCTCGGCATTTATTTCCGCGTAGCCGCGAAGAGGGTCGAATGATATCCGATACCACAATCTTTGTGGTCGGTCTCGTGACTTTCGTCGTAGTCGCCGCAGGTTTGGTTTTCACTGTCTTCGAAATGCGCGAAATCGTCAGGAGGGCTGAGGCGGCGCAGAAATAGCGCTCCCTCGGATGGTCCTCATTTCAACTATCTGGAATTATTTACCGGCGCTTCCGCCTCTCCGTTTACGCATTGGATACGAGCAAGGCTATCCCGGCGGCAACGCGGTATGGAAAGTGTGAATTGATACACCCAAAGCCGTAGCTAAGGACAGACCGCGCGGGTGAGTTGCCGCTGCCGCAGCGCGTCCAGATGCAGTTGCCCAATATTGATTTGAAGCTTGTTCCCAGAGCGGTCTTCGCCGTAGAGTGCACGATCCCACCGGCTGGCGGTCCACGGCCGAACGTCACACTGAAGTTTTGCCAACTGCGCGTCAGCGGGCTTCCCCCCCGTCTGCAATCTCAATGGATTGCTCGACCAGGGCGCTTGCGGCTGCGCGACGGGCATTCCGCAGGGCGTCGGTGTGATCCGGAGAGTTCAACAGCCCACTCAGGAACGTCCTACTGACGCCAATTTCCCGTGCAATTGAAATCGTGTTTTCGCCGTCGGCGATCCGTTCAAGGAGCGGAGCAACGCCACCTGCACTGTCGAAGTTCCGGAATTCACGATGCTGTAGCGCAGTGATGTGATCTCTGCCGTGACGGCTGACACACCCAGAAATGGGGCTGAACCGTCATGTCTTGGTGCGCGTATTCCCGTTGTCGAGAACTGCCCGATTACGCTGTCTCCGGCGCATGCCGTGACATAAGCGGTAAATTCCGAAAGAAATTGTGATTGTCCAGGTTCGATCTGGACACCCGCGCCATAAATTGGGCTGGAGAAGACAACGTGATTGCGTACGGCGAATTCCAATTGGTTAACAGAAACACACCAGGCTGGAAGTCGGCGTTCCACCAGCCCTCGCTATTTCCAGGAAGACCCTCTTCACGTATTTCCATCTCGTAAAAAGGTTGGCTGGCGGTTACAACGAGCCCCGACTGGGCCGTCAGCGAAGCCCCTCCGCCCGAAACCCCAGTCGCGGCTGGGCCGAAACCCCGCCAATCGATCGTTTCATTGGCGACCAAAGCTGATCTCTCAGTAATTGAGTTCAGAGAATCCGCGCGGACAAACCCGGCGTCGCTGCGCAAACGAGTGCCAACATAGCGACGGAGTAAAAGCACGGCATTTTACTGAACATGAATTTGTTTGAAAATTGGTGCGCCCGACAAGATTCGAACTTGTGACCTTTTGCTTCGGAGGCAAACGCTCTATCCAGCTGAGCTACGGGCGCGTAGTTCGATTCTAGCGCACCGTTCGGGTGGTCGCCCTGTTGGCTGGCTCTCTTTAACCTTCCCGCCCGATCCAGCGGTCTCATTTTTGTGCTATCGTCGCAATCGAAAGCCATGATTCGCGTCCACAGGGCGACGGTTGATTCTATCCGCGTGGTTGCAGGCGGGATACTCGTCTGCATTGCGGTCATGGGTTACTTCGTAACGCACGTCTTCTTTCTGTTAATGCCAGTTCTCAACCCGGCCACCCTTCGGGGAAGACTGGAACTCGCTTACACACTGGCTGACCTCGCCATTGCCGGATTCGGCGCATATTCCATCTATTGCGGATTCAAAAACCACATACGAGCCCGATAACACCGGGCGCCATGAAGTGGACCCCATCGGTTGGACAAAAAAATGACC
>JANXLY010000145.1 GCA_025354885.1 Acidobacteriota bacterium | reverse complement strand
AGGCTCGCGACCCAGCCCAAAAGGGACGCAAAGGAGGCTTCTAACAACGGAAAATCGACTTAGCGAGACTGGAAAAACCGGGGCGGCGAAATGCAACTGCAAAGGGGCCTTGGATGACTGTTGCCATGCATAATTTAGGTTTGACATTTGGCTGCGGACGAAGGTAGGCACCTTTTTCATCCAGAAGCGGGAGTACATTGAGCGTCGCCTTTGGGGAAATTTGAATGGTTTGTTTCAGGTCGAAGGAAGCTTTTGATGAGTCCGCAGGAAGAGGAATCAGATCCATTGCCCTGTATTGCGCAAGGGCAGCAGCGATCCACACACTCAGGAGTAATCCAATCATTCGCATAGAGCCTCCAGCATTGATTTGTCTCAAGGTCACAGTTAGTATTTCACAGGACCTCTCTGCCACGCAATTAGCAGGAATGCTGGAAGTGCAAGGCAGCGCTTTGGCTTGGTGGCTCGGCGAACGGACCTTTATTCAACTGTTATCTCCGGCGATTGCGGTTTGATTACCGAAGGCAGGATCTGTTTCGTTCGGAGGATCGAGAGCATCAACTTGAAGAGTTTTTGCGGGCGGGGAGGAGGCCCGTTTCACGGTAGAGGTCTTTGAGCTTGATGTCGAGGGCGGTGAGCGGAATTGAGTCAGAGGGTGATGAGAAATGGAGAGGTTCTTTGGGCCAGATTTGAGACTCTTCGCGAGAATAAAGCGAGGCGGCAACGGTTTCGGAATCGATCAAGAGATAGTGGCGCAGTGAGGGGATCCGGAAGTATTCTTTGCGTTTGGTGGTGAGGTCGTAGTTGCGAGTTGAGGGGGAGAGGATCTCGACGATCAGCGTTGGCGATTTAGCGGAGCGCGACGTTCCGGTTGGCTTCTGGTTGCAATGGATGGATAAGTCGGGGTAGAAGGCAGCGTTTGAGTTTGGAGTCTCAATCAAGAGCTCGGAGTTGCGGACATAGCAACGCTTGGACTTGAGCAGTTGAGAGAAAATTACAGTTGCTGCTACGGCCAGCGCTGAATGGTTATCGCTGCCGCCAGCCAATCCGTACATATGCCCGTAGAAGTACTCGTTTTTCGACTCGGAGCGTGCTTCAAGCCAGAGGTAGTGGTCGAAGTCGATTACGGGAAATGACTGCGCTAGGAATGACGGAATCACGCCCTAAGTGTAGCTTGACTTTACATCGTTACGACGTCGAAGTGGAAGCGTTCTGGCGGGAGGTCGGAAACGGGATCAGGGTTCATGCCCGACCAGGTGTGGAAGGCAGACTGGGCGAGAGAACTGTTGAGGTAGAAGAGGAATTGGTCACTGAAACAGGAAATTGGTGGCGGCTGGCGAAAGGTAAGGCGGAGGCCGACCGCACCTTCGAGATTGATCGGTTCTGTTAGCGGGACGTCTCTGGTTTTGTCTTCAAGGAGGATGACGAAGCTCTTGCGGCTGGCATGGGGCCAGACATCGGCTTTGAGCAGCGGGCGAAGGTCGGAGCGTGTCTCAAATGTGGTCTCGCACTGGCGGATCCATTCGAGGATCGAATCGCCCCAGGCCCAGGTGTGCATGAAGGTTTGGTATTGATCTACCAGATTGAGGGCCAGATCCATTCTGCGACGCTCGAATTCGAGCATGAGTTTGGGATCGAGAACGGGCATATTTGCGAGGACATCTTCGCTCAGGAGGATGTCATTTGCCATGTGCATCATTCTGTCCAGACGCTTGACCGGGGTGGAACGGACTAGCAACGGGGGTAGTTCGTGCATACGGTCGCCGGGGATTTCTACGAATTTGCGTTCGCCTAAAATATCCATTTGAACCTCGCTCAAACTGGAAGCACTGCTTCCTATGCTCTTATCGTCCTGAATTGTCGATTTCTACAGCTTAAGACGCAATTGTGAGCTGTCCAGTTGCAAAAGGCAGGTGGAAGTGTTGTCAGGGCGACCGGGTTTTAGTAGTCTGTAGGTCTCACGTAGTATCACAAAGGAGAAAACATGGATACAGAAATGATGGTTAAGGTAGTTGCCGGGGCGCTGGCTGTGCTTTGCCTGGTAGCGATCGTGATGCGGCGCAAGGGCAAGAAGACAAGTTCTACTGAAGATGATTTTTAAGCTTTCGCGATGAAGCAAAAAAGCGGGGGCGTGGCCTGTCCCCAACTTCGAAAAGAGTATTGCAATTTTCAATTGGAAGTGCGCCCGAGCAAGATCCATCGCTGGGGCGTTTTTGCTTTGGAAGCGATCCCCAAAGGGCGAAAGGTGATTGAATACACTGGCGAACTGGTGAGTCGGAAAGAAGGCAAGAAACGAGCCGATTCCAACGAGATCCATTGTCTGTTTACGATTGACCCCTACTGGTATCTGGATGGTGCTGTTGGCGGCAGTGGAGCGGAATTTGTAAATCACTGTTGTGACCCGAATCTGGAATCGCGGATCTTAAAGCGGCACATCCTTTATTTTTCGATTCGGGATATTGCAGCGGAAGAAGAGTTGTCGCTCGACTACCACTTTGGCAAGGACCAGGAGCAGGTGAAGTGCGGCTGCCTGTCGCCGAAGTGTCGAGGCTGGATTAACCTGTTGAAATAGCCCAGCGAGGGGGCAGGAGGGCCGGGGACTGGCTCCAGTGGGGGATCGTCTGGGTTTGTTCGAGGACCAGCATGCGGTTGTATTTGGAGAGGCGCTCGGAACGGGTGATGGAGCCGACTTTGAGCTGACCCATGCCAGAGGCGATGGCGAGGTCGGCAAGGAAAGAGTCTTCGGTTTCGCCGCTACGGGCGCTGATGACGGCACCCCAGCCGGCGGCTCGGGCGGTGTCGATGACGGTGAAGGTTTCGGTGAGGGTACCGATCTGGTTCATCTTGACGAGGACGGCATTGGCGGCGTTGGCCTCGATGGCACGAATGAGACGGGCGGGATTTGTGGTGAGAAAGTCGTCGCCAATCACCTGAACCTGCGAGCCGAGTCGCTTGGTAAGGGAGGGCCATTGATGCCAGGCGTTTTGTTCGAGACCATCTTCCAGTGAGACGATGGGGTATTTTTTGCACCAGGTTTCAAGAAGATCGATGAAGGCGGCGGCATCCATGGAGCGGTTTTCGGAGGCGAGCCTGTATTCGCCGTTTTCAAAGAAATGGGATGCTGCGACGTCGATAGCGATCGAGACTTGATCGCCTGGGATGAGGCCTGCGTGTTCGATGGCGCGGGTGAGGATTTGGAGAGCTTCTTCGTTGGTTTTGAGACGTGGACCCCAGCCGCCCTCGTCAGCGACTCCGGTGAAATAAGCGCCTCGTTGTTCGAGCAATTCGCGAGTGGAACGATGGATGGCAGTGATCCATTCCATAGCTTGGGCGAAAGACTGAGCGGCCCAGGGGATGGCGAGAAAATCCTGAAACTCCATGGCTTTTGAAGCGTGGAGGCCACCACTAAGGATGTTGACCATGGGAAGCGGGAGGACTGGAGTGCGGGAGGCAGCGAGGTATCGCCAGAGGGGTTGGCCAGTCGCGATGGCGGCGGCGCGGGCGACGGCGCAAGAGACGGCGAGGATGGCGTTGGCACCGAGGCGGCTCTTGTTGGGAGTGCCGTCGAGATCGATCATAAGCTGATCGATGGCTGGCTGATTCAGGGCGTCTGAGCCGTTGAGGAGGTTAGCAATTTCTTCGTTGACATTTTTGCAGGCGTTGCGGACCCCGAGGCCACAGTGGCGGAGTGGGTCGCCGTCGCGCAACTCATGGGCTTCGCTGGTTCCGGTAGAGGCTCCTGAGGGGACCTGGGCACTGGCTTCAACGCCGCATGCAAGTTTGATGTGTGCCTCGATGGTGGGGCGGCCACGGCTGTCGAGGACTTCGAATGCGTGAATGGCTGTAATTGCGGTCTTATTCATGGAAAGCTTCTGCCTGGAATTCGAACACTTCGGAGATTGTAGCCGGGGGATTCTGGATCAGATCGCGGGCGAAGCGCCGGACTTGGGCTTGCTCTGCAGGCCGAAGATATTCGGCTGGGCTTTTGCCATCGACGCGAGCGAGGTGGAGGCATCCGAGGTGACGGATGGTGGAGGCTTCGAGCCACTCGAAGTTCTTTGGGATGAGGCTCAGGAGTTCCTTCCAGTAGGTGATTGCCAGGTTTGCGTAAAGGGAGCGGCTGCGTGCGCGGTGCCAGGCTTTGAGCAGGAAGTGATTGAGGAGGAAGGCAGTGTCAAAGCTGGGGTCTCCATAGTGCATGACTTCGTAGTCGATGGAGAAAAGTTGCGGGCCCGGGTTGACGAGGAAATTCTTTGGCGACCAGTCGCCGTGGGTGAGGGCAGTGAGTTGGGTACGGCTTTGCTCGATTGCGGTATCGAAGTAGTGCTTGAGGTCGGGGTGACGCAGGGCCGTGGCGCGGTAATAAGGATCGAGGCGGAGTTGGTCGAAAAGCTCGAGGCCGGCGAAGAAGGGGCCGATGGATTGTGCCGAGAAGAATACTGCATGGAGGGCGGCGGCCTGGATGGCGAGTGTCGGGAGGGCAATCCCGTTTAGGAGGTCTGACTTCCAGGTTGGGGAGTCTGGCGGGGCGGCGCTCATGGCGAAGAGGAAGTTTTCGCGATCTTCAAACAGGACGGTTGGCAGGCTACCAAGAGGGGCAAGAGGGCCGAGGAGGCTGAGCGCCTGCATCTCGCGGAAGATGCGGCGGCGGTCACTGAACCAGTCCTGCTGGACTCGCAGCTTGGCGAGAGATTGCTTGAGGATGAGGTCTTCGCGGCCAGAGATTTTTGCGCGGAAGACGAGGTTGGAAACACCGCCAACGAGCTCTGCGACCGAGATGAGGTGTTCGGGCAGGGAGAATTTATGCGCGAGGTAAGTGCGCGCGGTGGATTCGTTGAGGTCTGCCAACCCTCCATTGTATGAGCTAGCTTGAGGTGCGTGAGAAGAGGTTGAGAATACCGCCCCAGGAGGAGCTGCTTTTCGCCGGTTTGGGGACTTCGATGGCTCCGCCCATTTTCTCGGCAAGTTGCGCCAGAGCTTTTCCGAAGGGCGAATTGATGGGCGAAGGTTTACCTTCGATCATGGCGCGTTGCACGCCTTCAAAGTCACTAGGAAGCACCTGGAAGACTTCGCAGCGGATGGCGGTCTCGATGACTTCTTTGCTGAGGCCTACGTCGCGGTTGTAGCGGTTGACGATGAGCTTGATTTTCGAGCGGTCGATGTGGTTCTGGTCCATGTAATTGAGTGCTCGCTGGGTTGCCTGCAGCGAAGGGAGCTCATTGGTGGAGACCAGGAGGATTTCGTCGCAGTGGCGGAGGATGGATAAGTTCCAGGGGCCGTAGGGGCTGCAACTGTCGAGAAGAGTAGTTTCGTAATTCCAGCGGGCGTAATCGATGATGCTGGCGGCGTCCATGAGATCGTGGACGCCATCGACGGCACCCTCTGGAGAGAGTAGAACGTCGATACCCTGGGTGGTGGTAATCAGACTGCGCCAAAGGTCGGAATCGAGGGTCTGGGTGAGCGTGACCACATCCATAAAGCTGTACTGGCTCTTGATCTTGAGAAGGAAGCTGAGAGTGCCGGTGAGAGGGTCGAGGTCTGCGAGCAGAATCTTGCTGGTCCGCTTTTTCCAGTGGAAGGCGAGACCGCTTGCCACCGTCGATGCGCCGCAAGCGCCTTTGGCCGGAACAATGGCAACCACTCGGCCGGCCTTGCCAGAGCCTTTGATGAGTGGATTTTTTGCGACAAGGCGCGCGAGTACTTCTTCGAGCTGGGGCAGGTCGAGGGGATGGACGAGGAATTCGCAGGCACCGGCGCGGAGACAGCGCAAGATGAGGTCGGTGTCGTTATTTGAGATCAGAGCAACGACGGGCATTTTCGGTTGCATCGCCGAAATGTCCTTGATCAGGGTGAGGCCGCGGTCTCGATCGCTGACGATGTCGGCGATGCAGATATCCGGAGTCTGGACGCTGAGAACTTCTAGCAGACCGGCAGCAGGGGGATAGACGGGGATTTCGAGAATCTCGGCACCAGGCATTTTGGCACTGAGGGTCTGCTGGAGATCTTTGGTGATCCCCTGGGAAGGGCAAATGACGAGGTACTTCCAATTGCCCGCACTCTGAAATGTATCGACCTGACTCATAGCTTTGATAACAGAAGGTTTAGGTGCATTAGGCTGACTTTCGGCCCGGACCGCATTCTTGGCCTTGACCTTCTTCGTGATTGAGTATCGACACAAAGATGAAAAAACGATAGAGAAAAATCCCTGCAAGATTTACTAAAACCTTGATGCGAATCACCGATAAGCTTTTCCGAGTCGAGATATTCCCCTTACGAAGGGGGAAGCATAGATCCGATTCTGCAATGAAGCTAGTCCGGCTGAAGCAGCAACACTAGCTTTGTTCCCGAAAGGCCAAGAAACCGTGAACGAAAGCAATTTGATGGAATTTTCAGCTACAAGTGCAGCGCTGGCACAAGGTGGTAGCACGCTGGCACAAGGCGCGAATACGCAGGCGGCTGTGCTGCTCTGCGAAACCCAGCCATTGACGGTGGAGGGCATCCGCGCGTTGTTGTCCTCAACCAATGATCTCCGTGTTACCGGAGTGTGTGAAAACCTGGCATTATGCCGGGAAATCTCGCGGCGGCAGCGACCAGACGTGGTCTTGCTCGACAAGGCGCTTGGGATGCAGGTGGTGCTCGACTGGATTCAGGATCTGCGTCTGGCCGAGCAGGACATGGACCGATTGAACAGCGGCGGGCAATTTGTAACTGGAGCTGCGCCGTTGTCGGCAAGCCAGTCGCGACCCTTGCCGAAGGCGGTGGTTTGGGGCGTGTCAATGACGGAGGCCGAAGCGTTGCGCTTTCTGCAGGCAGGGGCCAAAGGCATATTGCGGAAAGCAACTTCGCCGTCGAACATGCTGAACTGTCTTCGCACCGTGGTGCAGGGCAAGAACTGGATGGAAGATTCGGTGTTTCGCGAACAGCCGAGTGACGATCGTCATCCGCGCTCAGCGTTGACGCCTCGGGAAACGCAAGTGATGGAACTCGTAGAACATGGCCTGAAAAATCGCGAGATTGCGCGGGAACTGGGAATTCGACCAGGAACCGTAAAGATCCATTTGAAGCACATCTTTGAGAAAACCGGTGTTCGGGGTCGCTACGGGTTAGCTTTGACGGGACTGCGGCAAAAAGGCATGCTTTCTGTCGAGCGACCTTATGAAGCGGCAATGGCCCGCTAAGCCCTTTGAGGGCCGGAGTTTAGGGGCGGTCGAGGGAAAGGCGCGTGCTATTCTCGTGGTGTGTATTCGCACAATTTCCGAGCATTTTTTCGTATTTCCATCGCTCTGCCCCTGCTGGCTCTGAGCCTGCAGGCACAGCCGAAAGTAGTTCAGATTCTTGACGAGGAGTTGCAACGCAACTTTAGCGCGCTCAAGAAGTCCGATCCTGCACCGTACTTCATGTCCTATGAACTATTCGAGCAGGAGGCGATGTCGGTTACTGGCACGCTCGGGACTTTGCAGGGATCGACGGCTGGCAAGAGCCGGTCGCTTGATGTTTCGATCCGTGTGGGTGAGACAAAGCTCGACAACTACCGGCAGATTCGCGGAGACCGGCCGCAGTTTGCGGGCGGGATCCCGATGCCGCTTGAAGATGAGCCGAATGCGCTGCGGAGGCGCTTGTGGCTCGAGACGGATAGAGTGTTTCGCGGCGCTGGCCAGCGTCTGATGAACATCAAGACGAACCAGCAGGTGAAGCTGGAGGGGGATGACAAGTCAGGTGATTTTTCCCCGGCACCGCCGGTGGTGAAATTTGAAACCGTTGCACCGATCCGGTTTGATACACGGCAGTGGCAGGAAAGGGTTCGCAAATGGAGCCAGTATTTCTCTGACAAGCCGGAAGTGCTTTCGAGCAATGTGGCCGTGGTGGTGCAGCGCGAACTCAAGACTCTGGTAACGACCGAAGGTACCAAGCTGCAGCACGGGAGAAGTTATGCACGAATTCTGATCAGTGCGCGTGGCAAGGCTGGCGACGGGATGAATCTTTCGGCGAGCGAGACGTTTGAGGCTGAGGACGTGAGTCGGCTGCCAGACGAGAAGACGGTACAGAAGGCCGTGGAAAAGGTGTACCAGAAGCTTGCGGCGTTACTGAAAGCACCACTGGCGGAACCGTATACAGGGCCGGCGATTCTTTCGGGTAAGTCGGCGGGGGTGTTTTTCCACGAAATCTTCGGACATCGCATTGAAGGACATCGCCAGAAGGACGAGAGCGAAGGACAGACTTTCACGAAGATGGTGGGGCAGAAGATTCTTCCCGACTTTCTGAGCGTGAAGATGGACCCCACTCTGCATCAAATGGCTGGAATCGACCTTTATGGCTGGTACAACTTTGACGATGAAGGGGTGGTGGCGAGGCCGGTTAGTGTTGTGAAGGCTGGAGTGCTGGAGAACTTTCTGATGTCGCGGTCGCCGATCAACGGCTTTCCCGTGTCCAATGGGCATGGGCGCAAGCAATTGGGTGCAGAAGTTGTGTCGCGACAGTCGAACCTTGTAGTGGAGAGTTCGAAGGCTGTGTCGAATGCCGAATTGCGAAAGCAACTTGTGGAAGAAATCAAGAAGCAGAACAAGCCGTTCGGGCTCTACTTTGAAGAGGTCTCGAGTGGGTTCACGATTACGAGCCGACGTGGTTTGCAGGCTTTTAGTGTTGTGCCGGTGATGGTTTATAGAATCTTTCCGGATGGCAGGCCGGACCAGTTGATTCGTGGGGCTGATATCGTTGGAACTCCTCTGACGAGTTTTTCAAAGATCGCGCAGACCTCGAATGAAACGACCGTTTTTAATGGGTATTGCGGCGCGGAATCAGGGCAGGTGCCGGTATCGGCGTCCTCCCCCGCATTGTTGGTCAGCGAAATCGAGATTTCGCTGCGGGAGAGATCGCAGGAACGTCCACCGTTTCTGGAGCGGCCCACTGCATCGAAGGTAACGGGAGGTTCACTCTAATGCGCCGCCGCGATTTTGCGTTGCTTCTGCCAGCGGTGAGTCTGGGTCAGCAGGGTACTGGTGGGGACCCAATACTGAAGGCGATGAAGGATGAAATGACGCGATCCCGACCGCTGGGAGTTGTTGGCGGGCAGCCGCTGTATTACATGGAATGCGCGCTCGATGATGCGGTAGCGTTTCGTGCGACGTCCAGCCTGGGGGCGCTCTTTACTTCGAGCAGTACAGCATTCCGTGTGCCGAGAGTAGCGGTGCGGATTGGTGACAAGAAGTTCGACAACACGAACTATATTTTCTCGGAAGTTTTCCTGGGGACCCGTTTCGACCCCGATCAGTTTCCACTCGACAATAATGCTGGAGCAATGCGGCAGATCTTCTGGCTGGCCATTGACCGCGCCTACAAGACGGCTGTCGAGGCGATTGGCCGCAAGAAGGCGGCATTGCGCAACATTACGCAGGCCGAAGAATTGTCCGATTTTTCTGATGCAGCCCCGACGCAAATGGTGACACCGCTTCCAGCCTGGAACGTAGACGAAGCGCTCTGGAAGAATCGAATCACCAAGCTCTCGAAAGTGTTTGCCTCATACGCGGAGATTTACACCTCATCCCTCGATTTTGAGTCTTCGCGGGACACCTATTACTTTGCCAATTCTGAAGGCACTGAGTTGCGATATACAGAATTGCTCGCGTTTGTGCGGGTCAGGGCGAACGGGCAGGCCGCCGACGGGATGCGCTTGCGGGACCATGCTTTCTTTTTCGCATCCGAGACAAGCCAATTGCCGAGCGAAGCTGAGATGGAGCGCGAAGTTCGCCGCACCGCAGATAATTTGAAAGCGTTGATCAGCGCGCCGCTGGGAGAGACTTATTCGGGGCCGGTGCTGTTTGAAGCAGAGGCGTCGGCGCAACTGTTCTCCGATCTGATTGGCAGCCAGTCTGCTCTAATTCGCAAGCCAGTGGCTGAGCCAGGGCGGCCGGTTAATCTTCCTACGAGCGAGATGGAGGGGAGATTGAATTCGCGTATTCTCCCGTCGTCGTTCACGGTGGTTGATGATCCTACCCAGAAGGTTTATAAGGGTCGCCCTTTGATGGGGCATTTCCCGGTGGATCTCGAGGGCGTGAAGCCGCAAGCGGTTGTTTTGGTGGAGAAGGGGAACTTTAAGAATTACCTCGCGACCAGGATCCCGACAAGGGAGACCAAAGTATCGAACGGCCATGCGCGACTGCCGGGTTCTTTTGGCGGATATCTAGCTTCGTCGAGCAATCTATTCATCAAATCGGATGAGCCTGTGTCGGCGGCGGAGATGAAGCAGAAGCTGTTGGATTTGATCAAGCAGCGAAACAAACCTTACGGCATGCTGATTCGCAAACTGGATTTTCCTTCGACTGCCTCGTTTGAAGAGTTGAGGGGCCTGGTGGGTGGATTGAGTGCGCGCCCGGCACCACTGCCGTTGCTGGCATATCGCGTCTATCCTGACGGCCGGGAAGAGTTAGTGCGCGGTTTGCGATTCCGAAGTCTGAATGTGCGTGCGCTTAAGGACATTGTTGCTTCGGGCAGTGATGAAGTGCAGTTTGATTACCTTGGGAACGGGGCACCCTTTTCGATTGTCGGCGGCGGGAATTATGTGTTTGGTTGCTCCACAGTTGCGCCCAGCATTCTGTTTGAAGATATTGAGCTGGAGCGGCCGCAGGTTGAACTGCCTAAATTGCCGGTCGTGCCGCCGCCGCCGTTATCGGCCTAGAAGGATCAAGGCCCTAAGCCAATCGTGAAAATTCTTTCGAGAGCCGTCTTTCGCGAAGTCGCATCCAGTGCCCTGGTGGGGGTGCTTCTATTCACGTTTGTACTCTTTTTGCAGCGGCTGGGGAGCGGCAAGCTGTTTGAGCTGGTGCTGCGGAATTCTACCGATTGGCAGACTGCTGTTTATCTGTTTTTGCTGATTGTCCCGCCGACCTCGCCGTTTACGATTCCGGTGGGCGTGCTGGTGGGTGTGCTGATTGGTTTGAGTCGTATGTCTGGAGACAACGAGATTACGGCGCTGCGGGCGACGGGTTCATCTGCCAGGCGTGTCATTGCCCCGGTGCTGACCTTTGGGTTGTTGGGGTTTATCCTTACTGCGGCTTCGAGCACCTGGCTCACTCCCTGGAGTTATCGACAATCGAGTCGGCTTATGAACCGGGCACTGGCAGCGCAGGTTACTGCCGAGATACAGCCTCGTGTCTTTGAAGAGAGCTTCCCGAATACAATTCTGTATGTAGGAGATGTTATTGCCGGGCCGACGGTAAAGTGGAAGAAGATTTTCATGGCCGATCTGCGGGGCGGGGAACAGCGGAGTTCTGCGGCGCGGGAGCGATCCGACGAGCCGAGGATCCTGCTGGGAGAAGAAGCATTGGCAGTATCGGATGTGAAGAACAATCGCATCCAACTGGCGATGAAGAACGGTAGCACCTACGAGATTGGCAAGAACCCGGCGCAGGATGCTACATCTTACTCACCGATCAGCGACCTTGGATTGCAGGCCAAGGAGCCGAACGAATACCGGCGGTCGAACAACTTTCTTGAGATGGACACGGTGCCGCTGTGGCTCTATATCGAGAAGACGGCACGCAACGAGAGCGTGGATGCGCGGATCGAATTTCATCAGCGGATTGCATTGCCTTTTGCCTGTCTTCTGCTGGCGCTGGTGGGTGTGCCGCTTGGCGTTTCACGACGAAAAGCGGGCAAAAGTGCAGCATTTGTGGTTACGGTGCTGCTGGCTTTTCTCTACTACATGAGCATGATCAGCCTGCAACAGATGGCGCGGCGCGGCGGGATGAGCGCGGAGCTGGCCACCTGGGGGCCCAATCTGATTTTCGTCCTGCTGTGCGCCGTGTTGCTGTCGAGGCTTGAAACGCCTGGGGACCACGATCTGGTGGGTACGATACAGACCAGCATTGAAACGATGTGGGCGCGGATCAGGGGACGTAAAGAAGAAGAACAGAATCTGATGCCGCGCTCGGCTGCGCAAGCTCTGGAGTCTGGCTTTTACAAGGTAGTACGTGTGCCGGGAATCCCGCTTCTGAGCCGGATCATGGACGCATATGTGCTGCGAACTTTTGTCTTCTACTTCACGCTGCTATTAGTCAGTTTTGTAATGATGACAGAAGTATTTACTTTCTTCGAGCTGTTAGGCGACATCATTCGCAACAATATCAATAGTTCGAAAACGAGCTCTTACCTTGTATTTCTGCTGCCGCAACTGATTTACGATACGACTCCGGTGAGTGTGCTGGTGGCAGTGCTGGTGACCTTCGGCATTCTGACGAAATCGAATGAGGTGACCGCATTCAAGGCTTGCGGGGTGAGCCTGCACCGGCTTTCTCTATCCATTCTGCTGGCGAGTTTGATCCTGAGTGCTAGTCTTTTCGCTTTTGATTATTATTATGTTCCCGAAGCGAATCGTAGACAGGATGCGCTGCGTAGCGAGATCAAGGGCAAGGCCCCACAGACTTATGTGCAGCCCGATCGCAAGTTTATCTTTGGCGAAGGCTGCCGAATTTTTTACTACAAGTTTCTTGATCCTGTTCAGAAGGTGATGGTGAGCCCACGCGTTTATGAACTGGATTGCGACACGTTCTCGATGAAGCGGATGATTGCTGCGGATCGGGCGCGCTGGGAACCGAATTTGAAGCGCTGGGTATTTCAGTCCGGATATCGACGCGACTACAAGGGGATCCATATGGCGGCGTATGAACCGTTTCTTGAATCGACGGCAACTTTTCCAGAATTGACCGAGACGCCGGATTACTTTCTACAGGAACTGATCCAGGACAAACAGATGAACTTCCATCAACTGGGTAGCTACATACAGACGCTGCAGCAATCGGGGCTTGATACGACGAGGCTGCAGGTGCGTTACCACAAGAAATTTGCGGTACCGCTTTTCGCTTTTATCATGGCGATGATCAGCGTTCCTTTCGCGTTCCTGACGGGTAATCGCGGAGCGATGGCCGGGGTTGGAGTGAGCATCGGAATCGCGATTGCTTACTGGACGATTTCTTCGGTTTTTGAACAGGTGGGGAATGTTGGACAATTGCCTCCGGCGCTGGCGGCCTGGAGCCCAGACGCATTATTTTCGCTCATTGGAGCCTGGCTTTTGGCTAGACTTCGTACTTAGAACTTTTCATTTTCAAACTCATGGCATCTGCCCCCAAACCCACAATCGTTACCGTCTCTGGCCTCATCGGCAGCGGCAAGACCAGCGTCTGTCGTGAACTCTCAGCCCTTACGGGCTGGCGTGTCATTTCGGCAGGCACCATCCTGCGCCGCATGGCGGAAGAACGAGGTCTGTCGGTGATCGAGTTGAACGAGATTGCCAAGACAGATAAGACGATTGACAAGCTGATTGACGACCAGTTGATTGCGCTTCAGGATTCTGCGGAATCGCTGATTGTGGATTCGCGGCTGGCCTGGCATTTCATTGCGAATTCCTTCAAGATTCATCTGGTTGTGGATACGGCGATTGCCGGTGACCGCGTGTTTCGGGCGCAGCGTAGCGATGAATCTTATCGAACGCCGGAGGATGCCTATGCGGCGAATGCGCAGCGGCAGATGATCGAAAATGAACGCTTTAAACAGTATTACGGGATTGATTGCGAGGACTGGCGGAATTACGATCTGATTCTCGATTCGAGTACGCTTGAGCCGCTGGAGCTTGGGCGGATCATGTATGATGCGGTGCGTGTTGCGCCGCCTCAGGCGTCGTGTTTGCTGTCGCCGCTACGGCTTCATGTTGAAGGGTCGGCGGAGCCGGATGCGGATTCTCTTGAGATCACGGTGATCGATGGCGAGATCCATGTGGTGCGGGGTGCGGCGATTGTAACGCGGGCGATTGAGGAGCAGGAAGCTTTGGTTGCAGCCCGTCTCATACATTACGAAGTGCATCCTGAAGTTGCGGGTAAGCGCTGAGCACGCGGTCGATTTCAGCGAGTTGACCTGGACCCAGATTTTCGTGCGGATCAAGGCACCAGATGCCTTCGAGGAGTCCGCTGCGACGCAATACCTCGTGGATGCCGGCGATGCAGCCATGGAAGTTGTTG
Organism: Acidobacteriota bacterium; assembly: GCA_025354885.1. Classification (GTDB taxonomy): domain Bacteria; phylum Acidobacteriota; class Terriglobia; order Bryobacterales; family Bryobacteraceae; genus Bryobacter. The sequence continues at coordinate 39,534 of JANXLY010000145.1, read as the reverse complement.
GCTACGTCGAAGATTGCGGCGTTGGCATCCGTCAACTGCGCATTGAGTGTGAGCAGGTGTTGGGGAATTGCTGTGCCCGTTGCGTGAATCTGCTGGATGGTTTTGAGAATTTCGACAGCGCGAGCCGTCCACACGGCCCACTGCCCCAGAAGGCCTCCCACCATGCGGAGACGCACCCCGTTGAACTCGTAGGTGGTTAGCAGATCGTTGATGATGTTGTCGTCGTTGCCCGTATAAATGGCGAGTTCGTTTGCTCTTCCGCTGGCGGCTACGGCGCGCATCACGTCGAGAGTCTGGTAGCGATGGAAGGGGGCGACTTTGATGGCGACGATGTTGTCGATATCTGCGAAGCGTCGCCAGAAATTGTGTGTGAGGATGCGGCCACCAACGGCGGGTTGGAGGTAAAAGCCGATCACCGGGAGGATGCCCGAGATTTCACGCGCGTGGGCGATCATTTCGTCTTCAGTGGCGTCGCGGAAGGCTGCGAGGCTGAGGAGCCCGGCGTCGTAGCCGAGCCTGACCGCGAGTTCGGCTTCGGTGGTTGCCTGCGGAGTTTTGCCGCAAACACCGGCAATGGCGATGCGGTCCGGGTGACGCCAGACGTCGATCGCGATTTGAAGAACAGGCTCGAGCAGCTTGTGTTCGCGGATGGTGAATTGCGTGGTGTGCACAGCGACTGCGATACCACCAGCGCCTGAGTTTGCGTAGTAGCGGGTGAGGGCTTGTTGTTTGTCGGGATCGAGCTTACGGGCGGCATTGAGAGCGAGCGGGTGTGCGGGGATCACCATGCCCGCGAGCAGTTTTTCGCGGAGGGTCATTAGAACTTTCCATCCCTTGCTTCAAAGTGAGTTGGCTTGCCGAGAGATCTGCCGCCGGTCTCGATCCAGTGGGCGGTCCAGTCGAGGGTCTGTTGCCAGGAGACTTGCGGCTCGCCGAAGAGGGTGCGGCATTTTGTGGAGTCGTTGAGCAGTGCGGTGGCGGCTTCTTGACCGGTGAAGTTTGGCAGCTTGTTCCAGCGTTTTGCGAAGGCGAGTGCAAGATTGCGGACACGCAAGACTTCCGGGCCAGCGACGTTGAGAAGTGCGGCCGGGGAATTACAGAGCGAGAGGGATTGCAGTGCGTAAGAATTGGCGTCGCCCTGCCAGATGACGTTAACGGCGGGCATGCTGATGTCGATTGGCTCGTTGTTCCAGACCTTGAGTCCGAGATCGGCGAGCACGCCGTAGCGGGGTTCGAGGGCGTAGTTGAGTCGTACGTTGACAACGGGAGTGCCGTACTCGAGTGCGCCATGTTCGAACATGCGCTCGCGGCCAAGGACGGATTGGGCGTATTCGCCGACCGGTCCGACTGGTGTTTCTTCGTTTGCTCCGCGCGAAGAAATTGGCATGAAGGGATAGATGTTGCCGCTCGATAGTGCGACGATGCGGGAGTTGCGGAAGTGTTCTACGACGCGACCGGGGAGGAGCACGTTCATCGCCCAGGTGAGGGCTGCATTGCCGCTGCTGCCGAATTTGCGGCCGGCGAGGTAGATGAGGTTTGGGGCAGGCGGCAGGGTTGCGAGCGCGCCTTCGCGCATGAGGTCAAGCGGGATGACTTCGATGCCGCTGCTGGTAAGCGAGTCGCGAAGTTTTGAATCTTCAAAGCGGGAGACGGCGAAGACTCGCTGGTTGGTGCCGGCCTGTTGCACTGCGCGCCGGATACGCAAGGCGAGAGTTGGGCCCATTTTGCCGCCTGCGCCAAGAACCATGAGGTCGCCGCCGTGGGCTAACACTGTTTCGATGTCGGCTGGTGAGGGCGTTGAGAGCCAGTCTTCGAGCTCAGCTTCGTCGTGAAATCCTTGCATCCTATTAACCATACTCGAAGCCGGCAATGCCGAATTGAAATTGGAGATTGGAGTTGGGAATATTGTTGCCGAGGGACATGCGCAGGAGCTGGCGTGCGGGTTTGAAGCCGAGCTGCGTAGCGAGAGATCTGGCTTCGTTGTGTTCGGGGAAGAGATCCCAGTATGCGGCGGCATCCGGGGGGAGAGCGGCGAGCAGTTGCTGTGCGCTCTCTGCGTTGCGGGCGAGGATGGGGCCGAGATAGCTTGCGTTTGCGCCTGGGCGGAGCATGGCGAAGGAGCCGTCTGCAGTTGCCCAGACTACGCTTTCGCTCGCGAGTGCGTTGAGTAAGTGGAGGCGGGAAACGCCGGTGGCTGTTGTGTCAAGGGCAGGATCCCAGGTTCCGGTGTTATCGGGGATGCGGTTGATGCCGGGTCGAAACCAGCGTTCGATGGGGCGTTCTTCGAGGAAGCCGAATTCGCGATAGAGAGGTGCGCCCATTGTTGTGGCGTCCAGTTTGATGCACTGCATATTCTGGCGTTGCAGTTGGTCGAGTAGATGGGCGATGAGGCATCTTGCGAGGCCTTGGCCTCGAAACTCGGGGAGTGTGAGGACCATGCCGATCCAGGCGAGTTTCTCGTCATAGACGATGGCGGTTGCCGTGGCGGCGAGTTGACCATCTGCTTCGATGCCCCAGCAGAGGCAGGGACTTAAGGCTAGGATGCGATGCCAGTCTGCGGCGGTTTGATTCCAGGTTGCTGCAACGCTTAAGCGCAGCATTGCGTCCACAGGAAACAGACGCAGCTCAAGCGGTGTCAAACTTGTCACAGGGTAATTATGCGCCAAACTGTCAGCCTACTTTCGATCTTACTTGTACTTCAGACTTTGTCTGCGGCAGAATTGCCGGTGCGAAAGGTAATTCTCTATAAACACGGGATTGGATACTTTGAGCGGGGCGGGGAAATTCCGGCCGGACAATCCGCGCGTCTGGATTTCAAAGCGAATGAGATGAATGATGTCTTGAAGTCCTTGATGATTAGCGATCAGACAGGCAACTTTGTGGCTGGAGTGCGTTATGACTCGAGCCTGCCGCTCGCTTCGAAGCTGGCGGAGTTTCCTTTCAAGCTCGGGGATCGGTCGCCGCTGACGGATTTTCTGGATCAGTTGAAGGGGGCGAAGATCGAGTTGAAGATGGGGCAGGCAACGACGAGCGGGCAGATTGTGGGGGCTCGGGTCGTGCAGAGTCGCGAGAAGGCGCAGACGACCAGCGAGACGATTAACGTGTTGACTGCAGGTGGCGACATCATGACTTATGACTTGGGGGCGGCGACTTCGATCCGGTTGGCGGATCCGGAATTGCAGTTGCAGCTTGGCGAGTATTTGCGTTCACTGAATGCGAGCAGGAGTCGCGAGCAGAAGAGTGTCTATGTGGATTCGGCGAAAGATGCGGCGCGGAAGTTGAGTGTTGCGTATACGATTCCGATGCCGGTGTGGAAGTCGAGCTACCGGCTGGTGCTGGATGCGGGAGCAGCGAAGAAGCCGATGCTCGAGGGTTGGGCAATTATCGACAACACGACGGGTGAGGATTGGACCAAGGTGGAGTTGAGCGTGATTTCGGGAAGGCCGATCAGCTTTATTTCGAAGTTGTATGAGCCGAAATTTATGCAGAGGGAAGTGGCGGAGTTGGAGGAGGATAAGATGGTCGGCCCGAAGACTTATGCGATGGGAGGACTGGGTGGCGCGCCTCTTCCCGCTGCTGCGCCGATGATGGAAAAAAGAAGGTCGATGGCCGCTAGTGCAGGGCTTGCGATGGAGATGGTGGCGTCTTCCAATGTTCAGATCGATGCCGCGACTCGTGAGGCTGGCGAGTTGTTTGAGTATCGCTTTGGGCAGCCGGTGAGTGTGAAGCGAAATGAGTCGTTGATGCTCCCGTTTGTGCAGCAGGAGATCAATGCCCGCAAGCTTCTCATCTATACGGAGCGATCCGGGCGAGAGAATCCGCTGAATTCTGCGGAGCTTACGAACTCTACGGGCAAGACTCTCGATGGCGGTCCGCTCAGCGTTTATGATGGCGGCGTCTATGCGGGCGAGGCGTTGGTGAATACGTTTAAGGCAGGCGACAAGCGCTTGCTGAGTTATGCGAGTGACCTTGGGACGCGGGTCGTTGAGGAAGACAACTCCGCGCCAAACGTGCTGCGTGAAGTGAAGGCGAGCGGCGGTGTCATCACTGTGCGGCAGACACGCGAAGTTACGAAGACTTACAACATCACGAATGTCGACAGGAAGGCGAAGACGCTGGTGATTGAGCACGGGATTCGCTACAACTACAAGCTGGTCACGCTGAAGCCTGCCGAGCAGACCAAGACGCACTATCGCTTTGAGGTGAAGCTGACCGGAGACGCGACGCAGAGCCTGGTGGTGAAGGAAGAAGAAACACAGTTTGAGAGCAATCAGCTTAGTGATGTCAGCGATGAGTTGATTGGAATGTGGATCAGTTCGAACCGACTCACGCCGGAAGCGAAACAGATTCTGAGCGGGATTGCGGCGCTGCGCCGGCAGGTTGCAGAATCGAATCGAACGATCAAGAATTTGAATGCGCAGGTCACGGAAGCGACGAGCGATCAGGAGCGTGTGCGGCGCAATTTGTCGAGCCTGAATTCGGTAGCAGGGCAGCAGGAGCGCGTGCAGAAGTATGCGAGCGACCTTGCGAGTCTGGACGGGAAAATTGTCACGATGCGGGATCAGATTGTTGCGGAGACAAAGAAGCGTGACGGCTTGAATCAACAGCTCAGCCAGAGGATTGAGGCGGCAACCTTTCAATAGCGCCTGGTCAGCAGAAACGAGCCTGTTACGCTGGGAACGCATGGTAACAGGCTTCGCAACACCCGCAGGAACAGCTCGATACGCCTCCCGTTTTCCGGCTCTTGAGGGGGCTCGCTGGTTTCGGCAATTTGATGGGCTGACGGTTTCGAATCTCGGGCTGGGTACTTATCTCGGGCATGTGGATGATGAGGCGGATGCGCTTTATCGGGCGGCTGTGGAGATGGCGATCGAGTCGGGGATCAATTTCATTGACACCGCGCGCAACTACCGACATGGGCATAGCGAGATTGCCGTTGGGCAGGGGCTTGCGAAGTGCAGGAATCGCGACGAAGTGGTGGTTGCGACCAAAGCGGGGTACGCAGGATCGACGCATTCTCTCGATCCCGATTTTCTCGAAGCGCAACTGGATCTGAGTCGTGCGGCGCTGGGGCTGGAGACGGTTGATATTTTCTATCTGCATAATCCGGAGACGCAGTTGCGGATGGTGGATGGTGCGACGTTTGACCTGATGATGGAGAAGGCTTTTGAGCGCTGTGAAGCGATGGTCGAGAGCGGCAAGATCCGGAGTTACGGGACTGCGACCTGGGACGGGTATCGTGTGCCGGGGCAACTGGATCTGAAGAAGATTGTGGGGCTTGCCGGGCCGCGCTTTCGCTGGATTCAACTGCCGCTCAATGCAGTGCTGAACGAAGGTGTGGGGTTGATTGAAGAGGCGAACGGTATGGGGCTTGGGGTTGCGACCAGTGCCACTATTTATCAGGGAAGACTGAAGGATCATCTGCCGGTTGCGATCCAGTTTGCACGATTTACGAGTGGCGTGCATAGCGCTCTGATTGGCATGGGGCGGCCGAAACATGTGGCAGACAACATTGCTGCGGCGATCTCGAAGATGAGCTGAGGGCGGTGGATTTCAGCGATGATTTCTGAACCTCATCTGGCGCTGGATTGGCGGGGGGAATTGCCAGCAGTCCCGAACGAAGCGGCCGTTTTTCTGATTCATATGAGACAGGGGCCGCCCTATCTTGCTCGCACTACTATGTTGAAGAGGAGGCTTACCCGCTTGCTTGTGCCAAGAAGCGGGAGTCGAATGCTCGATCTGAGTGCGATGGCGGAGCGCATTGAGATCTGGTATACGGCTTCGAGGCTGGAACAGGCGCTGAGCTTTTATTCGCTGGCGAAGATGCACTTTGGCGAGAGCTATCGCAAGATTGTGCGGTTGCCTTCGCCGCCTTATTTGAAGGTGCTGCTGAACAATGCTTTTCCGCGTACGATGCTGACCTCGCGGTTGAGTGGCAGGGACAATTTGTTCTTTGGGCCTTTTCGCAATCGAGCGGAAGCTGAGCGCTGGGAGAGCGAGACGCTGGACTTTTTTCAGCTGCGGCGATGCGAGGAAGAACTTGTGCCGAGTCACGAACACCCTGGTTGTATTTATGGGGAGATGAACCAGTGTATGCGGCCTTGTCAGGCGGTGGTGGGAGTGACGGAATATGCGACTGAGGTGTTGCGGCTGACGAATTTTATGGAGACGCATGGGACCTCGCTTGAGGAAGCGATTGGCCATGCGCGTGATCGTGCCAGCGAGAATATGGAGTTTGAAGAAGCGGCGCGGCAGCACAAGCGATTTGAAAAGGTGGAGGCTTTATTGCGGCTGGCTAGCGACATTACGACGGACATTCGGCATGCCAACGGGGTGAGTGCGGTGCGGGCCGGGAGTGGGGTGCAACTTTACTTTATGCTCGATGGAGTTTGGCAAGAGCCGGTTGGTTTCGATATGCGAATGCAGGCGGGGGAATCGATGGATCGGCGGTTGCGTCAGCTTGTCGAGGCACTGCCAGTGCCGAGGCCGACGCTCAAAGAACGGGAGGAACATCTGGCGCTGTTGTCGCGCTGGTTCTTCTCGAGCTGGCGGGATTCAGAATGGCTCCCTTTTAGCAGTCGGAGCGATGTTCCGTATCGCAAACTCGTTCGACTGATCTCAAGGGCGATGAGTCCAGCCCCGGCTCATGCGACGATGGGCGGTAATGAAGTTCAAAGTCCTTCGTAGCTTTTTGGTGGTTTCGACGCTTTTCGGCCAGGAGCAGTCGCAGTCGGGCTTACGGCTCGAGGCGGAGCGTGCCATGGTGGCGCAGCCGGAGCGCGCGCAGAAGGCGATGGTCACCAGTTGCAACGAGTTTGCCACGCAGGCTGGAATCGAGATTCTGAAGAAGGGCGGCAATTCTGTAGATGCCGCTGTGGCGGTTGCGTTTGCGCTGGCGGTGGTGCATCCGGAGGCGGGCAATCTTGGCGGGGGTGGCTATCTGCTGGTGCGAATGGCCGATGGACGGGCAAAGCTCATTGATTATGGTGCCCGTGCGCCGAAGGCCTCAAAGCAAGGCGTGTTTGCCAGTGCGAAGGAGGCTGCAACGGGGTACAAGAGCATTGCTGTGCCGGGAACCCCTGATGGCATGGCAATGGCGCACAAGATGTTTGGCAAACTGCCCTGGAAGACGGTGCTGGAGCCTGCCCGCAGACTGGCGAAGGATGGTTTTGTTGGATCGCAACGGATGGAGTTGATTCTGAAGCTGCAAGTGCCGGTGATGAAGCCGTTTGCTGATTCGGCACGCATTTTTCTGCATGGTTCGGATCAGCCGTTGAAGCAGGGCGAATTGGTAAAGCAGCCGGAACTTGCGGCGACGCTCGGGCGCATGCAGAAGTCTGGTGGCCGCGAATTTTATGAGGGCGAGACGGGTCGAAGATTTGCTGCCGATATGCAGTCGAATGGGGGATTGATCACGGCGGCGGACCTGAAGGACTACAAGGCGATTGCTCGCGATCCGCTGGAGACCAGTTATCGCGGATTCCCGATTCTGACGAGTGCGCCGAGTTCGAGTGGTGGCATGGCGATTATCGAGATGCTGAATATCATCGAGAATTTCCAGATGCCGCTTGGGATGGAAGGGAGCGCGGAACACCGGCACATTCAAGTGGAGGCGATGAAGCGGGCATTTCGTGATCGTCTGCTCTATGCCGGAGATCCGGATTATGTCTCTGTTCCTGTTGCGAAACTCACGAGTAAAGAGTACGCCAGGGAAATTGCGTCGACGATTTCAATCGACAGAGCGACGCCTTCACGAGATCTTGGTGATTTGCCGAAGGATCTCGAAGCTTTGATCGGCGAGAGTGCAGACACAACCCACTTCAGCATTGTCGATGCTGAGGGCAACATCATATCGAATACATATACTCTGAGTGGCTTTTACGGGAGCCAGGTCGTGGCGAAGGGGACAGGCGTCCTGATGGGGAACATCTATGGAGCATTCTCGAATTCGGGACGCAAAGTACTGCCGGCCGGCCATCGCCCGCCCAGCACGATGAGCCCCACGATCATCCTGAGCAAGGACAAGCAGGCATGGTTTGCGCTGGGAAGCCCCGGGGGAGCGACGATTCCCAATACTCTTGTTGAGGTCATCATGAATGTCATCGATTTCAAGATGAGCCTGCGCGATGCGATTGAATTTCCTCGTGTGCACCACCAGTATCTGCCAGACAGGATCGAGGCTGAACCGGGGGCTATCGCCTTTGAAGTTGCGCAAAAGCTCAAGAGTCTGGGGCAGACTTTGAGCACTCGCTACCGAAGCCAGGGAGACGTGCACGCGGTAATGATCGAGGAAAAGTCCGGCTGGCGACTTGGCTGGAGCGACGGTCGCCGCGGCGGAAAGGTGATCGGGTACTAAAACGGAAGGTCGTCTTCGTCAACATCCGGGCGTCGGTTTTTTGAACCCTCAATCAGGCCGTTGAAGTAGATATTTACATCTTCACCGCGCGTCTTGCGGGTCACTTCGATTTCTACGCCAATCAGTTCGTGGAGATTCTGTTTCAAATCGGAAAAGCGTTCGAGCTCCAGGCCGCACAGCTTCACTTCGTCGGCCACATAATCGCGGGTTTTGTCGGTGATCCCGCGGCGCTTCCACATCAAATGGTTGGCATGGGTTGGTCCAATCACTCGAAGAGTGTACTTGAGCACGGGGTTGCCGCTGCTGGGGGACTTGTAAAGTTCTACGTCTTCAATCCGGACGTCATAGCGACCATCGGGCATTTCTTCAATTGCCGGACGGCGTTTCGTTTCAGTTTGAACCGTCTGGTCAAAACGGCTCAGGTCTACATCCACATCGGTACTTCGTAAAGAGGCATTCATAGGGAATCACTAGCTCCTGCCGTGAAACAGAGCAATCCTCATGCCAAAGTTTGTTGCGGCAACAACGGGAACTTGGCGATGTCGCTTGTTGTCTGAATGGGCAGGAGGAGAAGGACATGTTTGAGACAGCAATGGTTGGTGGCGCTAACAGCCGCGGGGCACTGAGTTTTTCAAGCTCACTGCTGCTGCAAAGTGGTGTTGTGAGTGGATTGCTGGTGGCCGGAATACTGATGCCGATTGCGCAGCCGGAATTGCCGGATCTGCATATATCGCCGTCGGCACCGAAGTTTAGAGAGGCCATGAAAATTGTCTCGACAAGCATCGAGCGAAGTGCGAGCGCGTTGGTGAAAGCTCGCCCCTTTGTCTATGCACCACCGACGAATATCCGTCCGGAACTTGTGGATTCACGCAGATTGATGGAGGCGATGGTGTCTGGCCTGCCGCCGAACACAGAAGGAACAGGTGGAGCGCTCGACGGCATTGTGGGCAGCCAGGAGTTGCCACATGTCGCAGCTCCGCCTGTGGTGCAAGAAACACCAAAGCCCGTACCGGCTTCTCGCATCGAGGTGGGCGGAAACGTACTGGCCTCAAAGCTGTTGCATCGCGTGCAACCGCTGTATCCGGAACTCGCCCGGCGCGGGCGCATCGAGGGTGTTGTGCAGTTGCACGGCATCATCACTCGAGACGGACGCATCGCGCAGTTGCGAGTGTTAAGTGGGCATCCGCTGCTGGTAACGGCGGCACTCGATGCGGTGCGGCAGTGGGTATATTCGCCGACGCTTCTGAATCAGCAGGCAGTGGAAGTAGAAGCGCCGATCGAGGTGCGCTTTACGCTGAGTCGCTAGCGGTTGTCAGTTCGTTTGCTCTGCGAGCCAGTAGAAAGAGCAACAAGCCGAGGAATCCAAGGCCCAGTGCAAAGTGGAGCGTGTGGGCCTTGATCCAGTCGAGGGCATGGCCGCCCATTTCTTTTCCCAGCCAAGCGAGAAAAAAATAGCGCGGTACACGAGCCAGCAGGACTGCCAGCAGAAAATGAGAGCGTCGCATACCGAGAACTCCCGAGCAGGCCACAAAGGGCTTCAGCGGCAATGGGATCACGGAAATACAGGGGACGAAAACGGTGATGAGTCCGTAGCGTGCGAACCAAGCGCGAAACTTCATGCCACGTGGACCTTCTGTCGCCTTTTCGAGGTATTTCTTGCCACCACGGCGGGCGATCGAAAACAGGATCATCGAGCCGATCAGTGAACCTACAGTGGCAAGTGCGGCGCACAAGTAAGCGCTTTCCGGGGCCCGGTTGGCAAGCAGTACGAGCAGGGCATCCACTCCGCCAGGAAGCGGAATGCCGGCTGAGTCGAGCGAGGCCAGAAGGAATAATCCCAGCGGCCCCAGGGCCACCAATTTAGCAAAGAACGCCTTCATGCTGGATTGATCTCCAATCTGCGCAGCAACTCTGCTTCATCAATAACTTCCACTCCCAGCTCCTTTGCCTTATCCAGCTTTGAACCTGCTTCTTCGCCGGCCACGACCACGCTCGTTTTCTTCGATACACTGCCTGCCACTTTGCCCCCGGCCTCTTCGATCAGGGCTTTTGCCTCTTCGCGCTTGAGGGTCGGGAAAGTGCCGGTAAGAACGAAGGTCAGGCCGGCCATCGGGCCAACGGCGCGGGTCCTGATTTCCTGGGTGAACTTGAGGCCGGCCTTGCGCAGTCGCTCTATCAAAGCACGATTGTGCTCGTCATTGAAATAGAGACGGATCGCTGCGGCTACCTTGGGGCCGACTTCTTCAGCGGCCTGCAATTGTTCTTCAGGAAGGGTAGCAATTTTGTCGAGATCGCCAAAGGTGTCGGCCAGAATCTGCGCGGTACGTTCGCCAACAAAACTGATGCCGAGGCCACTGATGAGGCGCGACAGAGGACGCTGGCGCGAGGCATCGAGATTTTGAATGATCTTCTCAGCGCTCTTCCTGCCCATGCGTTCGAGTGCTTCGAGTTGCTCCTGTTTGAGGTCGTAGAGATCCGCGATATTCTTGACGAGACCTTGGTCGACCAGTTGTTCTACAAGAGCTTCGCCCATCCCGTCAATGTCCATCACATTGCGCGCAGCATAGTGTTCGACACTTTGCTTGAGTCGAGCGGGGCAACTGATGTTGAGGCAGCGCAGGATCACTTCACCGTCGAGTTTCCTGATGTCGCTGCCACAAATCGGACACTCGGTTGGCATCAAGAAGCTACGGCCATCTTCTGCAGTCTTGACTACGGAAACGACTTTCGGGATTACATCGCCGGATCGCTCGACCCGCACGGTGTCGCCGATCTTGAGGCCCAGGCGCTGGATTTCTTCCTCGTTGTGCAGTGTCGCGCGCGACACCTTCACCCCACCCACGGGCACTTCCCGCAAATGAGCCACTGGCGTCAATGCGCCAGTGCGGCCCACTTGAACGCGAATGTCTTCGACTATTGTTTCTGCCTGGCGGGCGGCGTATTTGTAAGCGATGGCCCAGCGAGGGGCCTTTGAGGTGTAGCCCAGCTTTCTTTGCTGTGAGATGGAATCGATCTTGGCGACCACTCCGTCGATCTCGAAGGGCAGGTTATCGCGGCGCTGGTCAAATTCCTGACAGTAGGCAAGCAATTCGTCAACATCTTTGCACAGTCGCCGCAAGGGGTTCACTTTGAAGCCAAGCGCAGTGAGATGTTCGAGAGAAGCCCAGTGGCTCTCCATTGCAGGCTCGCCGTTGACAAAGTAGAAATAGGCCATGTATTCCAGTTGACGAGCTGCGGTGATTGTAGGGTCGAGTACACGCAGCGACCCGGCAGCTGAGTTCCGCGGGTTGGCGTAGAGCGGAAGCCCGTCCTGCTCTCGCTGTTCATTCAATCGCTCGAAGGCGTGACGGCCGATGATGGTCTCTCCACGCGTTTCAAACGATTCCTTTTCCTTCACCCTTAGGGGCAGGCTGCGAATGGTGCGTGCGTTTTCGGTGACGTCTTCGCCTACACTGCCATCTCCGCGAGTGATGGCTCTGGACATACTGCCTTGCGCATAATGGACGGCCATGGACAAGCCGTCCAGCTTCAATTCGGCGACGTAGCGATACGGTTCTTCGCCGAGGAGTTCGCGGACACGCCGGTCAAAATCCCGCAGCTCCGCTTCGTTCAGGGCATTGTCCAGGCTGAGCATGGGCGCTGAGTGCGGCAGTTTGACAAAGCCCTCGCGGGGCTTGCCACCAACGCGCTGAGTTGGCGAATCGGGGGTGCGGAATTCCGGGTGCGCTTCTTCAAGCTCGCGCAGTTTGCGCAGCAACGCGTCGTAGTGTGCGTCCGGGATCGTGGGCGCATCGAGCACATAGTAAAGGTGCTCGTTGTGTTCAATTTGAGAACGCAAATCGGTGATGATTTGCGCGATAGGGGGAGCGGCTTTGGCCATGAGGACGCTAAGCTATAAGTTTAGCGATCTCTCTTGAGTAATTACCTGATTTTTAATCCCGTCGCCGGAAAAATCCAGCGCAACCCGAAGCTGATCCAGTCCGCTCTTGAAACATTGCGGGCACAACATGTTTCGGTCGAAGCTCTGCCGACAACCGGCCAAGGCAGTGCGCAGGCACTCGCTCGCGAATGTGTTTCTCGTGGAGCAAAGACCGTCTTTGTTGCTGGCGGCGATGGAACGATCAATGAAGTAGTGAACGGGCTGGCCTGTTCTGAGACTGCACTGGGCGTGTTTCCCGGTGGAACAGCGAACTGTCTTGCCGTTGAACTTGGGATTGGCACCAATATGCTGACTGCTGCCAAACAGAGTGGAAGCTGGCAGCCGCAGCGTATTTCGCTGGGTCTGTGTCGCCCGCACAATCGTGAGGCGCGTTACTTTGTCGCCATGGCCGGGGCTGGAGTGGATGCGCAAATCGTTCGTGATGTGAATCACAATCTCAAGCGCAAAATCGGAAAGGCGGCTTACTGGATTGCCGGTCTTTCTGCTTCGTTTGGTGTGCTTCCGGAACTCATGGTGAAGTCATCGATGGGGGAGTCTCGCGTTAGTTTCGCTTTGGCCAGCCGTGTTCGAAATTATGGCGGCGATCTTGAAATTGCGAAATCGATCCGGCTGACCGATGCTCATTTTGAGACCGTACTTTTTGAGGGCCGTTTTGCGGTTCGCTATTTGAAGTACTTGACCGGCGTGTTGATCAACCAACATCGGGGTATGTCGGGTGTGCACGTTCATCTTGTAGATCGTCTTCAGCTCAGTGCCGTGAATGGTGCATTGATCCATATGCAGGTTGACGGTGAAGAATGCGGCGAGCTTCCGGCTGAACTCGAAATCGTAAAGTCGGCTTTAACCATCCTGATGCCCGCCAATCCTTGAGCAATGGATCCCGTTACACACACTGCGATTGGGTTCACACTCGCTCAGGCTGGTGCCAAACGCCTGACGAAAAATTGGGCGTGGGTGATTTTCTTTGCTGGCAGCGCGCCCGATGTGGATGTGCTTCCTTTTCTCAACGGCAATATTGATGTCCTCAACTGGCACCGGCATTTCACGCATGCTTTGTTCTTTGCTCCGGTGATGGCATTGGCCGTTGTGATTGGAGTCAAATATGTTTTGCGAAGAGAAATCGCTTTTCGCGGAGCATTCCTGCTCGCACTGATTGGAGTAATCGCGCACGACCTGACCGACTTTCTCACCCACCGGGGAACGCGGATGTTTCTTCCCTTTAGCGACAGCGCCTTCGCACTCCAGATCGAATCCTTTGTCGATCCAGTGATCTATACGCTCCTCGCCATTGGACTCGCAATCCCACTGCTTTCCAATCTGGTCAGCGGGGAAATCGGGGGAAAGAAAAGTACGGGTCGCGCGACAGCCTGTATTGTTCTTGTGCTCTGCATGATTTGGTGGGGTGCCCGCTACACGTTTCGACAGCAGGCTCTGGCCGAAATCTCTTCGCGCATCTACGATGGTGTTTCACCGAGGCGCGTGGATGTTGTGCCAACCTATCAACCATTCCGTTTTCATGGCTTGGTGGATGGCGGCGCATTTCTTAAAACCCTGGATCTGGATCTGCTGGAGTTTTTTGACCCTGAGAGCGCGCAAACCCTGTATCGGCCTGCGCTAGGGGCTGAGGCGGGGCGTGCGCTTGGGATCGCAGCCAGTTCCCACAGCGCGCAAGTTTTTCTGGCCTGGGCGCGCTGGCCGCGCTGGCAGGTCACGCATCTGGACGGTGACACGCGCTGGGTGGTTGTGTTTGAAGATATTGCGGTAGTCAAACAGAGCACCCGCCCGACTGTGATCATTCACCTCAATGAGGCTTACGCGATACAGTCGGAAGTCTATGAGCGTTCGAAAAGTTCGTCTGGCTTTTGATGGTACGGTGATCGCGGAAGTTCCCGAAACTGCGGTTTCGGAACTGCCTGGAATTCTGTCGCGTTCGGAGGCAGCGGCTCGCGTCATGGCCGGGCTCACGCGCGACGAGCGTGCCTCCATCCTGTTTGCTGCCAGCAGGAAATTTCTCGAATCGAAAGAAGAACTGGCGCGAACCGTTGCTCTTGAAAGCGGAAAGCCTATTCGCGAAGCCAGGGCCGAAGTAGAGCGGGCTGCGGCCACACTCTGGTTTAGTGGCGAAGAGGCCCATCGACTGAGCGGTGAGGAAATCCCGATGGATGCGGCCGCAGGCGGCAAGGGTCGTTTCGCTTCTACGATCCGTCAACCGCTGGGCGTCATTGCGGCCATTACGCCTTTCAACTTTCCGCTGAATCTGAGCATGCACAAGGTGGGGCCTGCGATCGCTGCTGGTAATGCGATCCTGCACAAGCCCGCTTCGGCGACGCCGCTTTGTGCGCTGCTGGCGGCAAGAATCCTTGGCGATTGTGGATTGCCGAAGGACGCATTGCAGGTGCTTGTCGGCCCTGGCGGGGAGCTTGGAGAGGCGCTGGTGACAGCGCCAAATATTCGCATGATTACGTTCACAGGAAGTGCTGCTGTTGGTCTCGGACTTCAGTCGAAGGCCGGTATGAAGCGAGTAACGCTGGAGCTTGGTAATAACGGTGCTGTTCTTGTTTTAGAAGACGCTGATCTGGATCTTGCGGTGTCTGCCTGTGTCGCTGGCGGCTATGCTCATTCGGGGCAGACCTGCATCAGCGTGCAACGCATTTATGTGGCAAGGGCGATTCATCGCCAATTCACAGATCGCCTGATCGAGCAGACGCGCAAATTGAAGATCGCCAATCCCCTGGAGGAGGATTGCGACATCTCAAGCTTGATTAGCGAGGACGAGGCACAGCGCGTGCAGAGCTGGATTGGCGAGGCGGTTCGTGAAGGTGCAAGTCTTGAAACCGGAGGCGGCCGCAACCTTGCCACACTACAGCCAACCGTGTTGACCAATGTCCAGCGAATCAGTCGGCTTCATAAGGATGAGGTGTTTGGCCCGGTTGTTGGAATCAATGCCTTTGACTACCTCGATGAGGCAATCGTCCTGGCCAACGATTCCCGTTACGGATTGCAGGCAGGAGTTTTTACGAACGACCTGAAAGCGGCCTGGCGCTGCGCTCGCGAGATTGAAGCCGGCAGTGTTCTCATCAACGATGTGTCGAATTTTCGAGTGGATCAGATGCCTTATGGGGGCATCAAAGAAAGCGGCACGGGCAAAGAAGGCCCGCGGTATGCCATCGAAGAAATGACTGAGCTGAAGCTCATTTCCTGGCGCTTGCTATGATCGCCTCATATGATGCGCAGAAGTTTTGTGGCAGCCCCGCTGCTAGCCGTGCCACTGAGTGCCACCGATGGGGACAGGCGCGTATTTGCTTACGGCGACGGCATCCCGCACACGCCGTCTGAATACGCCCGAGTTCTGGAATCGCTGACGAAATCCTCCAGCCTTGTCGCTGACGACTATTCGCGCGGTGGAGTGGTGGAGCAACTGGAGAATCGCATGGCGACGATGCTCGGCAAGGAATTCGCAGTCTGGCTTCCAACGGGTACGCTGGCCAACCAAATCGCGATTCGAATTCTGGCAGGCGATCATCGCCGCGTGTTGATGCAAGCCGAGAGTCATCTGTTCAAAGACTGTGGCGATTGCGCTCAGACTCTGAGTGGGCTTCATCTCGTACCGCTTGCGCCGGGCCATGCCACTTTTAGCCTCGATCAGGCAAAGGAAGCGCAAATGGATTCGACGACTGGTCGAGTGGTGACGCCGATCGGAGCGATTCAAATCGAATCGCCAGTGCGACGGCGGCGGGGAGAGTTTTTCGACTTTTCCGAGATGCAGCGGATCTCCACCTGGGCCAGACAAAACAAGATTGGCATGCACCTCGATGGCGCACGACTGTTGATTGAAGCCGCTTACACAAAGCGTTCGCTCAAGGAATATGCGGCGCTTTTTGACACTGTATACATCTCTCAATACAAGTACTTCAATGCCGCGAGTGGCGCAATTCTTGCCGGGCCCAAGGCGCTGCTTGAAAACCTTTTTCACACCAGACGAATGTTTGGTGGCAGCCTCGCACAGGCCTGGCCTTATGCTGCGGTTGCGCTGCATTATCAGGATGGTTTTGAGCAGCGAATGACTCGGGCTGTCGATGTTTCTGAAAGAGTATTTTCTGCTCTTGCCACCAATCCTCGACTGTCGATCGAGCGAGTTCCGAACGGCACGAATATCCTCCGCCTCAAATTGCAATCCGGTAGCCCCGAATCGTTTGTGAAGCTGCTGGAAGCAAGCGGAGTCTTTCTGCGACCTGCGGTCCAAGGCGGATTCAGTCTGCAGGTGAATGAGACCTGGGGCCGAGTATCTGCGGACTTTCTCAGCGAAGCTTTCCTTAAAGCATCGCGCTCGTCATAATATGGTTGTGATCATGCGACTACTTCTCTTATTCGTCATCGGCCTCTCCCTGTTTGGCCAAAACAAGCTCACCAAAGATGAAAAAAAGGCTGGCTTCAAGCTTCTTTTTGACGGCAAGTCCCTCAAGGGCTGGGAAGGCGAGCCGGATCTGTGGAGCGCGGCAGGCGGCGAATTGATAGGCAATACCGACAAGCGGAAGATTCCCCACAACACCTTTCTGATCCTCAAAAAAGAATTTGGTGACTTCGAACTTCGTCTCGATATGAAGCTTCGCAATCACAATTCCGGTGTTCAATTTCGTTCGGAGCAGCTTCCTGAATTTGTTGTGAAGGGTTTGCAGGCCGATGCAGCCGACAAGAACTGGTGGGGCGGCGTTTACGACGAAAAGGGCAAGCGGGGCATCATGGTGAACGGTTGGAAGGGCAAGGCTGAAACTGTGGTCAGGAATGGCGAATACAATTCGATGATTCTGCGCGCGGTTGGTCCAAAAATCGAGATTACGATCAACGGATTGAAGACCTGCGAACTCGAGGACCCGACCAAGCTTTCAGGAATCATTGCGCTGCAACTGCACGCTGGCCCAGGCATGGAAGCCCGCTTCCGCAACATCCGAATTCTCGATCTCTCGAAGAAGTAATGCGCCTTGGCCTGTACGGCGGAACTTTTGATCCGATCCACGACGCGCATCTTGCTGTTGCCCGTGCTGCGGTGGACGCGTTTGCTCTGGACAAGCTGCTTTTCATTCCCAACCGCCGACCACCACACAAGCAGTCGTTGACGGATGCTCCTTACGAGCATCGCCTCCAAATGGTCCAACTCGCCTGTCAGGCCGACCCGCAGTTTGAAGCTTGCGATATTGAGAATCGCGACGGTAAAAGTTATACAATCCAAACCCTGCATCATTTACGTACTCAGTACGGTGGCTCAACGCAATTCTTCTTTCTTATCGGCGCCGACGCATTTGCTGAAGTACTCACCTGGTATCGCGTGGAGGAAGTTTTTCAGATGACCGAATTTATTGTTGCTGCGCGGCCGGGTTTTGAGTACGCAATTCCAAAGGGGGCGTGTGTCCATCGAATGGACCGCGTTGCATTTGGCGAAAGTTCATCCGGGATTCGTGCGCAAATCGCAGCAGGCGAAGCTGCGACCGGATTGCCAATACCAGTGGCGCAGTATATTAGCAAACATGGGTTATATCAAAAGCAAAGCGCGGGGGGCGTAGCATGATCTGGCACATCCTGATCCTGTTTGCTGATCTAATCAGCGGCAATGAAACGGAACTGATTGAGCGCTTGCGTCGGCGCGACCCGGATGCTATGTCTGATCTTTATGATCGATATTCGCGCATCGTTTACTCTGTGATCCTGCGTGTGGTCCGGAATGCGTCTGTAGCTGAAGAACTTGCACAGGAGACTTTTCTGCGCGCCTGGAATCGATCTGGCGACATTGATGCTGCACGGGCGAGAATTGGCCCCTGGCTCTTGACGATTGCCCGAAACCGCGCAATTGACTATCTGCGATCCACTGCCGGGCAACAACAGGCATCAACTTTTGAACTTGTGTCATCCGAAAGGGTCACTTTATTCGTCAATACAGAAGACAGAATGGTAGACCAGGAACAAGCCCGCCGAATTCGTGCAGCATTTTCGAAGCTGAAAAAAAATCAGCGCGAAGTGCTGGAGCTTGCCTACTTTGAGGGCCTGTCGCAATCCGAGATGGCCGAAAAACTGGGGCAGCCGCTCGGTACGATCAAGACCTGGGTTCGTACTGCGCTGACGAGTTTGAGAGAGAGTTTCCATGTCGCTTGAAAATCTCGACCCACTGGATCGCGAACTGCTCTATGAGCTTTTTGCCCTCGGCCTGCTTGAGCCCGATGAGATGGCGGAAGTGCGTGCATTGCTCGAAGCGGGTGATGTAACAACCATTGAAGGGCTGCGCAAAGCTTCGTTGCTTACCAGTTCGCTGGCGCATGTAGCACCAGAAGCCACGCCTCCGGCCAGACTGCGGCGGCGTTTGCTGCTTGCGGCCGGGGTGAAGGAACGCGGCTTTGGATGGACATGGGTGCTTGGCCTCGCAGCGGCGTGTGCTGTTTTGCTCGTGATCACCTTCAACATTCGCCAGGATGTGGAGAGGCGTGAAGGACAGATTGCTGAGCTTCGCCGTCAACTCGATGTCAGCAACAAGCTTGTGGCGCAGTCGAAGGATCTCTACGACTTCTTGCGGCAGCCCAGCACCATTACGGTCAGGTTTGGCGATGCCCAACCGACCCCTCCGCGTGGCCAGGTCTTCATCAATCGCGATCGAGGCGTTTTACTCTTTGCCGGAAACTTGCCGGTGATGCCTGCTGGAAAAATCTTTGAGATGTGGTTTGTCCCCAAGCAAGGCGGGGCACCGATTCCTGCCGGCCTCTTCCGAGGCGAGAACGGGCAGGGAATTCACTTCCGCCCCGGAGTGGTTGACCCGTCGGGCATCGCCGCAATTGCGGTGACACTAGAGCCAGAGGCAGGATCCACAACGCCGACCTTGCCGATTCTCATTGCGGCTCCTGTTCAATCTGAGTAGAGATTCGGAACTCCGCTTCACGCTACAGTAGAGCTAGCTCTCTCATGAGGCTAACTCTTCTCGTTTTTGTCTTTATCCTTTTCTATCTGGCCGCCGTGCCACTAAGTGCTCAACGCTATCGCTTTCGTGAGTACCGACAAGAGAATGGCCTGGGCAATCTGGCCACCACGGCCATGTTGCAGGACCGGGATCATTACTTGTGGATTGGCACTCAAAACGGACTCTTCCGCTATGACGCCCAACGCATGGTTCACTTTGGCCGCAGTGACGGGCTTCCTGGCGCTTACATTCTTTCGCTGGCACAAAGTCCGGATGGCACTCTGTGGGTAAATACACATCTCGGAATCGCCCGTTTGCAGGCTGGACGATTTATTCCCGAATATGCTTATAGCCAGGCTGCGTACTCTCCAGGCATGGGGATGGTTGTAAATTCGAATGGCGATCTCTTCGTCTCCGGTTCAGGCGGCGTTGTAATCGGACGCCGCACAGGAAAGTCCTTTACCTACGTTTTCTCGCTCGCATATCTACCATCATCACTCCGCTCCAAAACTATTTTCCAGATGGTGACCGACAAGCAACAGCAAGCCTGGTTCGGCTGTGGGCGAGGAATTTGTTCGCTGACCCCTGAAGGGAAACTTCAGTATCATCAGCAAGACCGGGGCATCCCTGAGGATCAGTGGGACGGTATCGCTATCGATCGGCGAGAGACCCTCTGGGTGCGTTCGAATTCGCGTCTGCTCTATCTGCGCAAAGGTGCCTCCCGTTTTGAAAGCGTGCTTAGTTCCCTCAACGCCTTTGGTCTTGCATTCATATTTGCTGGCAATCAGGATCGGCTTTATCTGCCGGCTAGCGACGGACTGTGGGTTCATCAGGACACGTCACAACCTTGGCGCCGGATTAGCAACTCCAGCGGAATTGGTAGCGAGCCAATCACTTCGATCCTCAGCGATCATGCAGATAATCTCTGGATTGGATATCTTGGCGATGGGGTTGCGCGTTGGCTGGGTCATGACGAATGGGAAGGCTGGACCAAGCAAGAGGGGCTGAATAGCAACACTGTCTGGTCTGTGCTGCGTGATGGTCGCCATACACTTTGGGCTGGTACCGATAACGGTCTCAACTATTTCGTTGAAGCGGCGCAGCAATGGCGTTCTCTCGGAGGTGAAGCAGGTAAGCACCTCGGCCCCATCATGTCGCTCGCAATGGATTCCCCAACTTCATTTTGGGCTTCATCCCGTTCGATTGGTCTGCTGCATGTAGACACGGTCAACAAAACCTATCGTGTTTTCGGGTTTCCAGCCGGGGCTTCCATTCAGTCGCTGTACAGCGTGTTCCTCGACCGGGACCGTGGGCTATGGTTGGGCACCAGTAGCGGTCTGTTTCGTGCCACTGAGGACAAGCCGGGCACATGGGAAGCCATTGGACTGCAGAAGCGCGAATCAGCGGAAACTATTTATACGGTGAGTCAGGATTCTCGTGGGCGCATTTGGGCTGCGGGCAATGCTGGGCTGGTCGTGCGTGAAGGAACTCGCTGGCGACGCTTCGATTCTAAAGCCGGTCTCCTGGCAAGTAGCACCTGGTTTGCGCGTGAGACTGCGAAGGATACGATTTCTGTCGGCTATCTGGAGGGGGTTGGAGAGACAAGAATTCATTGGTCTGGAACCGAACCAAGCTTCGAGCATAACCCCAATGTGGAGGCCCCGACCGGCTACATGCACTACTTCAGCGGGCTCGACAAGAGCGGCCTCCTTTGGTCAGGCACGGATCGGGGTGTCTTCGTTTCTAATGGCAAGAAAACTCTACTCATTACGGACCAGGATGGCCTAATCTGGAACGATTGCAATTCCAATGCCTTCTTTGCAGACGACGACGGCAGTGTCTGGATCGGAACTGCCCGCGGATTGGCTCACGGAAGATTGCGCAATCCAATGTTCATCCCGGTTCCCTCCCTGCGCCTCAATTCCATCCGCGTGAATGGCAAGCCTGTAGACCCATCCTTGCCGCTCCATGTACCTCATACACCGAACGAAGTTGAAGTGGACGTGAGTGCGCTTGATTTCCGCTACGAGAACAGAATCTCCTATCAATTCCGTCTCGGTCAGGAAGATGACCCATGGGCCACCAGGAATTCCGGCCTGGTCAGTTTCACCGGCATTCCTGGCGGGGCCAATCGGTTTGAGGCTCGTGTCAAGATCGGTCAACAGCCCTGGAGCAAGACGCTGATTGAAATTCCTTTCGATGTTGCTGTGCCTTTGTGGCAGAGCTGGGCTGGCCGGGCCCTCTTCCTCTTGATTGGCTTGCTTACCATTGTGCTGTTCTGGCGATATCGCAACAAGCAACTCATCGCAGAAAAAAATCGGCTTGAAGCAGCGGTTGCTGCTCGAACGGGCGAAATCGAGCGCCTGCTTGTCGAAGCGCGTGAAGCCAACCGTCTGAAGTCGGAATTTCTAGCCACCATGAGCCATGAGATTCGAACTCCAATGAACGGCGTACTTGGAATGCTCCAACTTGCCGCAAGCACGCGTCTCGATATCGAGCAGCAAGGTTTCGTCGATCTGGCGAAGTCTTCAGCTGAGAATCTCCTCTCTTTGCTGAACGAGATTCTCGATCTCTCCAAAGTGGAAAGTGGCTACCTGGAACTGGAGTCTTCCGCTTTCTGTCTCCCCCAAGCCGTTCAATCGATTGCGGCGCTTCTCGAAGCGGCTGCCACAAATAAAGCAATTCAATTTGAAGTCATTGTAGACTGCTCGGTGCCGGAGTGGGTAGTCGGCGACCGAAAGCGACTGCAGCAAGTGCTCCTCAACCTTGTCGGAAACGCAATCAAGTTCACCGACTCTGGATTCGTTCGTCTCAAACTTGTTTCCGCTACTCCTGAACTCGTCAGTTTTTCGGTTGAGGATTCAGGCATAGGCATACCTCTTGCTAAACAGGAATTGATTTTCGACGCCTTTCGTCAAGCGGATGGATCGACAACCCGCCGCTTTGGCGGCACTGGACTTGGGCTCGCAATCTCTCGAAGTCTTGTTGAACTCATGGGTGGAGCACTTCGAGTGGAAAGCGAAGCAGGTGCAGGCAGTCGCTTCTACTTCGAAATCCGGATGAAGGCGACTGTGGCCGAGCTGGATGCTCCTATGGAGACAACGGATTTTAAGAAATGGGTGCAAAGGCCGCTCTATATTCTGCTTGCCGAGGACAATCGAGTCAACCAACTTGTTGTCACGAAGATGCTGGAGCGCGACGGCCATTCCGTGGAACTTGTGCAGGATGGCGCAATGGCCTTCGAAGCATCGGCCAATAACCGCTTCGACCTGATCCTGATGGATATTCACATGCCCGTGCTGGATGGTCTGCGTGCCACTCTTTTGATCCGCGAGCGGGAGGGCCGCACCAAATCCTATGTCCCAATTGTTGCCCTCTCGGCCGGAGTGTTGCAAGAAGAACAAACCCGTTGCATAGAGGCAGGCATGGACGCATTTCTTGCCAAACCGCTGCACCTACAGGATCTGCGCGATACTCTTGCCCGCCTGACTGACCCAGTCAAAAATTCGAAATCCAAATCCACCCCGATGGCCGAATAGCTACCAGTTTCGATGCTTGCTGCTCAAACTGCCCACACGAAAAATGCGTCCGTTATGAAGTGTGAAAACAAAGGGACCAGGGAGAGAATCGCATCCGCCTACTGTTCCCCTGCTACCAGCTTTGAATCCGCACTGAATTTCCGGAACTTGTCGTAACGGACCTCGATGCCAACCCGCAGCATCTTGCCCAGTAATCTCGCATCCGCGCGCACGTCAATTTCTTTCGGCAACCAGACTTCTCCATTGATCAAAGTCTGATCCACGCGAATCTTCGCTCCCGGTTGCAGACGGAACAGAAACCACCCAAACGAGATCGTATCGTGTGTGTCCATTTCAAGCCGCGCCAGTTCATAACTCTCCTGATCAATCCAGGCCGTGCCCTTCACCTTTTTCATCTGATCCGCACGCCGCCCCTTACCAACAAACCCGGCGCGCGGATCGCCACGTATCCCCCAACACTGCCTGCCGTTGATCTTTTGCACACCCACCAGCTTCAGCTCAAAAGCATCGAATACTTCTCGCCGAGCCTCTACTTCTTCGCGTTTGTCTTTATCAGTTTCTCCACGACGTCTGGCCCGATCCTTCGGGCTCTCGTTCTTGATTTTTGTGATCTCTCTGTCCACGCGCTTGCGCTCGGCCTCCTGATCTTTCTCGCTCAGCGCCTTGCCATTCTTCATCATCAGCCGCTCAATTTCAGAGCCATCCACATGAAAAACTTCATGCACCTTATCGGTGGTTTCCTTGAGCTTTCCATCCTTCTCGTACATTCGTTGCAAAGTGCGGCGCTCGTACATATAGGTATCCAGCAGGCTGAGATTGCGCTCGTCCTTCTCCATGGCCCGCTTGAGGATCTCTCGTGGGTCCTGCGCCAAAACACATCCAGCCAGCAGGATCAAAAACAGTTTCATCGAGACTCCTTAGCGAATTTGACGATACAGACGGCCTAGACGTTCCGCTGGATATCCGAGGCTGTACGCGGTCTGGATGACAACCCAGACAAATAACGTGCGCCGCAGCCCAACCTTGCGCCAGCGCCGGTCAGAGACATAAATCGGTTCGTCCAGAATAGCCATCCTGCCTCCCCTGCCAAAGAGCCGTCGGCCGAATTCATAGTCCTCCATGATCGGATAGGGCTTGAATCCTCCCATCTCCTTAAATACCTCACGCCGCACAAAGATCCCGGCATCGCCATAAAAAATGCCCAGGTAACGGCGCCAGTGGTATATCAGATAAAAGCTGCGCGCGATCCAGTCGTCGCCATCAAAGTGGACGTCGAAGATGCCCCCTCTCTTGCGAGGGTCGCTCAAACTGGTTACCAGTTTCGACAACGCGTTCTCTCGCAATCGAACATCGGCGTGCAGAAAGAGCAACACTTCTCCTGTCGCCTGCGCTGCACCGGCATTCATTTGTGGTCCGCGCCCTGGCGCAGATTCGACGACAACTGCACCCAGGCTTTTTGCAATTTCCCTTGTTCCGTCGATCGATCCACCATCCACCAGGATCACTTCGCGCGCACCGAGCCTGCCTGTCATCCGTAGCAGTTCTGCAATGCCAGCGGCCTCGTTCAATACAGGGACAATGATCGATACGAGCATTGACAGCCGCTACCTATGACCGCAGTGCCGCGTTTTCTCCACGTCCTGCCAGTGCTCTCACGCTTGGGCCCCCGCACAATCCAACGCCCACGTTTTGCAAGGCGTGCAGCAGATTGTAAAAAACCTGGTAGATCATTTGTTCATTCACTGCCACTCTGCCCGGCAACTTGAAGTTCGCGGATAGCTCTTTGGAAATATGCATCCGCAATCCGTTCTGCAAAAGATTGCCGCGTTTATCGCGTATGTTTGCAATCGCGATTGGAGTCTGCAACACATTTCCGCTCGCACCATCCACATAGAATTGGCAGCGCGAAAACCACCCTAGATTCCCCGGATCCGCAGCATCAAACAGCAGTAGCGGCGACTGCCGCTCCTGCGCTGTCAGGTCTACGATCCAGACTCGCTGGGTCTCTTCGATTTTGAGATCGAATCCCGCCTGACTTGCGATTCCGCCAAGCGCTTCCTGTTCCAATTCGAGAAGAATGTACTTCTCCCCTGCTGCCTGCAATACCTGCATTCGTTCTTTTATCTTACTATCGTAGGTTGGCCCAGCCTCTCTTTCTTTTCGATATTGATGGCACGCTGCTCTCGCGAGCAGGCCCTCACCACCGTCTTGCTCTCGAACACGCGGCCTCGCTCGCAGCAGGTCGCCACATCACAACGGAAGGCGTTCCTGTTGCTGGCATGCTTGATCGGGACATTGTTCGCCTGATGCTCAGTCAGGCCGGAGTAGCCGACAAGCGCATTGGCCAGTGGATGCCCGGCATTGTCGCATCAGCACAGCGCCATTACCCTCGCATCTGCCCTGATTTGCGTCACAGGGTCTGCCCTGGTATGCGGCCCTTTCTTGCCCGCCTCAAACGTCGCGGCATCGCCTGTGGCCTTGTTACAGGGAACCTCTCACGCATCGGCTGGCACAAAATGCATCAGGCCGGCCTGCGACATTGCTTTCACTTTGGAGCCTTCGCCGAGATGGGCCGCACTCGCGCTGAACTCGCACAGCTCGCCATATCGCAGGCTCGTCGCCAGCGCTTGTGTGCCCCGGATGCACCCATCTATCTGGTCGGCGATCATCTCAACGACATTCGTGCTGCCCGCGAAAATGGAATCGCCATCATCAGCGTTACAACAGGCCCCATGACCCGTGAAGAATTGTCTGCTTTTGCACCAGATTTTCTCCTGGATGACATTCGAAGCCTTCCATCGGAGATAATAGATAGTTAAATGTTGTGTCTTCGAGCTCTTGGCCTCAGTGCCATTCTTCTCCTTGTTTCCTGTGGAACTACGGCTTATGATTCTCGCCCTGCTCCTCCACCGAAAGCCATCATTGGCGGCACTCTGATTGACGGCACCGGCCGGCCTCCCATCCCGGATGCGCTGGTGCTCGTCGAGCTTGGCAACGTCGTGATTGCCTCCTCCTCAAAGGGTCTGAAAATTCCTGAGAACGCAATCCGCACCAATGCCACCGGCCTTTTTATCGTGCCGACCCAAATGGGAGCCCGTCTCGAATACGGTGCTTCCGCCGACCTTTTTCTGCTTTCAGGCAATCCTCTCGAAAATCCTCTCCTGCTCGCCAGTCCGATGCGCGTCATGAGATCAGGCGAATGGATGGATGCAAACAAAAAATAAACCGGAGCCCGATACTCCCCACGAGGACGCGGCCCAGTCACTTTCCGTCAAACGCGCTGAAGTAGAATTTCATAACTTTGCCAGCCTCGGTGAGCCCGAGCGCGCGTTCCGCGTCTACGCCGAAGAAAACGAACGCCGTGGCGCAATCCTTGACGAAATGCTCGATTTCATCGGGCCGATGACTCCATTTCTAGAAATTGGCTCCAACGCCGGCCACTCCAGCTACATGCTTGCCAACAAGTATGGAGCCGAGGGATTTGCGCTCGACATTTCAGAAGACTCCCTGCGCTACGGCGTCGTGCTTCGCGAGAAATGGCAACTGGAAAAATCCCCAACTCTCGTTGCCGGCGATGCGCTTCATCTGCCCTTCAAAGACAACTCGCTACGCATGGTGGTTGCCTTTCAGATGCTCTCGCAATTCATGGATATCGAGAGTGTAATTCTTGAAGTGAAACGCGTGCTTGCTCCGGGCGGCATCTTCGTCTTCGCTGAAGAACCGATGCGCCGATTGCTCACTGCTCGCATCTATCGTTGCCCTTACTACGACACCATGAAGCCCTGGGAGCGCAAGCTTTCAGACTGGGGACTCTTGGGCTTTCTGGTCAAAGACGTCATCGGCGCTCATCAGGAAGAATCATTCGGAATCCATCAGAATCACCGCATGTATTTGAGCGACTGGCATCGCCTTGTCACCAAACACTTCGCGGAACAAGAGTACAAATTGTACGTCCCGGAACGTGGCTGGGCCGAACGTTGGGTCAAGAAAATCGCGATTCAACTTGACCCGCATAAATCCCAGTGGCGCGCTGCGCGCCTCATGGGAGGCACTCTTGCTGCCATTTGCCGCAAGGCTGGTGACCCGCCAAGCCTGCCCGTTCAACCGCCTTTTGAATCTTACTTCCGCTGCCCCGATTGTGGTGCCGATTTGCAGCTCGATTCCAGTCGGACCTTGCGCTGCACTTCCTGTGCATACGAAGCGTTGCTCAATGATGGGGTCTACAATCTGCTTCCCTCGCAAGACAAGCGCGAGCTCTACCCTGGGGACCGCAACGATATTATCGACTTCTCATTGCCCTCGCACGAGAAGCACCTTGGTCATGGGTGGCACGAGCTTGAAGGGGTTTACGGAAACAAATATCGATGGATTGGTGCTCGTGCTTCTGCCTGGCTTGAAAATGTGAAGGGCGGGGAACAACGGCTCCGATTGCGCGGCTTTGCCCCCGAACCGATCCTGCAAGCAAGCCCCCGTCCGGTAGTGGAAGTGTTCGTCAATGGCCTGCCGCTCAAGGCTTGGCATCTCGATCGCAATGGCTTGTTTGCCCTTGAGGTGAATCTCCCCGCCGCTCCCCGCTACGAGTTGGAAATTCGCGTTAGCCCAGTCTGGAACGCGCCCAACGATGATCGTGATCTCAGCGTCAACTTCGGAATGCTGCGGCTCATCCCGCCGGAATAAGCGCGTAAACCGCAAGTGCCAGCAGTGTTCCGATCGCCACACTGATCAGCCCCCAGGCCGTTCGCTTTGGCAGCGACAGCACCATCAAAAATCCCGTAATTGAACTCACCACGATCCAGGCGCAAGTGAGGTCCATCAACATTCGCCAGAGCCAACCTGTTGCGGCTCCCTTGTGTAGATCCGCCATCGCTCCCACCCAACCGCGCCTCTCCCGGTGCAACTCGCCGTGGCCTGTATCGCGTGCAATTCTCAACTGCGCCCGCTCGCCCGGTCCCATCAGTGAAATCTCGATTTCATTCGCTCGCACTTCAAAGCGCTCCACTGCCAGGCGTGGCTTCAAGCTAGCCAATACCTGTTCCCGTTGCGCCGATTTCGCGACAGCTTCCGGCACACTCACCGTCTCTTCACTTGCCTTCGCCTCATCCATTCCAAACGACTCATGCGTCAACTGGATGCCGGTCAGCGCAAAGAACAGAAACAAAGTGAAGCCCAGCAGCGAAACATAAATGTGCAGGGTCCGGCTCCATCTCATAAACTCCTTTTGAATCGCACTCATGCCTCTTGTCCAGCCGCTCCGTAGCTCAGCGTTACCGCTTCAAACTCTCCAGTCTCTTGCAATACCATCGTCGCCGGCTTTGCCCCGCATTCGATCACTCCGCTCTCTTTGGCATAGCTGCCATGCTCGCGATTCGTCTCGACGACAAGCCTGTACTTGCCTTCGGGCAATGGTTGGCCCGCATCATCGAGGCCATCCCATAACAGTTGGTAGCGGCCTGGTGCCCGCGTTGCGCGCGTCACACTCGCACCTCCACCATTGCTCCCCGACTTCTTCCACCACTCAAAAAGATCGGGCAACCAGCGGCGCTTCTCGGTCCACACCGTGATGTTACGAACCAGCTTGCCCGATAGGTCTTCCGCCCACACTGCAACATAGGGCCTGCGCACACGGTAGCCTTCAATCGTCTTGAGCGTCAGCGTGATGGTCAGTTGTTGTCCCTTGGGCCACAACGCAGGCGCCGCCGCTGGACGCATTTCGATGGGCCTCTCCAAGCGCGCAAAAGCTGAGCTGCGCCACACATCTCCGTTCCGTTCCACCACCAGACATTCTGCTCCGGGCACCGATTCCACAAGGCGTCTGCCTTGCTCGCGACCGAGCACACAGAGCGCTGTCGAAAGGGCATTCGCCGTTACTGCGTCACGAGCTACAACGGTTGCACTGGCTGCGCCTCGGGCTGTCTGGCCGATGCGCGGATCGATCAGATGCGCCGCGCCTCGCTCATACCCGCCGCTGGTCGCAACGGCTCCATCCGCCAAAACAAGCTCTGTCAGCTTTTCTGCATTCTCCTGCCAGCGACCTGGATCGCAAACCCCAATCCGCCACGCCGATCCTGTCGCCGCAATGTCTCCCCCAATATTCAACAAAAGCCCCCGCGCTTTTGGCGCCGCCCGCCGCGCGGCCTCGAGCGCACGCTCTACTATGTAGCTCTTGCCAAGAGCATTCACATTCCATTTGCCGTCGAGCTTAGCCGCAATCGCGCCGCCGCTTGCCTCACTCCAGTGCTCATAGGCGCGCAACACTTCCTTCAACTCAACAGGTATTGCCCCCGACTCCCCGCTTCTCATCCACTCCGAAATCACGCTGTTCTCGTCATAAGTGCTCAGAATCCTGCGCAACCGCTCTATTTCATAGAGGCATGCGTTCAGCGCCCCCGCAGCTTCCCCATCCACCAGCAGTTCCAGCGAAGTTCCAAGGACATTCTCGCGGCGATGCGTCTCGATGATGCTACTGCCGCCGTAAGCCAATGTCGCAAAAGGCGCCAGCAAAAAGCCGCGCCGCAAAATAGCAGGATTCATCTTCATACGAGTCACCCTTTTTTGACGCTCTTCTGGCCGCACCAGTTACGGGAAAGAGCCCAAAAGCCCCAATCTTTACGCACTCTTTACATAACTCGGCCCTTCGCTAACGCTTCTTTACCTTGTCTCGCAATGCCATCCACCGCCGCTTCCAAAATCCGCCCCGTGCCTTCTCTTTCGCCCATCGTGTCTTCCACCACCGGACCACCGGCATCTTCTTCCAAACCCCGTAAGCGGCTTCTCGCAGCGCACTGATTTTTTCAAAAATCCACAGGCACCAGCCAATCGTCAATAGTGCTCCCCGCGTCAATTGAAAGATCCGCGCCACCAGCGCTGTGCCGATTACTTTTGCCGCAAAGATCGTTCCAAGTCCCAACACTTTCTGGCCGCCAGCCAGCCAGTAAAGTGCAAGCATTTTCAGCGGTAGCAGGACAACCGTGGGAAATCCAAACAGTGCCAGTGCCCCGTACGGCGGCAACCCCGTTGCCCAATTCTCGATGCTTCGAAATACCGGCAGCTTACCCAGTAAAGCGAATACGGCCGAGAGCCGCCACTGCAACTCCTCGTAGGCAATGACCAGCGCGAGTAGTGCCAGCAGGATCAACCGGACTGCCCTTCGTAACCATCGCCGCATGGTCAGGCCTTGTGATCAAGAGGACGTGTCGAATCAATTCCCAGCCAGCATAATGCCCCGATGAAATAGGCTGCTGCTGAAATGTAAAAGGTCACCGTGAAGTCGTTTCCGGTTGATTTGAGAACATAGCCGATTACCACGGGCGCAACGCCACCGGCAAAGTTCCCCATCATGTTCATGCTGCCCGATAGAGTGCCGGCAAACTTGCCACCCACATCCATGCAGGTATTCCAGGCCGGCGGCATCACGATGTCATTGAAGAAACTCGCCATCGCAATCACACCCACAATCACCAGCGGCTCCTTCAATTGCATTGCGATCAACAGTAGGGTGCCTGCCATCGTCATGCCAGTAACGGCCATGTACTTTCTCGCCTTGCGCGAGTCACCCATCCATACAGCCAGCTGCGGAGTCAAAAAGCCGCTCACCAGGCAGCCGATGCCACCAAGGAATAAGGGCATGCCGCTCAGAAGAGCGCCACCGGCCTTGAGGTCATACTTCAATGCCTCCTTCAAATAAGTTGGGAACCAGGTGATGTAGAAATACCAGCCGTAGCTCAACATGAAGTACTGTATCCAGAGCAGCCAGATGCTGCGCGAAGCTGCAAATCGTCCCCACGGAACACTGCCATGGTCATCGGCCATTTTCACACTATCGCCGATGATCTCCAGCTCCTGCGCGTTGACGCTCTTGTGATCCTTTGGATTGTCTCGATACCAGACGTAGAAAACCGCTGTCCAGATCACACCGAGCCCGGCAAAAAGTTGAAATGCGGTTCGCCAGTCGATCAGTTGAAATAACGCCGCCATCAGCAGTGGCGTAAATGCTCCGCCCCAGCGCGCGCTCATCCAGACGATGCCCTGGGCTCTGCTTTTCTCCGGCGCCGGCAACCAGGTGGCAAAGGCCTTTGTAATGTTGGGAAACGCACCAGCCTCGCCTGCGCCGAACAGTGCGCGAACCACGATCAGGTAAGTGAAATTCATCGCCCAGCCAGTGGCTGCGGTGAAAAAACTCCACCACAATACAATGCGCGTCAAAACTTTGCGCGCACCCAACTTGTCCCCCATCCACCCGCCCGGAATCTCGAACAAAGCGTAAGCCCATGCAAACGCAGCCAGCACCCATCCAAACTGCTCGGAACTCAGCTTCAGGTCTTCCCTCATCGTCGGACCGGCAAAGGAAATCGATACGCGGTCAATGTAGGTGACGATCGAGAGGACGACCGCGAAGACGATCACCCAGTGTCTAGTGTTGGTTGGCTTCATGAACTTTGTCGAGACTATCACAGTCTTCGCGAAGGCTTGAGCCAATCCAGTCCAGGTACTTTTGAAGCCCGCCGCCCAATGCCACAACGATCCCCTCAGGCGTATCGTAAGGGTGCAATTCGCTTAGTGCCGCTAGCGACTGCTCCTGTTTGGCAAGCTCGGTTTTGATGACCAGCATGACTTCGCTGCTGCTCTCAATCACGCCTTGCCAGTGGTAAATACTCTCGAGGCCTGGCACCAGATTTACGCAGGCCGCCAGCCTCCTCTCAACGAGGGTTTGAGCCAGTTTGCGTGCCGTCGCAAGATCTGGTGCCGTCGAGAGAATCAAACAATATTTGCACTCTTTTGGATTCTCCAATTGCCTTATCTCCAGTAACAGTTTATAAACAAGAGAAGACTTATTTCGATGTTTGAATCTACGATCATCCGCCGCGCCGGTCTTGCCCTCGGGCTATTGACGGCAAGTGTCTACATAGTCGTCGCACTACTCGGTCCCAATGGCGTGCCTGCTTTGCTCAAACAGCGCCAGAATCTCCAGCTTCTCGAGACCCAGAATGCCAACCTTGCCCGGGAACGGGACGAACTTCGTTACCGCGTCGATGCCCTCGATCACGATACCCAAACCCAGGAACTCGTAGTTCGCCGCCAGCTTGGGAAAGCAAAAAAAGGCGAAACGATCATCAAGGTCGATCCTCCGAAGCCGTAGCGGAACATGAAGCGCCGCACTCTACTTGCCGTACTCCCGGCACTTGCGGCAAAGCCTGATGAGCAAGTTCCATTGCTCAATCACTTCTACGCTACTGTCGACGCCCAAACTTACGCAGCCATAGAAGGGTCCAGCTTCTTGCGCGAACAATTCGCTCCATTTGAGCAACGCACCACGGTACGCAACGACAGCACTTATTCCGGTCTTTACCTCTACGGAACAAACGTTTATTTTGAATTCTTTGAAGCAGACAAAGGCGAACGCAAGACCGGCGATGCAGGCTTTGCTCTGGGCATCGAAAACGCCGAAGGCTCCGCTGCTCTGCGCGCCAAATGGCAGAGACTTCGCCCCAGCCTCACCACCATGATTACTCGCCAGCTCGATGGGCAGCCTCTCGACTGGTTCCTCATGACCAGCTTCGAAGAGACCCGCGCCGTCTCGGCGGTGGACGGGCTCCGTGTATTCTCCATGCAGTATGCGCCGGGATTCGCCAAACGCTGGAATCCGGCAGGCCGCAGTTCCATCTTGCAACGCGACATTCTTGCCGCTTACTGTGAGCGGCTCAAGCTCTCAAAGTTGCGCCAGTCCACGATGCTCCATGATGCCGACCGTATCGAAATCAGTGGCCCCGCAGAGGGTCATCATGTTCGGGCACAACAGCTCCAGGCCGCTGGTTGGAAAGTGGAGACAAATGCCGATACGATCCTCTGCACTGGCCCCAATGCCTCCGTGCTTCTGCGCAACACGCCCCAGATCATCGGTGTCACTGCCATCCACTTCTCGCTCAGGCAACAGCCCGATCCGACCACCCTCAAAATCGGCAACACCACGCTGCAACTCCTCCCCAATCGCCGCGCCCTCTGGACTCTCCATCCTTGACTCTTCCCCCCACCTTGCGATATCAAGGGACGGTGCTAAGAATACTCCCTCTCCTCCTCCTCACCTTCTCCCTCGTCGCTGCATCTCCCGAAGACGCCATCCGCGCCGCAGAAAACTCCTGGACCGCTGCTGTTGTCAAGCAGGACTTTGCTGCCCTCTCAAAGCTCTATGCTCCTGAGTTGATCTATGCTCATTCCACTGGCAACGTAGAGACCCTGGAGCAATACATGGTGCGACTCAAAGGCGGCAAGCAGCGCTATGACACCATGACCCTTGAGAAGACAAAGATCAACATGTACGGGAATACGGCGGTCTCTCACTCCTTCGCCCGCTTCACGGGCAAGAACGATTCTGGTGCCTTCAACGACCATCTGATGGTCATGCATGTCTGGGTCAAAAAAGGGAAGAGTTGGCAACTCGTGGCCCATCAGACCACGAAGATCCCATAACCCTCCCCATTCGTACGTTTTGAGCGTCTAGACCTTCTCCGGCACCACGAAGCCTTTGCGGTAATTCCGCTTCAGCATCTTGTCTGCTTCGAGATCTCCCACAAATTTTTCCTTGGCCGAATCGAAAGTCAACTGCCTTCCCAGGCGATACGAAATATTGCCCAGATGCGCCAGCCCGCTCGCCAGATGAGCAGTCTCTACTGGACCATTCTGATCGCTCGTCTTGCGGCTGTACACGGCCTTGATGAAGTTCTTGTAGTGATCTCCACCCGCCTTCCGGCTCGGGCCCTTTTCCTTCTTTTGTCCAAGATAAATCTCAAAAGTGTCGTAGCCCTTCACCACGAGATAGCCTTCAGTACCGTAGAAGATATTGCCGACACTCGCTCCATCTTCATCGTTCGTCATCCAGTGGCGTACTTCAAACTGAATCATCTTTTTTTCTTTTGGATAGTGATACAGCGAGGTCTGCACCTCGGGCGTTTCCTTGTCGTCATCGAATGTGAACTTGCCACCGAGTGAAGTGATCTTCTCGGGGAAACTCTCAACGCCCAATCCCCACATGCACATGTCAGTCTCGTGGATGCCCTGATTGCCTACATCGCCGTTGCCCCAGTTCCAGTGCCAGTGCCAGTTGTAATGCACGTGCCGGCGGCTGAACGGAACATGCTGTGCAGGTCCTTCCCACAGGTCGTAGTCAAAGTTGGCTGGCACGGGTTCCGGCTGCTTGTTTCCGATCGAAGGTCTCCAGCGGAAGACCAGTCCCCGCGACATGTATACGTTGCCGATCACGCCCTTGCGCATCAGCGCTACCGCTTCCTGCAGCGCTTCGCTCGACCGCAACTGTACCCCGTGCTGCACGATCCGGTTGTACTTGTGTGCTGCCTCCACCATTTTGCGACCTTCATAAATGTTGTGGCTGCCGGGCTTCTCGACGTATACATCCTTGCCCGCCTGACACGCCCAGATGGCTGCCAGAGAGTGCCAGTGATTCGGTGTCGCAATCGACACTGCATCCACATCCTTGTCGTCGTAAACCTTCCGCAGGTCCTGGTAAGTCTTGATCTTCTTCTTGTACTTTGTCTCGAATTCATCAGCCCGCTTGGCGAGCAGATCCCCATCTGGATCGCAAATGCCAACGATTTCGGCATCCGGCTGAGCCATAAATCCGCCAATATGATCCTTACCCCGTCCATTCACCCCCAGCGTCACCACCCGGATTTTGTCATTCGGAGACTTGGCTGCTGTTGCCACCGGGGCTGCCAGTGCTCCCATCAGAAATATGCGTCGAGAACTCATTGGTACCTTTCCTTTGCGCCTATCCTATCACTATGAGCAACGTCAATTTACCTGACCTTTCAGCAGTTCATCAAGCCTTTATCCGTACCGCTGCATCCCGCCTCCGTCAGCAGGAAGCGCGCATACTCGACTGCCTCTCCAGGCTCTCCGACGATCAGATCTGGGCTCGTGGCAATCCAAATTCCAACTCGGTAGGAAACCTCGTTCTTCATCTCATCGGAAACCTCGGCCAGTGGGTCATCGCAGGCGTTGGCGGCGAGCCCGATGCGCGCGATCGCGATTCTGAATTCAACACCCAATCCGGCATTTCCAGTGCCGAACTCGCAATCCGTCTTCACTCTCGCCTTGATGAAGTCGTACGAATCGTCGAAACTCTGCCCGCCGAACGGCTACTTGAATCCGTTACACCACAAGGCTACACACTGCCCGTAATGGAGGTCATCACACACATAACAGAGCACTTCTACCACCACGGGGGGCAAATCATCCTGCTCACCAAGCTCTATCTGGACGTAGATTTAGCCTACTACCGACACCTCGCCAAAAATAATATCGCGCACGTCAAAAAAATACCCTAATAGAAAAATTTTTTGTGGTCGATAAAAAATACTAGAACAAGATGCGTTTTTTCGCGTATCTTTATCAGTGAAGCCCAGTTAGCCAATGCGTTCTTTGTCGACCGCCGTTTTTGCACTTATCGCCTGCCTGCTTCCCGCGCTCCGCGCGGAATCCCTCCCTAGTCTTACTGTGCTTCTTAGCGTTGAAGGCAATGCTTCTGCTTCCGCGCTCAAAGAGCTAAAGTACGAACTCAACTCGATCATGAAAGATTCCGGGCGCACCCTCGACGTCCGGCTTCGTGAACAGGCCGGGCCTACCGAGACCTTTGAAGACGTCGTTCTCGTCAAGCTCAAGGGCACCTGTAAGATGGAGCATCTGATCCCGTTCATGGATGAGCGCGGCCCGCTTGCCTGGACTCATTCCACCGACGGAACCATTCTTCCCTTTGCAGAAGTCTCCTGTGATCGCATTGCCAATGCGATCGCCGGCGCTCTCTGGGGTGGCGAGCGCAAGGAGGCCGACAAGTTGCTCGGTCGCGCACTGGGGCGGGTCCTTGCCCACGAGCTCTATCACATCCTCGGTAAAACCCACGAGCACAACACCGACGGCTCCGTAGCCAAAGAAGCGCTCTCTGCCAAACAGCTCATCTCCAACAAGCGCCTCGCCTTCGACGTTCGCGACCTCAACCGCATGACGCCATAGCGGCGAGTTCAGATTCGAAGTCAGACTCGACTTGCATCAACATCCACGACCTGCTCTAATTCGTGAGTACGCGTTGGATCTTGGGAGGACTGATGAAACTCTTATTCGTCTTTGGGGCCATGGCCGCCGCTCTCACGGCGCAGACAACAATCACCGCTGTTCAGGATGGTGCCGCTTATTCTTCGAACGTGCCGCAAGGGGCGGTCTTCGTTGTCAAAGGTACCGGGCTGAGCGGGGCCGGTTATGTTAACTCTGCAGCACCTCTTTACCCCACCATCTTGAACAATGTCCGCATCACCTTCACCGCCGTTAACGGTGGAGCTGTGGTCAACGCGCTGATGGTGTACACCTACAACCTCGATGGTGTGAATCAACTGGCAGCCGTGCTTCCCTCCACTGCGCCCGTAGGCGCATACGACGTCCGCGTCACGAATGGTGCAACCGCATCTGCCCCGTTCCGGTCCAGCGTCGTTGCCCGTAAGCCAGGTGTCATCACCGCCAATGGAGGCGGTACCGGTCCCGCGCAGGCAACCCTCAGTGGCCAGCTGATTCTACAGCGCAACACAGACCTCGGCAAGATTGGAATCTTCGATACCCGTCCTGCCCGCCCTGGGGAGCGCGTGGATCTCTGGGGCACTGGAGTCGGTCCCGATGTCGCATCCGATACTGGCGGCACTTCTGGCGATCAGACGGCAGCCGCCCAGATCCGCGTGCTCGTCGATGGGACGGAAGTCACGCCCCTTTATGCCGGTCGGTCGCAGGGCTTTCCGGGGCTGGACCAGATCGTCTTCCTCCTTCCGGCAAACATTACTCCGAGCTGCACCAACACCATTCAGGTGCGCGTCGGCGGTGTACTCAGCAACCTCGTAACGATCGCAACATCTACCACCAATACATGCCCCGCTCCCCCTGCTGGCGGCGGTGGAGGAGGCTCCTCTATCATTCCAACCCAAACCGAAATCGATTCGTGGATTGCCCGCGGCACTTACTACTCGGGTGGGCTCGGCCTGACCAGACGTACCTCATACATCACTACCGATAGTTTTGGCGCAAGCGGCGTGGCGCCAGTGACCACCTTCAAAAAGGAAGACATTTTCTCGGCTCAGTTCAACCGGAACGGTGGTGCGGACCTTGGCAAGTTGCTCCGCAGCGAATTGCCGCCTGGCTTCCCAAACCTGGCACCGACCCCAGGAAGCTGCGTCGTTTACGATGTCGCCACACTTAAGAACCCCTATCCAAATTACACAAGCATCGGCCTCGACGCCGGCCCTCAACTCACGTCCAACGGGCCGAACGGCATTCAATTGGCATTGCGATTGAACAATCAAGTCAGCGGCCCAACCTACAATGCAGCCAATGTTCCAAACACCTATCTCAGTCCTGGTCGCTACGCCCTCAGTGGTCCAGGTGGTGCTGACGTTGGGTCTTTTTCCGGTTCATTGGATCTAGTCCAGGATCTTGTGGTGACGAATAACCCCGATGATTTCAAGGTCCTCAATCGTAGCAATGGGATTACGGTCCGTTGGACTGGCGGTGAACCGTCTACCATCCTCACGATTTCCGGCAGCAGTTTTTCCGTCAACGCGCAATCAGCAACGGCCATCGGTGCAGGCTTTGTCTGTATTCAAAACGTCTCTGCCGGACAGTTCACCGTACCGGCGAGCGTCCTTACGCAACTTCCCGCTAGCCAGTCCATTAACGCCGGAGCTTTTAGCCTACTCACCCGAGGCACCTTCTCTGTGACAGCGAGGGGCACTGGAGCGCGATTCGAAACGCCTAAGGGCTTGGATATTCTCACCGCCATCAATTATTGGGATTGGGAATTTACGCCTCAATACCAATAGCGTCGACTCCCTAATCCGCAAACACCCGCTCAAACAGCTTGTCGATGTTCTTCAACTGCCGCCCTGCCGAGAATGTCTCATCGAGCCTCGCGGCGCTCAGGTACTTCGTGATCTCAGCATCCGCACTCACGGCCTGCTTGAAATCCGTCCCGCTTTCCCAGCACTGCATTGCATGGCTTTGCACCAGTTGATAGGCCGTCTCGCGCAACATCCCTGCTTCTGCGAGATCCAGCAGCAACTGGCCACTAAACACAATCCCTAGCGTCGCCTTGAAGTTCGCCATCATGCGATCTTCATTCACCCGCAAACCTTCGACGAGCCAGGTCGTTTTCGCCAGCAGATAGTCGGTCAGGATCGTCGAATCCGGCAGGATCACACGCTCTACCGAACTGTGCGAAATATCTCGCTCATGCCACAGCGCAATGTTCTCGAACGCCGCTTGCAGGTTCGATCTCACAATCCGCGCCAGTCCGCATATCTGCTCACAGACAATCGGGTTCTTCTTGTGCGGCATCGCACTCGACCCCTTCTGTCCCACCGCAAACGGCTCCTCCGCCTCACGCACTTCTGTCCGTTGCAAGTGCCTCACTTCGAGAGCAATCTTTTCGAGCGAAGCGCAAATCAACGCCAGCACCGACACATAGTTTGCATGGAGATCACGCGACAAAACCTGGCTCGAAACCGCCGCCGCCTTCAACCCCAATCCTTCGCAAATCAACTCTTCCGACTCGGGTGACAAATGCGCAAATGCGCCCACTGCTCCCGAGGTCTTGCCCACGCGAATCTCTTCGGTGGCCCGTGCAAAGCGTTCTGCATTGCGCCGCACTTCATCGTAAAAATTCGCCAGCTTCAACCCAAACGTGATCGGCTCGGCATGCACCCCGTGCGTGCGACCAATCTGAATTGTGTTCTTGTGCTCGATCGCACGCTTCTTAAGCGCAATCAGCAATCCATCAAGGCCCGCTGCGATCAATGCACTCGCCTGCTTGATCTGCAGCGCCTGTGCCGTATCCACGACGTCGTTCGATGTCAACCCATAATGCAGCCAGCGCGAATGCTCGCCCTGCCCTTTGTCCTTCAAAGTCTCTGCCACCGCCGTCGTAAAGGCAATCACGTCGTGCTTGACTTCGCGCTCAATCTCGTTGATACGCTCCACCGAAAAACCCGCATGCGCACGCAGCGCTGCGGCTGCATCTAACGGCACCAGGCCCAGATGCGCCAGCGCTTCAGAAGCAGCCAACTCGACATCGAGCCAGGATTGGTATTTGTTGTGCTCAGACCAGATGCGGCCCATCTCCGGACGTGTGTATCGTTGAATCATTGTTCAGACCTAGATTTCAAAAAATGAAGACTTTTGGCGCGGCTCCGACACACTCAATTCGAGTCCTGTCAGCCCCCGCCGATCAATCGCCTGCGCAGCCACCATGTGCGCCAGTGCCGGCAGATTATTATGTTCGCTCAAGTGCCCCAGCACCAGTTTCCTTGTCCGTGGCGACAGATCATCGAGAATGAACTGGCTCACCACATCGTTCGACAAATGCCCCCGTCGCGACATCACCCGTTGCTTCAGGCTCCACGGGTATGGCCCCACCTTCAACATCTCCAGATCGTGGTTTGATTCCAGTAAAATTATGTCGCAATCCTGCAAGTGGTAACGGATCGAATCCGGCATGTATCCCAGATCCGTGCAGATTCCAACCTTTCGATCATTCGAACGAATTGTAAAGCCCACAGGGTCCGCCGCATCGTGGGGAAGGGAAAAGGATTGCACCACAAAGGAGCCGATCTCAACTGCTGCGCCCGCCTGAAAGGGGCGAAAGTATTGCGCTTCCTTACCCGGCTCGAGCGAATCTGCGGTCCCTTGGGTCAGGTAAACCGGCTTTGCCAATTTCTTTGCA
>JANXLY010000138.1 GCA_025354885.1 Acidobacteriota bacterium | reverse complement strand
CTTGAGGCGGGCTCCGATGGGCACCTCTTCGAGGAATGCGGCGAGCACGGGGCTGCCTCCTTCGAGACTGGCGGCGACGATCATACCCTGGCTCTCGATACCCTTGAGTTTGCGGGGAGCGAGGTTGGCGACGATGACGACTCTGCGGTTGACAAGTTGATCGGGCGTGTAGGCCTTGGCGATGCCGGCAACGATGGTGCGGGGGCCAGTGGCTTCGCCGATGTCGACCTTGAGGTGAAGCAATTTGTCAGCGCCTTTGACAGCTTCTGCACTGAGGATCAGGCCGACGCGGAGATCGACCTTGACGAAGTCGTCGATGGAGATTGTGTCAGCGATGGGAGTGATGTTCGATGGCTGGGCGGGCTCTTCGGTGGTCTTGCCCAGGAGGAGGTTCTGGCGGGCGAGTTCTTCGACTTCGAGAGCCTTGATCTGCTCGATGGCGAGCTTGGCATCGAGGCGCGGGAAGATCGGCGAGATCTCGCCGATGGTGTGACCTTCCGGCGTGTGGCCCCAAGTGAGCGGCCCAGTGATGTTGAGTTGCTGGCCGATCCTGAGCGCGGATTCAGGGATGACGGGCGCAGCGAGAGCGGTAATGAGCCGGAGACTCTCGAAGCAGCGGTAGAGGACGGCGTCGAGGCGGGCTTTGGTTTCGGGAGAAGAGTCTTTCGCGAGCTTCCAGGGAGCGTTTTCGACGATGTATTTGTCGAGGTCACCGATCCAGCGCCAGATGGTTTCGAGAGCCTTGTGGAACTCGAATGCTTCGTAGTGGGCGAGGGTGATTCCGATGGCTGCGGAGTCGGCTGGGACAGGGGCGGGGAGCTTGCCGCCGCAATACTGTTGGATCATCGAGAGGGTGCGGCTGACGAGGTTGCCGAGGCCATTGGCGAGATCGGAATTGTAACGGGCAACGAGGGCGTCGTAGCTGAAGGTGCCGTCGGAGCCGAAGGGGATTTCACGCAAGAGGAAGTAACGCAGAGCGTCGAAGCCCATCACCTGCTGGATGGGTGTGGCGCGCACGATGTTGCCACGACTCTTCGACATTTTGCTTTCTTCAAACAGGAGCCAGCCGTGCGAGTAGATGCGCTTGGGCAATGGCCAGCCTGCGGCCCAGAGGAAGGCAGGCCAATAGATGGCGTGGAAGCGTACGATCTCTTTTGACATCAGGTGAAGGTCTGCGGGCCAACGATCCGTGCCTTCTACGGCGGACCAATAGGTCATGAGAGCGTCGAACCAGACGTAGAACACGTGGCCGGGATGGTTTGGGACGGGGATGCCCCACTGGATGGTTGTGCGGCTGATGGAGAGGTCCTGGAGCTTTTCGTTTTTGAGGAAGGCGAGGACTTCGTTGCGTCGTGATTCGGGCTGAAGGAATTGCGGATTGTTTTCGTGCAGTTCAATCAGCTTGTCCTGAAAGGCGGAGAGCTTGAAGAAGAGGTTTTCTTCGGTAACGAGTTCGAGGGGCTGGCCGGAATCTGGATCGACGTCGCCTTCTTTTGCGTCGGCTACGAAGGCTTCGCTGGTGACCGAGTAGTAGCCGGTATAGCTGCCTTTGTAGATGTAGCGATTGGCATCGCAAGCGGCGAATAGTTTTTCGACGGCGGCGGCGTGCTGCGGAGAAGTGGTGCGCTGGAATTTGTCGATTTGGAGACCGAGCTGCTGCCAGGTTTTTTCGAACTCGGCGGCGATGAGGTCTGTATATTCCTGTGGCGACTTGCCGATCTTGGTAGCGGCGCGTTCGATCTTCTGGCCGTGTTCATCGGAGCCCGTTACGAGGTAAGCTTCAATGCCCTGCATGGCTTTGAGGCGTTTGATGGCATCGGCGACGAGGGTGGTGTAAGTGTGGCCGATGTGTGGAGCGGCGTTGACGTAATAAATCGGCGTTGTGAGGTAGTACTTGTTCATTAGGCTTTCGTCTTGAGGTATGCAAAGTTAGCGGCTCCGATGACGTCTTTGAGGGGGACGTTTTTCGAGCGGGCGAGGGCCTGGCAGTCATCGAATTCTGGAGCAAAGCCATTGCCGGTGACCTTGATGCGGACGGGTCCGTAAGGTGTTGTGACTTCGGTGAATTCGCGAGGCAGGGTGCGGCGTTCGGCGCTGGAGATACGGAGGCCGAGGGTTGTTGTTTCGCGGAGGATGAGATTGGAGAGAGCGTCTTTGTCCTGCTGTTTCGCGACGACGGTGAGGATGTGGCCCGGGCGATTTTTCTTCATCAGGACGGGAGTGAGCGTGACGTCGAGAGCGCCGGCGAGGAAGAGCTGATCCATGGTGTAGCCGAGGATTTGCGGAGAGGAGTCGTCGATGTTGGCCTCGATGAGGAGGACGGTCTGGGCCTCGGCGGCTTCGAGCTTTTCACCGATGGTGATGCGGAGGACGTTGGCGCGATTTGCGAAGTCTTTGGTGCCTGCGCCGTAACCGAGCGAAGTGATGCTGAGGGCGGGCATGTTGCCGTAGCCTTTGGCGAGAGCGGAGAGGATTGCGGCACCGGTGGGAGTGGTGAGTTCGAAGGCGGGGCCGTCGACATAGATGGGCTTGTCTTTTAGGAGGAGGGCCGTGGCCGGAGCAGGGACGGGGAGCATGCCGTGTGCGGCTTTGACGGTGCCAGAGCCTACGTTGATGGGAGAGCTATAGACCTCGTCAACTTTGAGCAGGTGGAGTCCGTAGCAGGCACCGACGATGTCAGCAATGGAATCGACAGCACCGACTTCGTGGAAGTGGACCTTGTCGATGGGGAGGCCGTGGACAGCGGCTTCGGCTTCGCCGAGGACCTGGAAGACGCGACTGGCGGAAGCTTTGACGGGAGCTGGGATTTTAGCTTTGTCGATGAGCTCGAGGATTTGGATGAGGCCGCGATGATTGTGATCGTGAGTCTGTTCGTGTGTGTGGTCATGACCATGTTCGTGACTGTGATCGTGACTGTGATCGTGATCATGGCCGTGATCATGATCGTGATCATGACTGTGTTGCTGGTCGGCGGGCTGGTCGCCGATGAGGACGTGGAACTTGGTGGCGGTGATGCCGTAGCGAATGGTTTTTTCGGCTTTATATTTGGCACCGAGGCCGAGGTGTTCGAGACCGTGGATGAGTTTGTGGGCGTCGGCTCCGGCGTCGATCAGTGCGCCGACGGTCATGTCTCCGCTCACGCCGGAGAAGGCGTCAAAGTAGGCTACTCGCATGTTTTTGGGTGTCTCTTTCTATTGAAGCAGCTTTGGGCGGATTTGACTGCTTTCGGTGGGTGGTGCTATGGAATGCGATTTGAAAAAGTGGCTGTTTTTCCGGCTATCCAGAAGAATCGAAAGGGGTTGACTCGAGGTCGGCTTCGTTTCTCATTTTTAACTTTTTGCGTTGCTTCCGGGCTTGCTGAGGAAGGCTGAAGAGCAAGGCGGGAATATAGTTTCCGCTGGGCAAAGGGAGCGGGTTGGAATTGTTGCGGGGCTGGCGCTGTGGCCATACCCGGGATCGGTTGTGTATTTTGAACGTGGTGTTTCATCGGTCAGACATTAGCAGACTGGCGAATCGTCTTTTGGTTCGAGAGAGTGGAGAAAGGCCAAATATAAGGCGTTTTGGCTTAAAACTTTATTTCAAATTTCTGTGAGCGACCGATTTCACTGCCGAATTCGGGGAGTGAGGCCAGCCAGGCGGCCTTTGTATCTTCCTGGGTGTTGCGCCAACGCAGGCAGGGAAGAACCACTACGGTGGAGACGAGTAAGTAAGCCACGACGAGCGCCATCGGCTTGGCGTTCCCAAAGTTCAACGATGCAATGAGCAAGCCGAGGCCGAGAAAACGAGTTGCGCAGGCGACCGCCAGGCAGTGCGGGGATTCGAATCTGGCCGGTTGAGGAAGTGGCCGGTCCGCAGAGAGGTAGCCGCCAGTAATGGTGGCGAGCCGTTCAAGACCACTCCAATCATGGCTGAGAAGTTGGTGGCCATTATGAGGACAACCAAGACCAAGAGGATGGTGCCTGCCAAATGGACAGTTGGTTCGGCGAAGCGTTCGATCAAGGACGGCTGAACGAGGCGCGCAACCATGCCGACAAGCAACGGAGCCAGAAATGCCATCGTGATTGTGTCGGCCAACTGGCCGAAATGGAAGCTGGCATATCTACCGAAAATTGCGTCGATTGCAGTCAGAGAGAGCGGCCCAGCGAGGACGGCGAGGAGCGCCATCACTCATGCCAAGCTGTTGACTTACTGCGCGCTGGCACTTGCGTCAGCGGTGGCGCAAACCGGGAGGATGGTTGACAGAACAGACCGGGAGGATGGGTGACACATGGATAGTCCGGCAGCCGATAGTAGGGAATGCCTTGGAAAGAGAGAAACCGGACAATGGAAAAGATCGAATTTGTAATGGCGGCGGG
>JANXLY010000137.1 GCA_025354885.1 Acidobacteriota bacterium | reverse complement strand
GGCCTCTTCAGCCACTTCCACAATTCTAGATTTCACCTTTTGGGTTGCTCCTTCAGCCGGCTTCCAAGCCAGCTCAAAACTCGCTTCCCTCAGTTTTAACTCAAGCCCGCTTGCCTTCCCAGCGCCCCACCAACTTTATTGTTCCCGCCATGCCGCAGTTGCCGTGCATAATTTAGGTGGTAAAGAATACCCGGAGAACATCCGACCTTGGAGGCGATGCTGCGGATAGAAGTTGCTTCATAGCCAGAGAGAACGAAGAGTTGGCGTGCCGCGTCGAGAATGTCCTCACGCAGGGATTCGCGGTAGGCTTGCCGTCGTTTGCTGAGGATCATTGAACACCGTTCGGTGTATCTCGATTCTGTTGCAAAGTAAAGCGAAGTACGTGGGAAGAGATGTGGGCTTCAAGTTGGCCGGGTCTATTTTTCAGTTGCGAAATAGAGCGCCATGGCACCGCCTCTGGGGTCTCGGCCCGAGATGGCGCGGCGGGTGACGTAGGCTTCGAGCGTTTTCTGTTTGCCGGTGGATTCGCAGACGTCTTTGAGTTCGCCCGTTGGAGTGGTGCGTGCAGAGATTGCCTGCCAGGCGCGGTCGACGAGCGGCTG
Source organism: Acidobacteriota bacterium (assembly GCA_025354885.1). Taxonomy (GTDB): domain Bacteria; phylum Acidobacteriota; class Terriglobia; order Bryobacterales; family Bryobacteraceae; genus Bryobacter. The sequence continues at coordinate 4,534 of JANXLY010000137.1, read as the reverse complement.
GTAGCTGCGCTTGGGGAGCCACCCGTTGCGGATACCTTTGCGCATGGCTGTCGCGATCATAGCGGTGGCGCTGAATTCTTCGTAGGCGGTAGGGTGGTCAATGACCTGTCGCCAGAGACCGTTCGCGGTTTGGTGCTTAGCAAGAGCGGCGCAGAGATTGGCGTAAGCAGTAAGTAGGGGTTTGTGATTGGGGTTGGATTCGAGCGTGAGTGCCAAGCCAAGGGCAGGGAATGCATTGCCGCGTCCCCAGGCGGCATCGCACAGCGGTGAATGACGCCAGAGGCCATCGGATCGAAGGCAGAGTTTCTGCAGCGCGTCGAATTGAGCTGTTGCTTTCTCGATTTGACCAGCCTTGGCGAGGAGTGGGCAGCCCATGAATACACCGTCGCTCATTTCGTTATAGACGGCTAACTCGGCTTGGTTTGCGGCGGACTGGACGCGCTGCTCGTAGGCAGGCTTTCCTGTGAGCTTGTGGAGTTCGGCGAAGAGAAGGTGGCCTGAGAGGTGGCTGGCAGTCATGCTTGCGAGGCTATCTTTCTCTCCGCTGATGAAGGGTTGGACGAGGCGCTCGACCTCGGGGAGAGCATTGAGGCGGAGGCGACCGAGAAGGGCAGTGGTTTGGATGTAAACTACCTCGGTGAGCGTTTGTCCGTAGACTTGGGCCAATTGGGTTGCGAGTGGCCTGGGTTTGAGGAAGGCAAGGAGCAGGTGGCGTCGGAGCATCGTGTCTGGTTTGAGTTTACGCTTCCACCTCTCGCAGTGTGAGGGAAGGTTGATCGGCATTTGGAGATGCCGACGTCCGATGGGCGTGCGATAAGCTTGGCTTAATGACAGGTTTGCTAATTCTTGGGGCAGGGACAATGGCAGTTGAAGCGCTCGATATTGCAGAAACTATGGGCTGTTTTGAAATGCTTGGGTTTGTGGTGGATGTTCCTGGTGCAGCTGAGGAAGTGGAAGGATTTCCCGTGTATACGGCCGATCAATTGTCACTTACTCCAAACGACTGCCAAGTGGTTGGTGGCATCGTAAGCACGAAGCGGCGAGGATTCATAGAGCGCATGGCGAAGCGCGGCTATCGCTTTACTAGCCTCATCCATCCATCTGCGCAGATTTCTCGCCGGTCCAGGGTTGGATCTGGATGCGTGATTCATCCTGGGGTCATCATTGCTTCGAACACGGTGATTGAGGAACACGTGATGGTGAACCGTGGTGCGCTGATTGGGCATGACAACCGGATTGCATCGTTTACGACCATTGGACCAGGGGCGAATCTTGCTGGTGCATTGATGGTTGGCTCTGGCTGTTATCTTGGCGTGGGATGTGTGATTCGGGACCATCTGGAGATTGGGGACAGGGCAGTTGTGGCTGCGGGGGCTGTTGTCGTGAAGCCGGTTGCGGCAAATACTTTGGTGGGTGGAGTTCCGGCGCAAGTTTTGAAAGACGGGGTGAATGGTCTGTGAGGTTTGCATGATTGATTTAGCTAAACCACTGGTGATCAACCTTGCCATGACGGGCTCGGTTCCACGGCGGACTGATAATCCGGCGGTGCCGATTCTTCCGCAGGAAATCGCTGCTGATGCGATGCGGTGTTATGCGGCAGGGGCGCGTATCTTTCATATTCACGCGAGGATGGAAGATGGGGAGTCAACTTCCAGGAAGGAAGTCTTTGCGGACATTACGGAGCATATTCGCGCGGTGATTCCAGGGGCGGTAATTTGCGTGACGACGAGCGGGCGGTTCTATCAGGGCTTTGAAGAGCGGAGCGACGCGCTGCAGCTGGAAGGGGATCTGAAGCCGGACCTGGCTTCGCTGACTTTAGGTTCAATGAATTTCCCAAAGCAGGCATCGGTGAACGAGCCGGCGATGATTCAACGACTGGCTGCAGTGATGAAAGAGCGAGGCATTGTGCCGGAACTCGAGATTTTCGATTTTGGCATGATCGATTACGCGCAGTATCTGATTGAGCGCAAGATTCTTGAGCCACCTTTTGTCTTCAATATCCTGCTGGGTTCTCTTGGCACATCGGCAGCGACCGGTTTGAATCTGGCAATGATGGTGGATCGGTTGCCACGCGAGGCTTACTGGTCGGCAGCAGGGATCGGAAGATTTCAGTTTTCAATGAACTCACTGGGATTGACTCTTGGCGGCCATGTGCGGACGGGCCTTGAAGACAATCTGTATCTGGATGGGCAAAAGCGCGAATTGGCTACGAACGAAAGTCTCGTGAAGCGTGTTAGTTGTGTTGCGAAAGCGTTGGGTCGTCCGCTGGCAACAACAGAGCAGGCGCGAAGGATGCTCGGGCTGTCGTGAAGCCGCTGCTCCTGCTCGGTCCTGTCGTGGACCGCAGCTACGTTGGTGGCTTGCAGTTGGCGCTGATGAATCTTTCGGTAGAGCTTCAGGGCCGGGGGTGGGAGGTGGAAGGGTCTCTCTATCGCGAGGGACATGAAGGCGAGCTGGCTTCAACCGAGACACATACAGCGCTGGGTGCGTTGCAAGGTTCGCGCTGGCTGATGCGAGTGAGGGATGCAGTGCCTGCCGGTTTGCGACAAACTATCTCTGCGCTCTTCTGGCCTCAGGCCGCTTATGATGCAGCGGCGCAGAATTTGCAGAGAGTTGCGGAATTGCTCACTGATAAGAATCGTTATCACGCAGTTCTGGTGTGCCCTGATGGCAATACTCCGGGGCTGCTGGCGTTGGCGCTAGCAATGCATCCGCGTGTGGTGGTGATTACGCTGGCTGCCTTGGCAGAGGAATTACAGCCGCGCTTGTGGAGCCTGGTTCGACGAAAAGCAGTGCATCCATTTTTTTACTGCCCGGCAAAGTCTGAGCAGATTGGGTGTGCGGTTTTTGCGAGCGGGTTGTGGCGGGAGCAGGCAGTGAGGCAAGGGCTGGCAGAAGCTGCTGCGCATACGATTTACTTTGGGATTCCTTCGGGAACTGCGAGTCTGCGCCTTGAAGGGAATGGGCAACGCCTGCTCTGGGTCGGGAGGCTTGCGCCGGAGAAGGGCTTGCACCTTTTGATTGCTGCGCTTCCGGGGATCTTGAAGCTCTATCCGAACTTGACTCTAACTGCGGTGGCCGGCCAGGGCGAAGCGGCTTATCGGGTGCATGTTGAGCAGGTGATTGCCGCTCTGGGACTGGAGGCAATCGTTCGACTACTTCCTCCGGTTGCGCGCAAAGACCTGGGTGATATATATGCAAGTCACGATCTACTGTTTTTTCATTCGAGTTATGGCGAGCCGGTGGCATTGGTGTTGATGGAGGCTTATGCGTGCGGACTTCCGGTGGTGGCGAATGCGGTGGCGAATTCGGAGTTAGTGCGTCATGGCGAGAACTGTTTGACTTATGATCGCAATGATCCCGAGTCTATTGTGACGGCTGTGGGGCGACTGCTGTCTGATGACGAATTGCGTCAGGGTCTTGTAGCGAAGGCGCGAGCCCTGGTTGAAGCGAAGTATTCACTCACCGCAATGGGGGATGCCTATGACCGGCTGATACACCGCCTTTGAATTGCTCGTGAAGGAAACCGACGATGTTTGCAAACTGAGCAAGTATGAGCAGGCTTGAGAGCGCCAGGGCAGTTAGGCCGGCATAAGTAGTCCAAGGATAGAAGATCATTTGGAAATAAAAACGGTAAGGCTGAACGCGAAGGCTGGCCTGGCCGCGCAGAGCTCGTTTGGTATTGAAGTGAGAGGCTCCGCAGCCATAGCGATAATGCTGACGGCAGAAGTCGCTAAAACTTATCATCTGGTGGTGGAGAATAATAGCAGTGGAGGTGAAGCTAAGCTTGTTGTTCGCTGCCCAGCGATTGCAGATATCGCGGTCTTCGGCAGCGGCGAAGGGGAATGATTCATCAAAACCGCCTAGAGCCAGCAATGCTTGGCGAGGGAAGGCAAGGTTGTTGGTGCAGAAGAAGGAGAGTTCAGGGGAGTTGTGTTCGTAAAGGTAAGAAACCAGTAACTGGCTGGCGTTGCCGAAGATAGTATTTTCGGGGGCTGCTTCAATGCAGCCACCCCAGGCGGATTGGGGATCAGACTCGAAGGCGCGCTGCATTTCTTTGAGCCAACTTTTGTGGGGACGGCAATCGTCGTCGGTGAAGATGACGTAGCTGCCGGTTGCCAGTTTGAGGCCATGGTTTCGGGCTGAAGCGGGGCCTTGATTGGGTTGGGACACCAAACGGAGCGGCAAGGAATGGCGATGATTTTCAGTCACGCTATCGAGTGACACCACGCTGCCATCGTCGATGATGATGACCTCAAAATCTTCCCTCGGGAAATCCTGAGCGCAGAGCGCACGGAGGCAACGCTCCAAGGAAGCTGGCCGATCTTTCGTGGGAATGATGACGGAAAAAAGCACGTGGAGGCTTAGATTCCTATTATGGAATGAACTTGACCGGCGCAAACCGGGAGGATGGTTGACAGAACAGACCGGGAGGATGGGTGACACATGGATAGTCCGGCAGCCGATAGTAGGGAATGCCTTGGAAAGAGAGAAACCGGACAATGGAAAAGATCGAATTTGTAATGGCGGCGGG
>JANXLY010000118.1 GCA_025354885.1 Acidobacteriota bacterium | reverse complement strand
CTCAAGATCATCCTCGAACGTCTGGATTTTGATATGGAAGACGGCGCAATGTTGCTCGGCCTCTACGGCGATCCAGCCGGTATCCTGCCCCTCGAAAAACTCGCCGCCGAACTCGGCAAGAATCGCGAAATCGACTTCGCCCTCGAACAGCTCCGGCACAAGCCACAAGAGATCATTGATCCAGTTCAGGATTGCCTCGCCGATTATCCCGACACTCTCGGTCCCGAATTTGAAGTTCTCGGCGATGACGAAATCGTCGAATTTGCGACCCAGCACGAAGACGAGTCCACCCGCCTCCAGGCTCTCGATGTCCTCGAAGACCTCGAACTGCCCGCCTCCGTCGCAACTCCGCTTCTCACTCTTGCTTCCAGCTCTGATTCTGTTCCTGTCCGCGCCGCTGCCTTCCGTGCCTTGGCCCGTCTCAATCAAATCGAAGAAGTTCGCCAGCTCGGCGAATCCACCCTCAACGACAAGTCAAAGCCCTTGGCAATTCGTGCCTCCAGCCTCATCACTCTGCTCCCTGAGAGCATTGAACCCCAAGCGCTGCGCGACGCAGTCGAAGAGTTTCTTGCCAACCCCGAATCCCGTGCCGATGCTGTGCATGCCATGTGGCGCTCCCGCGAAACCAGCTACAGCACCCGCTTCGGATCTTTTCTCGACGATCCAGATTTGGCTGTGCGCCGTCAGGCTGTCCGTGGCGCTGGCGTCTGTGGCGATGTCACTGCCATCGGCAAACTGCGCGATCTCATGATGGACGAAGAACTCCGCAAGGATGCCATCTTCGCCTACTCAATGGCTGTCCCTTCAGATATCTCCGCCAGCCGTGTCCGCAGCCTCTACACCCGTATCGAAAAAGAGGCCGGCGGTCTCAATAGCGACGAAGCGATGTCCGTCGGAATCGCCCTCGACATGCGCCTCGAAGCAGAAGGCAAAGAACCTGTTTTCCTGACCAGCGAAGATGACGGCGAGGAAGACGCTTAAAACATCTTCAATGTGTTTTGATTAAACTGAAAGCAGCGAGTTGCTTATGTTCCCAGTAAGATTCGGCCCACTCCCCAGACCCCAGTACGCGCTTCTCCTCCGCACCCTCTCTCCCTGGACCCGCGGCCTCGGCCCCGTTAGACCCGTCTCCTTCTTCACCCCTCAGGCTTCCTTCGCTTCACCCGATGCCGATCTGCCCATTTTCGTGCATCGTCCACTTCCCGAACCAGAACTTCCCGTCCCTGCGCTTTTCCAGACCACGCCCCGCTTCACCGTCAGCGCTGCCACTCCCTCCACCACTAGGCTCAGGGCCATCTCCGCCGCCTCCTCCGCCAGTCATCCCGTCAGCTTCAATAGGCCCTCAAGCAGCATGCCAGTACGCTCCTGCCCATCCAGTACCACGACCGTATGATCTGGTTCCTTTACGAAACCAATCAATCTAGCTCTGGCCTCGGTACTGAGCCGCGAGCGTGAGCGAGCGGTGCTCAACACATAGAACTTTTTCACGCGGTCAAAGTACTAGGAAGTAGCGATCAGGCCCTGATCGAGGCCAGTCACTTCATCCTTCAGCCCGTTGAGGCGCCGAGGATCCAGCAGATGCATCGGCTTGAACTGTTTAGCGTTCCAGCGGAAGCCCGGTTCAAATTCAACACCCAGAAAATAGCCGATGTCCTTGAACACGCAATAGCGGACTCGTCCTTCGAGCTCGCCCTTTTCATGCGAAATCTTGACCGTACACTGCACCGGCACATCCTCTTCCATCTGCAGGCAGGCCCCAGACGAGGAGATGTCTTCGAGGTTGGCAACCGCCGTGTGCTCCGCACCGGATTTGTCGTGCCATTCGATATTCACTAGGTCCGCACATAACATCCGCGGATTCGATCGTCGATCATCCATATTTGAAATCGCCTTATTTCCTATTTGATAATCCTATCGGCCATAGTTGACTCTCCGATTATGAATCAGCCTGGTAAAAATCACCCTAGGCCCTGCTAAGTTGATTTTGTTCTAAAGTTCTCAGGTACTCCGACCGAGTCATCAGCGAGTGCTTCGGATCAATCGCCCGGTCGATCGAAAGAATGCCATCAAGATGGTCCACCTCGTGTTGCAGCAGCTCGGCAAACGCATCCGCAGCCTCAATCCTCTTCTCAGTTCCATCCCGGTCCTGATACCGCAAAGCAACCGCCTTGCTGCGCTCCAGATGCACCATCAGATTCGGAAAGCTGAAGCAGTCATCCCACAACTTAAACTTCTCCTTGCTGAGAAACTCAAAGTCCGGATTCACCAGCTCGTAGACCTGCCCGTCGATCTCGATATAGATCACCCGTTGCGGGATCCCGATCTGAATCGCTGCAATCCCCCTTCCAAATCCATGCGTGCGCTGAAACTCGTGCAAAGTATCGCGCAGATCGAGCAGCGTTGCAATGGCCTCTTTCGGGTCAGTCACCTCGATCGATGTTTCCCGCAACAGTGGATCGCCAAGTTCGATAATGCGTCGTACAGCCATACTGGAATGGTAGCGATGCCGGGGATTCCTTTGCTGGTAGTTTGGGTGGCGGTCTTGTGCGGATACATTCCGTACTCGATGGGCTTTGCCTTTCTCAACCCCGTAATCGTCATCGCCTACGGATTCCTCAGCCTCCTCATTGGAGCCACCGTCACACGCCCAAGCTGGGTAGCCGCCGCGTCACTCCTCACAACTCTGCTCGCACTGATTACGACAAACGCCACCAGCGGAGTGTTACATCTGGTCTTACCCTCCTGGGGCGTCCTTGCCGCCAGCATCTGGCTCAGCCTCAGCGGCGCGCTCCTCACCGAGGGGCTGCGCAACTGGCTCCTCCGCCAGGGCCGCCACGAAGAGCAGATCCGCAACTGGCTGCGCATCCTGTTTGCCGCCCTCGCCCTCCTCGTCTATTGCAACGGACTTCTCCCCTACGACTGGAAGATGTGGCTCGCCGAACGCACCACGAGCGAACATCTCATTCGCTTTGCTCTCGTCTCTGGAGCCATCTTTGTGGGAATATGGCGAATGACAAGATGAAGATTGCAGCAAAATCCCCCTGCCGCGTGGACCTCGCTGGCGGAACCCTCGACATATGGCCCCTCTATTTGAATCACGACAACGCAGTGACGGTCAATTTCGCCGTCAACCTGTATACGCACGCCCGTATTGAAACGCGTGCCGACAGAAAAATTGTCCTCGAAGCAACAGACATCGG
>JANXLY010000077.1 GCA_025354885.1 Acidobacteriota bacterium | reverse complement strand
AAGTTGCTCTCCAGCAGAGCTCGCTTCCGTCTCTCCGACTATTGCGATTCTGCTAAACCATCGCCCTTCTGTCCAGCGCTTTTTTCGCTGGCAGGAACACTGTGTCTAAACTTTTGTCTCAGCTGAGGGGACAAGTCCAGTTATCCGTTAGAATGCGCTTCCGCTTCGATCGGTTTGGCGCCAACTGCCCGCGCCTTACACTATAAGCTAAAATTCCGTACCCACATATGACAATTCAAAGCGAAGATTTCGTCGATATTCCAACTCCAACCGGCCCCATGCGGACCCATCTCTTCAAGCCCGCCGCTGAAGGTCGCTACCCCTCGCTAATCCTCTACTCAGAAATTTTTCAACTCACCGGCCCCATTCGCCGCACCGCCGCATTCCTCGCCGGTCATGGCTACATCGTTGCCGTCCCCGAGGTCTATCACGAACTTGAAACAGCCGGCGCGGTCCTTTCCTACGACCAGGCGGGTGCCGACAAAGGCAACTTCAACAAGTTTGAAAAAGAACTTGTATCCTATGACGCCGATGCTCGCGCAACTCTCGACTACCTCAACGCGATGCCCGCCTGCAACGGCCAGTTGGGTGTCATGGGCATCTGCCTCGGCGGCCACCTTGCCTTCCGCGCCGCCATGCAACCCGATGTACGCGCCACCGCCTGTTTCTACCCAACAGACATTCACACCTCCACACTCGGTAAAGGCAAGAATGACAATTCCTTGCAGCGGGCCAGCGAAATCCAGGGCGAACTCCTCATGATCTTCGGACGCCAGGACCCCCATGTCCCGCTCACTGGCCGCAACCAGATCCGTGCCCGCCTCGAAGAAGCCAACCTGCTTTACTCCTGGCATGAAGTGAATGCAGCACATGCCTTCCTGCGCGACGAAGGTCCTCGTTACGACCCCGTCCTCGCTTTGCAATGCCTCAACCTGGCGCTCGAACTCTTCCACCGCAAACTCTAGGAAAAATTCTGCGCTGCGAAAGCATATACTAATTCTCGAATTCATACCCAATGACTGCACCGCCCTTTGCCCTCTTCTCGGCCCAGAGAGAAGCCAGCGTCCGCAAGAAAATCTCCGGTTCCCTGGCACGCTTTGAACGTGCGCAGCATTCTCTGGCGGGTGGCGTTTCCACCGCACTGCGACGCTCAGCCAGACCATCGCCGCTCTACTTCAAATCAGGCAAGGGCTCGCGCATCACCGATGTCGACGACAACAACTACATCGATTACACACTCGCCTGGGGCCCCCTGATTCTTGGCCATTCTCCCGAACCAATCAATCAGGCTATAGCCGCACAACTCAAACTCGGCCACACTTTCGGTGCTCAGCACGACCTTGAATTTGAAGTGGCCGAGTTGCTCAAAAAATACATTCCCTGTGCCGATCGAGTCGCCTTCGCCAACAGCGGAACAGAGATCGTGCAGGTGGCGCTGCGCCTCGCACGTGGTGCCACCGGGCGCAAGAAATATTTGAAATTCGAAGGGCACTATCACGGCTGGGATGACAGCGTGCTCATCAGCTACCGGCCCACTCGCGCTCAAATCGAATCCGCCCACGGGCAGCCCATTCCGGTTGGTACTGGCCAGCGTCCCAATCACGAAACGGTTGCCGTCGAGTGGAACGACCGTCAAATGGTCGAACGCGCTTTTGCCGAACAGGGTCACGACATTGCCGCCGTCGTGCTCGAGCCCATGCTCTGCAACAGCAGTTGCCTGCCTGCCGATCCTGGCTTCCTTCAGTTCCTGCGCGACATTACAACAAAGCACGGAGCACTGCTGATTTTTGACGAAGTCATCACCGGCTTCCGCCTTGCGCTGGGAGGCGCGCAGCAACACTACGGCGTGGTCCCTGACCTGGCCACCTTCGCCAAAGCAGCAGGTGGAGGTTTGCCGCTCAGCGTGCTTGCCGGCAAGGCAGAGTTCATGTCGCTGATCGCTGAAGGTAAGGTCGTCCATGCCGGCACCCTGAACGGGAATCCCTTGTGTCTGGCTGCCGCAAAAGCGACCATCGAAGAGCTGGCAAAAGACAACGGCAGCGTCTACCAACAGTTGTGGGCCAATGGCGAAAAATTACGCAACGGATTGGAGCAAATCCTGCGCCATGCCGGCTTGCCGGTAGTGGCCACCGCTGGCGGCCCGGTCTTCCATCTTTCTTTCGCCGAGCATCCAGCCAGGACCTACCGCGAAACACTTTCTGCGAACACTGCCCTTTACTCAGACTTCGGTCTCGCTCTTCTCGATGAAGGTATTCTCGCGCTTCCCGATGGCCGCTGGTATCTTTCCACTGCTCACACGGCAGACGACATTGAGCAGACCCTGAACGCGATCCAGCGTGTCGTCGAACAACCTATTTAACAAGAGGAGAACACTCAATTGCGCATTGGCATCGGTGGCTTTCTACACGAATCAAACACCTTCCTGGGCGTGCCCACGGAATACGAAAATTTCAGAGCCGCATCTCATTCGCACGGTCAGGAACTGATCGACCGTTGGAGTGGCGGCCATCATGAACTGAGTGGCATGCTCGAAGGCTTGAAAGCGCATAACGTCGAAGTCGTCCCGCTGCTGGCCACCTTCGCGGTACCCAGCGGCACGATCACTCCTGCCGCCTTTGAGAAGATTGCCGACGAGCTGCTCAACGATCTGAAAAACAGCCTACCTCTCGACGGCCTCCTGCTCGCCCTTCACGGTGCAACCGTGAGTGCAGCATTCCCCGACGCCGATGGCGAAATGCTGCGTCGCGTGCGTGCCCTCGTTGGGCCCGATTTGCCCATCGTCACCACTCTCGATCTGCATGCCAATGTGTCGCGGCAAATGATCGAACTCGCGAACGCCACTGTTGCTTATCGCAGCAATCCGCATCTCGATCAACATGCTCGCGGACGCGAAGCCGCTGAGTTGCTCGTTCGCGCCGTGAGAGGCGAAGTGAAGCCCGTGCAGGCCCTCGAAATGCCGCCGATGCTGATTCAAATCTCGAAGCAGCACACAGCCGCTGGCCCTGCAAAACTCCTCTACGACGATTTGCATCACGTAATGAGCTGGCCTGGAATTCTCACCGCCAGCGTCACCATGGGCTTCTACTACGCGGACGTCGCAGAGATGGGTGCAGCCTTCTTCGCCACATCCGATGGCGACCCGACCCTCGCCAGTCGAGCTGCCCGCTACATGGCCGAGCGCGCCTGGCAGAATCGTCATGCATTGACGGGCTCGCTCCCTTCTCCGGCCCAGGCTGTCGAGGCAGCGCTGGCATCCCCGGAAGCGCCGATTGTCTTGATGGACGTCGGCGATAACGTCGGCGCAGGGAGCCCTGGTGATTCCACAATTCTGCTGGCTGAAGTGATCCGGCAAGGTGGCCGCAAAGCGATTGTGATTCTCTATGATCCCGACTCTGTCCAGCAATGCCTTGCCGCAGGACCAGGCGGACAAGTCTCCTTGCTGGTCGGCGCAAAGACCGACAAGTTACACGGCGAAGCGGTTGCAATCACCGGCAATGTGCGCACTCTCTCTGACGGCAAATATGTAGAGTTGCAAGTGCGGCATGGAGCCTGGGGCGCTTGCGATCAGGGCATCACGGCGGTGGTCGACACACCCGAAGAACACATCATCGTTTTGACCAGCCGACGCATGGCCCCGATGAGCCTCGAACAATTGCTGAGCCTCGGCGTCAAGCCCGAAAGAAGCAAGATCATTATCGTCAAAGGCGTGGTTGCGCCGCGAGCCGCCTACGAACCTGTCGCCGCCCAAATTGTTCTCGTCGATACTGCCGGAGTCACTAGCGACAATCCACGCCACTTTGAATACCACCAGCGCCGCAAGCCATTATTCCCGCTCGAAGTAGACACCAGCTATTCAGTTTGAGGCCGCCGGGACAAGCTCTTGCGAAGGGTTGATCGATGCAAACAACAGCCCGCTGGCAATGAGCGCAGCCGCCAGCGGCATCATTGCAAGGTCGTAACTTCCAGTCCACTCCACCAGGTATCCAAAGGCCACTGACGAGATGAGCGATCCCAGTTGTCCCGCTGTATTCATCGCACCAGTAACCGCCCCCACATGTTCGCGGGCAAGATCAACGCAAATCGACCATGACACTGGAACCATCATATTCATGGCACCGCCGCCAATTGTCAAAAGCCCCACCGCAATGGTGTTGTCCTTTGTCACCGTCGCAAGGCCCAGGCAGAGCCCGGACACAATAAGCCCCGTAGCCCCCACCGCGCAGCGTGCCACTCGCAACGAATGCGTCTTCGCCAGGCGATCACTCAAATATCCGGCACCCAGCAGACTGGCCAGGCTCACATAAAACGGCAAGCCAGCGGCTATCTTCATTTGGCCTTCGCTCAGGCCGCGACCCAGTTGCAGATAAGTCGGATACCAGGAAAGGAAGAAATACGCGCCCCAGCAATAGGTGTGATACATCAGCATCAATCGAATGAAGTTGCCATTGGTCAGCATCTTCATCCACTGCAGACCCTGCCCGGATCCACGCACCGGATTGCCGATCAGCGCCCGCTCTGCTTCGCTCACTTTCGGCATTTCCGCAACAGTGTCGCGAAACCACCAATACCAAAGCGCCGCCCAGAACACACCCAAAGATCCGAACACAAAAAACGAAACACGCCATCCATAATGCTGCTGCATTGGCACAACGATGAGCGGAGTGAGCATGCCGCCGATCGCCGTTGCCGCCCACATCACACTCGTGGATCTGGCCCGCTCGGAATCCGGAATCCAGCGACCGATCACTGCCGATGAATTTGGGAAAGCTCCAGCCTCGCCCATTCCAAACAGAAAGCGCGCCACCAGCATTAGCGAAAAGGTCGGCACCATCCCCGTGATTGCCGTGAAGGCCGACCACCACAACACAATTCGCGTCAGCACCTTTCTCGGCCCGATGCGATCGCCAAGCCTGCCGCTGGGAATCTCAAACAATGCATAGGCAATCGTGAATGCGCCGATCACCCAGCCCCACTCCTTCGGGCCGATGTTCAGATCCTGCTGAATCCGCGGACCGGCAACCGCGATGCACAGTCGATCAAAATACATCACCAGAATCAGTAGAAAGAGAAGAACGAGAACGCGAAAGCGGTAGGGCATGCTCATAGTCCGGTGTGTCCAGTTACTTCGCGAAAGACGCGCAATAGATTCAAGCCCATGAACTTGCGAATGCGCTGCTCACTCCAGCCCCGCCGCAACATGGCCGCCGTCAATTGCGGCAGATCCGAAATGTCGTGCATTCCTTTGGGCAGCGTCGGGCCGCCTTCCCAGTCGGAGCCGAGCATGACATGATCTTCTCCAACAATCGAGATCGCCCGCTCCACCACAGCGACCCATTCGTCCACTGAAAATAGCAGCTCCTGCGGTGCTGCGGTGCCCATCATCGGAAAGCGCGGCGCAACCTTGCGGTCAATCTCTTCTATGCTCAGTTCCTGCTCCTTCTTGCCGATCGCTGTGGTATCCCAAAACGGCTTGCCCGCTTGTGCGGTTCGCCAATCGAACATCTTGCGGTTATGAAATTCATTGCCGATATGGAATCCGATCACGCCCCCCTTGGCCGCAACGCGCTTCATCTGTTCATCGGACATATTGCGGGGGATGTCGTTCAGCGCACGCATCCCGTGATGGGTTGCAAGAATGGGGTGCTTGCTCACTGCCAATGTCTCATCCACAGTAGCGTCGGAAGCATGCGAGATATTGATCACCATCCCCAGTCGGTTCATCTCTCTCACCACAGCGCGGCCACGCTCGTTCAGACCTTTAAACTTGGATTTGGCGCAACACGATTCGGCGAATTGATTGGCCCAATTATGCGCCGGCAATTGCGCGCTCCGCAGGCCCAGCTTGTAGAGCGAACGCAGCACTGCCAGGTCTCCATCAAGGTCAAATCCGCCCTCGAGATCGAGCACCGCAGCGATCTTGCCTGCCTTGAGAATTCGGTCCAGATCTGCTCCATTCAACGCAACCTCGATCGCGTTGTGATTAGCGGCAATCTGTTGTTGCGCCAGATCCAGAAGCCGCAATGCCATTTTCGATTCAAATCGCGACGGGTAATATTCTTCGGGAATGAACAGCGAAAAAAACATCGCCTTTACGCCGCCATCCTTCGCCCGCGGCAGATCCACTTGTCCTCCTGCCAGTCGCTTGCCAATCTCGCTGCCGTCCGCCAGTTGGCGATTGATCACGTGAACATGAGCATCAAAGACGTAAAGGTCCTTGTGGAGTTTTTGAGCCTCCGGCGAAAGTTGAAAGGCGAGGAGCAGCAGCAGATTCATGGTTTTTTCTCCAGCGGCGGAACCGCCCCCTGGTTGTACAGGCTTTCTTTCGGTGCCGAGTATTTGAATTCCAGATAGGGAGTGCTCAGCTTCTCGCCTTTCTGGAAAGCCGAGTCCATACCGGCGGCCAAGGCGCCCGTAACCAGCAGCGTTCGCTCCACTGGATAAGGCGCGCGCCGATTCACGATCGTCTCTTCGATGTAATGGACCAGCGTTGAAAAGTGCGAATAGAAGCGTGCTGGTTGTAGCCAGAACAGGGTAGAAACAGGCTCCCGCCGCCCGCCCACTTCGGCCGCGAAAGTGAAATCACTGAGATGGCCATTCAGCATGTAGACAGCGCATTCGAGGCCGTCCTTGTAGCGAAGCAGAAACACTAGCGGATCCTTACAGTTCACCCGCATGTCACCGGGCTTCAAGGTTTCGCTCCGGCCACAGGCAGCAGTGAGTAGCGGCAGGGCCCAGGCGTTGGCATCAGTCCACTTCCAGACGGCTTCGCCCTTCAGTGTCTGCACGAATGAGATTCCAGTCTCACCGCCCTTGCGACGCTCCACCATCGCCTGCATCGCTTCCATCGCGTGATAACCATAAGCTTCGATCGGTCCGCCAGCAGCAGCCACGGCGTGTTTCACTGGAGTACCCAATGCCAACTCCAATTGCGGTCGCCGCCAGGCAATCGGAACCGAGGACCCTGCGAGCAAAGGAAATCTCAGCTTCTTCGACTGGTCCACCATCCACTTCGCCTTCCACCACTCCACCGAAAGATGTTTGTCGCAGAACACGGGCACACTGCGTTTGCTCGATTCAAAAACTTCCATCACCTGCGAGTACAACTCATAGCGCGGGTAGAGGTGTTGGCCCTTTTCGTTCGTCGGATAAGTACCGTGTTCCCCAACCAGAACGACGCCATCTACAGCCAGCTTGTCACCGCCAAGCGTCAAAGCTTCCCTCACTGTTTTGAATATCGGGACCTTGTGCTTTGCGGCCTTGTCCCGCGACATATCGTTCGCAGGCACTTGGTCCACATACATGGCAACAGTTTGTACCCGAGGCGTTTGATGCTTCCCGTAGTATTCATAGCCCTCGAGCAGACGCGTGCAAATTACATCGGCGTGTGCGTTTTCGCGATATTCCGTGATGATCATCGCGATCTTTTTGAGAGGCGCCTGGGCCGATAAATAGGGAGCCGAACTGGCAACAAGAAAACCACGACGGGATAACATGTTGCACTATCTTATCCGAAGCCCGGTTGAGGTTTTCCAGACTTGCGAATACGAAAACCCCTCTCGTGCGGATGATGAGCTTTGGTGCATCTACGGGGCTCAAGTTGCCAATCGCCAGCACCCGTTTTTGCAGGCTTCAGCTCACGGATGCTTTGCCGGGTGAAAAGACCAATCTCAGCAAAGAGAGACCAGCCCAGCGGAATTTGGAATCGGAATCCTTCACACTGGAATTCTGCGTCATTTGGAGCCACACATCAACCAGGCCTATTGTGCTGAAAAGCGTACTCAAGCGCCGGAGCAGTCGCTAGTTTTCGAGCCTTATGGCGTGCCAGCCATGTTGACAGCGTGCGCACGCCATGTAATGCTGTTGTACATACACAAGGAGTCGACTTACAATGGCCGTCACGCAAACACCTCACGTTGGTAGCAGAGCCGAGACAATCAACCTGCGGGCCACGCGGAAGCAAAAAACGCTGATTGATCAAGCGGCGGAAGCGTTGGGCCGTAGCCGGACCGATTTCATGCTCGACACCATCTGCCGCGAGGCAGAAAGCGTTCTGCTGGATCGGCGCTACTTTTCGCTCTCCGAAGAGGCCTTCCACAAGTTCACCACAATGCTCGATAAGCCGCCAAAGGAGAATTCTAAGTTGAGGCGCTTGCTTGAGACCAAAGCTCCATGGGAGCGGTGAAGCCCGGCGACCTTAGGGTGCCTGAGAAGCTGTCCTCTGAACATGATCTCGCTGCTTTTGATTCCGGCGAAGTCGTGCTGGATGAATGGCTGCGCCGACGCGCTGCGCAGAACGAGGTCATTGGAGCATCGCGCACCTACGTTGTCTGCGCCGGAAAGAGAGTAATCGGCTACTACAGCTTGGCTGTGGGGGCTGCTGCTCACGAGCAGCTAGTGGGCCGTGTCAAGCGGAATATGCCGGATCCAATCCCGGTCATGATCCTCGGACGCTTGGCAGTGGATCTTGCATTTCAAGGGAAGGGCATTGGCACAGGATTGCTGAAAGATGCCCTGCTACGCACGATACAGGCTGCCAACATTGCCGGTATCCGAGCGCTGCTGGTCCATGCGATTTCGGATGCGGCGAAACGCTTCTATGAGGCTTATGGATTCATCGCCTCGCCGGTCGATCCCCTGACGGTGATGATCACACTCGTCGATGCCGAAAGAATTATCCTGAACGCCAAACGCTCACAATAGCGATGCGCCCAGAGTGGCGGTGGTGCCTTTCGCCCCGAAACTCAGAGCAGCCTTGCGGACTTTGCTGGTCGAAGTTGAAAAGTCGAACAGCCCCTCGACGAACTGAAATTGAATTCACAGAGCAAAGCCCAACTGCGAGCCTTGCCCATAATGAGCTTCTCATTTGCGCCTTTTCAGTGTCGGACAGACATTGATCTGGCCTTGAAGAAATGTCATTTAATTGCAAAGTCAAAACCATCAATCAGGTATCCATCGCAGCTTATCGTTTATTCTCACAAGTGTGAGCCCAACATGACGCTGAAGAAGAAGATCTTTCTGAGTTCCACAGCGCTTGACCTGGAATCCTCTCGTAAAGCCGTATTGGAGCTTCTGGCGAAGCAGGACAATTACGAACTTATTGCCATGGAGCACTTCGGTGCAAGGAATTCAGAGCCACTAGATCATTGTCTTTCGATGGTAAGAGGCTGTGACATTTTCGTTGCTTTGGTTGGACATCGCCACGGCAGTTGTCCACCGGACTCAGCAAAGTCTTTTTCAGAATTGGAACATGAGGAAGCCGTCCTAATAAATGTGCCACGTATCGTGTTCATGTATGACGGCTTCGTGGATAGCAGACATATCGAGCTTGACGAGGAGAGGGGCCGTCAAAACCAGTTTCGAAATAGACTTCGTTCGGAAAGAATAGTTGGTGGATTTAGATCTCCGGAAGAGATTGCGGGTCTGGTCTCAGCTGCACTGTCAAATCTCGAGTTCAAGCATCTCAGTGAAGTCGGACCGCGCACAGTCCTCCTATTTCCATTCGCAACCAGCACAACGGGCTTCAATACAGCTTTGGCAATCTCAAACGTTGGACCTGGACCAGGCGATTTGAATTTATCCAGCGGAGTGATCGTCTTCTACTTCTACGGGACTTTGACTAGCGGTAAGGGCGGTCCTCTGGTATCCACCCAACAGACAAGTAAGGCACTGGCGCCGGGCCAAGTTGCTACGATGAATCTGCTTTTCGGCGGACCTGAGTTCGGAATCCAGCCACTCGTTGGCTTCCAGGGATTTGTCTACGCAATCTGTGAATTTCCTCACGCAAGAGGGTTTTGCCATATCTCCGACCCTTCCAATATTCAAACCGCAACTGGATACTTGGCTGAGGTCGTACCACAGTCAGCCCTACTTGCCCGTACCTCTAGCAGCGGTCATTCGTAGGGTGCCTTTCAGAAGGGGCACCACTTTGAGGATCGGTGCCACCTCCTGGTCCAAGCAACAGGCTGCTAGCTCGCTGGAAGAACGGAATCCTGAGGAAGAAACGGAAATACTCAGAACCGTAACCAGGATTGCGCAATCTCGGTATGCGGGATTATCGCAAACAAAAGTCCCATCGTTCGTTGTGGCTTTAGGCAATTGTCTTTGACGGGCCTTCAATCTTCGCATTTGCAAATGCGCTTTTGTCCCACTGATATTGCTGTCCTTCGGTATTGCACGATGGATGTAACAGAACGCCGAAGATAGATGCCGTCCTCCCACGCAACCATCTGCAAAGATCCTAAACGAGAATGTCCTTCAAAATCGTTCCGTGCACTTCTGTCAGTCGTTCTTTCCGCCCCTGATGCAGATAGCTCAAATTGTCCTGCTGCAAGCCTAACTGATGGATCAACGTCGCATGCAGATCGCGGAAATGCACCGGATTCTCTGTAGCCTTCAGCCCGATATCATCCGTAGCACCATAGGCCAATCCACCCTTGAATCCACCGCCAGCCGCCCACATCGTAAACCCTGTATTGTGATGATCGCGACCCGACCCACGCTCTGATTCCGGCGAACGCCCAAACTCGCCACCCCACAAAACAATCGTCTCGTCGAGCAAGCCGCGCCGCTTCAAATCCTTCACCAGCGCCGCCGTCGGCTGATCGGTCAGACGCGCCATCCGCGCATGATTCTTCTCGATATCGGAATGCGCGTCCCACTCGGTCTCCGCCCCGCCTCCACCAGCTACAACGCAAACAAAGCGAACGCCCTTCTCGATCAAACGCCTTGCCAACAGACAGCGCCTTCCATAGTCATCCGTATCCGGCTTGCCCACTCCGTACATGTCCAGCGTCTCTTGCGGCTCGCTCGAAACATCAAAGAGTTCCGGTGCCTGCGTCTGCATCTTGAAAGCAGTATCATAAGCCGAAATCCGCGCCGAGAGTTCCGCATCTTCGTCAAGCAGATTGGCCTCGTTCAACTGACGAATCAAATCAATCGTCTTGCGCCGCCGGTCCATAGTGATGCCCTTCGGCACTTCCAGATTCAACACCGGACGCTTCCCGGCGCGAAACATCGCCGGCTGATAAACCGCCGGCAAAAAGCCGTTCGTGTACATCGGCTGCCCAGCCTCCGGCGCACCATTCGGGTCCGGCATCACGACATAAGCCGGCAGCGAATCCGAGACCGTGCCAAGCCCATAGGTCACCCAGCTTCCCATCGAAGGAAAACCAGGAATCACGCGTCCCGACATCAACTGATATTGCGCCGCAGAATGCACCACCATGTCACCGTGCATCGATCGAATCACGCACAAATCATCCGCAATCTGCGCCTGGTGTGGCAGCAGATCAGAAACTTCGAGGCCAGACTTTCCGTAGCGCGCAAAGCTCCGCTTCGTTCCCAGCAGCCGGGAGTTGGCATTGACATTCTGATATTCCACCTTGCCAAAGGCCTCTGGTCGCTTCTCGCCATTTAGTTTGTTCAGTAGCGGCTTGGGGTCGAAGGTTTCAAGGTGCGACGGCCCGCCCGCCTGGAACAGAAAGATCATCGACTTCGCCTTCGCCGGAAAGTGCGGTGCCTTCGGCGCAAGCGGGTTCCGCGAAGTCTCGGCTGCCATCAGAGAGCCAAAGCCCATGGCTCCAAAGCCACAAAAACAATCCGTCAAAAACTCGCGTCGGTTCCGGGCATAGCGTATGTGTTCTTGCATGTTAATTCACGTAGAGAAAAGCATTCGAGTTAAACAGCGATAAGGCGAATTCGTTAGCCGCAGCTGGGTCCGGATCGTCCAGATATTTGAGTGATAACAGGCGCTCCTGCTCATTCGGCAGTCGTCCTGCAGCAAGCTTCCAGGCAAGATCTACCCGCTCTCGCGGAGAGCCCTTCAACCTTGCGGCCAGCGATACTGCCAGATCGTTCGAAACTGTCCCATTCAACAATTCCAGGGCCTGCGGCGCATGTGTCGATTGGTCCCGATTCGCGCACGAGAGCAGCGTGTCGGGCGAATCGAAAACCTGCATGAAAGGCAGAATCAGATTCCGCTTGTAGATCATGTAAATCGTGCGGCGGTCATGCTCGCTGCGATCCTTCGTCGTTACCCAATACTGCGGCCGCTTTAAGTCCTTGATCAACTCCGGATCGATTTGTACCATCACGCTCGGGCCGCCCAGCTTAGGATTCAACCGGCCCGAAATAGCCAGCATCGAATCGCGAATCTCCTCAGCTTCAAGACGCCGCCGATTCGCTTTCCACAGCAGTTTGTTCGACGGATCTTTGGTCGCATACGCCTTCTCATTCACGGATGTACTCGACTGCCGGTAGGCCGAAGAAAGCAGAATCATCCGGTGCAGCGGCTTCATTTTCCAGCCGCCCCGGATGTA
>JANXLY010000066.1 GCA_025354885.1 Acidobacteriota bacterium | reverse complement strand
AAACGATACCCGGAGTAGGAACGCGGGCGGCGGGGACGATTCTGAGTGAGATCGGCAATAACGTAGAGGTCTTTGGATCGGCGGGGCAACTGGCGAGTTGGGCGGGCTTGGCACCAGGTAACTATCAGAGTGCGGGGCAACGGCGTTATGTGGCAACGTTGAAGGGGAACCGGCATATGTGGCGGCTGATGATCCAGTGCGCATAGGCGGCAACCAGAGTGAAGGACAGTTATCTTGGTGCCTTCTTTAGAAGGGTGCTGGCAAGACGAGGTCATCTGAAGGCACTGGTGGCCGTGGCGCACAAGCTGATCCTGATCGTGTTTCAGATCCTGAAGAAGAAGGAGGCATACCGGGAGCTTGGTGCCAACTATTAGGACCGGAAGAACATCGCCAAGGTCGCCGCCAGAACTGTTTTCCGGCTGGAACAGCTCGGTTACGAAGGCGTACTCACGCCGAAGGCGTGTTTGGCTCAAACCGTTGAGAGTACAGAGGGTTAGCAGCAGTTATTTTCGAAGGAACGCATTTTGAGAAAGATGGAGATTCTGCTAGTTGCAAGAAAACAAAGGGTCAAATCCAGGCTCCGAATCGAGAGAAGCGAATTGAAGCTTAGAGCCACCGACTCCGGCTGTTGGATCGACTGAGTTGTGAGGTATGAATTGTTGCGCAATCGCATTTCCGATCCAATTGAGTGCGGCCTCAGCGACAATAAAGGTGTCTATGCCTTTTGATTCAATTGAGTCGGCCATCGAAGATTTCCGTTTAGGGAAGATGGTCGTGATTGTGGATGATGAAGACCGTGAAAATGAAGGGGATCTGGCTTTTGCTGCCGATGCAGTGACTCCGGACTTAATCAACTTTATGGCGGTTCATGGTCGGGGTCTGGTGTGCCTTGCACTCACTCCAGAGATTTGTGATCGGCTCGGCCTCCCGCTGATGTCCAGAATCAATACTTCAAATTTCGGCACAGCGTTCACGGAATCGATTGACGCAAAGCAGGGAGTGAGCACGGGGATTAGCGCTGCTGACCGCGCCCGAACCATTCTGGTATCAGTGGAAGACGGAACAGGCCCGGATGATCTGGCAAGACCCGGACATATCTTCCCTCTTCGGGCTCAAGAGGGTGGAGTGCTTGTGCGTGCAGGACAGACTGAGGCAGTTGTGGATTTGGCTCGTCTGGCTGGAAGAAAGCCAGCAGGTGTAATTTGCGAAATCATGAATGAGGACGGCTCGATGGCACGAGTGCCAGAGCTCAGGAGTTATTGCCAACACCACAATCTCAAACTGATTTCTGTCGCTGACCTGATTCGCTACCGTCTGAAGAATGAAAGTTATGTTCGCAGACACAGCGAGGGGTTGATTGAGACCAGCTATGGACAAATGCAGTTGCTCGTTTATGAGAACTCCCTGGATCAGGAACTGCACACTGCGCTGGTTTGTGGCGAGCCAGAAGGGCAAGACCCCGTTCTCGTGAGGATGCATTCCCATTGTCCATTTGGAGACTTATTTGGAAGCCGTGCGTGTGACTGCCGTGCATTACTTGATGAATCGCTTCGAATGATCGCCTCTGAGGGGCGAGGGGTTTTGGTGTATCTCCATCACGGAAATCAGGCGCGATTACGAGCGCTGGAAGATGGCACAAAGAAGCTTCTGATTCACACGAGGGACTTTCAACGACCTGATGGAGAGACCAAGATGCAACATCAGGTAGGAATTGGGGCTCAGATTCTGCGGGACTTGGGATTGAAAAGAATCGAGCTATTGACGAATTCACCGCTGAAAGCGGTAGGACTTGAGGGATTTGGTATCGAGGTTACGGGTAGGCGTGAATTGAAAGCTGGTTAACGAATGGCGGAGAAGGAGGGATTCGAACCCTCGGTACAGTTTCCTGTACACACGCTTTCCAAGCGTGCGCCTTAAACCGCTCGGCCACCTCTCCAACCTGTATTTTTTAAGTGTACCAAACGCGAGTCACATTCTTGCGATTTCCAGAATTGTCCGATCCATGGCTTTCGTACTCACGGACCTCCTTGCCCAAACAGCATAGGCAGCTCCAGTGAATTGAGTGGCCACTTGTTGGGTTTGCCCTTCGCTTGGCCATGCGATGTTGTGGCGGCCCCTTGCGGCCATTCGGTGGTCCATTTGTTGAGTCAGCGAAGACGCCCGCATGGGAAGAACTTGCAATACAGGAAATTGGGCAAACAGGAAAGGCTCCTGAACGGAGCCTTTCCTATCTAAACGTTGGATTAAAGCGGGACTGTAGGCCTGTACTCAGCAGGAAAAGAATTCCTTAGGCCAAATCAAACTTCTCCTGATGGATCAAACCATCGGAGACAACCATTACAGGCCGCCCGACGATCTCCTCAAGCTCCTCAAGAAACTGGTTCTCAGAGGATTTGAATACCTTGGCAACTTCCGGATTGACGCGCAACAGAACATCCTTGGAATCTTCAAGGGCTCGAGCGAGTTTCTTTGCCTCGTTGAGTATTTCGCCTACTACGGTCTGCACGCTTTTCACGTAAGCAGAACCCTCGCAGTAAGGACACGGGGCACAAAGCGTGCGCTCGAGCGACTGCTTGACGCGTTTGCGTGTGATCGCGACCAGACCAAAATCGTTGAACTGAAGGATCTTGTAGGGAGCACGGTCGGCACGCATCGCCTCTTCGAGAGCCTGCATGACGCGCATGCGATTCTTGCGTTCATCCATATCGATGAAGTCGATCACGATGATGCCACCCAAGTCACGCAAGCGCACCTGGCGAACGATTTCGCGAATCGCCTCAACGTTGGTCTTGACGATCGTATCTTCCAGCCTGTTGGATTTGCCTACAAACTTTCCGGTGTTGATGTCAATCGCGACCAGAGCTTCGGTCTGATTGATAACAATATATCCACCAGACTTGAGCCAGACCTTTGGACGCAGAGCCTTTTCGAGTTCCTGGGTAATGCCGAAGTTATCAAAAATCGAGGCTTGCCTTGTGTACATCTTTACGCGGGATACCATTTGAGGCTGGAAGCGCTCAAGGAATCGCAAGATGCTCTCGTAAATCTCTTCTGTGTCTACCCAGATCGACTTGAACTCAGGGCCAAGCTGATCGCGGAGTACGCGCTCGACAATCTCGAGGTCATGGTAGATCAAGGCCGGGGCAGGCTTGCTATCAGCTTTGCGGCGAATGTCGATCCAGAGATTGTGCAGGAAGTCGATGTCTGCCAGAATCTCATCTTCCGAGCGCCCTTCTCCGGCAGTCCGGATGATGAAGCCACCGGGGATACCTTCTTTGCGACTTTGCAAAATCCTCTTGAGGCGCAGACGTTCCTCATCAGAAGCAATCTTTCGCGACACGCCTGTGTGATCTACGGTTGGCATGTAGACGCAATAGCGGCCAGGAAGTGCAATATGCGAAGTAATGCGGGCACCCTTTTGGCCCAGCGGTTCTTTTGCAATCTGAACCAGGATTTCCTGGCCTTCCTTGAGCAACTCTGTAATCGAAGGTAGTACCTTGCGTTCACGATCTGGACGTTCGTTCCGATCCACTGCAGTGCTCGAGGCTGGTCGATCAGAGCGATCATTGCGCTCTGAACTGGATCTATCGCCGCGTTCGCGTCGATTGCGACCCTCACGACCATCCCTGCGGGTTTCCTCGCGAGGCGGCAGAGTGGGAGTTCCCTCAACCGCTGCGATAGAAGATTGATCCACATCCGTGGTGACGACCGGTAATGCATTTTCGAGGGTAGGCTCAGAAGTGCGCTCGCGATCCCTGCCACGCCCACGACGTCTTCTTCTACCGCTACGATCCTGTCCTTCATCGCTATCCTGCGGAGAGCGTTGCTGAAGGAAACTTTGGTCTGTCTGACGCAAATGGGCAGAGTATCCGATAGAAGGCAGGACACCAGCATCTTCGGCAGTAGGCTCGGCCTGCTCTGAATCCTCGTCTAAAGATGAGGCCTCCAGCAGTTCCAGACTTTCCCCGGAATGTGTGGCAGCTTCTTCGTCTTCGTCTTCGTCTTCGTCTTCATTGCCCTCGGGCTGATCCGCAGCGGAACTCGCACCTGCAACAGCCATCAGTGCTGCAGATCGATCATGCTCATGATCTTCCTGGACGATGCGAGATGCGTCTTCATAATCCCGCTCCTCTTCTTTTTCTTTCGCAATCTCCGCCAGATGTTCTTTCACTTCTTCTAGCACTTCGGCTTCGCGCTGCTGTGCGAGGGATTGAGGTGTAATCGCCTTGAGGGGCGTAACCGACCCTTCTATCGCATCGCCGGTCTCCATGCTGGAAGCTTCAAGCTCGACATCCTGGTCTATTTCTTCCGGGGGTTCAGAAGCATTGATCGGCGAAGCCGCGGCGGCCCGACCAGCATACTTGGACAAAGATTCACCTGGAAGAGTGATCGGGTTGTTTGGCAACGCCGGATCTTCCTGTTCATCTACTACGGATTCAATCTGGTCCGTGACTGTCTCGTCTTCCTGAGCATCGGCGAACTTCGATTCAGGGAAATTGCCCCCCTGACTTGGGCGAATACGACGCCGACGACGATTGCCGCGGCGAAGGTCTGCATCATCAACAGCAGGGCGTTCTGCCGGTATCTGCTCGCGGACAACTGAACTTTCCTCTGTAGTAATTGAAGCGAGTGGTAGCTCTGCTGGCTTAGTTTGAATTGGCGGCAAGTCACGCCGGTCACGGTCGCGACCACGCCCACGGCCACTCTCTCGTTCACGGCCTCTGCCGCGATCCCTCTCCGGGGCTGCCTGCGTTTCTGGCATCTTCTCGAACTCTTCGTTTTCTTCGAAGAAATCGGACACATAAAGAAAGGTATCCCGTTCGAGCCCAACGTCTACAAAGGCGGATTGCATCCCGGGCAACACGCGAGTAACGCGGCCCTTGTGGATCGATCCTGCGAGCGAATATTCATTCGAGCGCTGAAAATAAATTTCGACCAGCTGATCGTCTTCCATAATTGCGACACGGGTTTCGTGGCGCCCAGCTGAAATCACAAGCTCTTTTGCCATAAGGCATCTCCTTAACTAATTCGGGAGAACCATGGACTTGGAATACATATCTGGAAATCATTTCAACTCGAAACAAGACGCGGAAGGCACAGAGTGCGAATAGAAGCGTTTGATTGCTGGAGGCTGGCCCACGAAGAGATCGCGAGCGGCGGCATAGCCACAAGGCGTAATCCTTCGGGCGTGAGGCAGTCCAGCGGTAGCGTCCAAAAAAGAAAGTTCCAAGATGTTGTAAACCCAAGCGATCATAAGTTCGGCCCAGGGTCATCTCACTGCAAGAATCTGCGGAGGCGGACATTGTTCACCAGCCCCAGCATGAGGAAAAACGAGAGAATGCTTGAGCCGCCGTAGCTCATCAGCGGTAACGGTATTCCTGCCACGGGCATGAGCCCGGCAACCATTCCGGCATTCTCCAAAACGTGGAAAAGCATTAACGCACCGACGCCCATACAAATGGCGGTGCCCGCCCGGTCTGGGGCGGTTTGTGCGTTTTGCAAAATTTGCATCAATAACAGGAAATATAACCCAAGTACGGTGACCACGCCGACAAAGCCATGTTCTTCGGCAAATGCAGCGAAGATAAAATCCGTATGGGCAAAGGGTAGAAAACGCAATTGGATCTGCATTCCACGCGTTACGCCAAGGCCCCACATGCCACCGGAGCCAACCGCGATTTTCGATTGTATCACCTGATAACCAGAGCCTTGCGGGTCTGATGCAGGATCAAGAAAACTGGTAATGCGTGCTTTTTGGTAGTCCTTCAGAACAAACCAGCCAATCGGCAGGACAAGCATGAGAATAATGAGAATTGCAAAAGCCTGCTGCCTGGTCATGCCTGCCAAGAGAACGCCTACGCCGAGAATCGGAAGGTAGCAAAGCGCAGTCCCAAGATCTGGCTGCAAACCAACCAGCGCAAAAGGAACAAGGATCAGCGCAGAGAGTTTGAACAGATTTCGCAAATCAAGAGAGTCGCTTTTCAATTCGGAAATGAATCTGGCGACAAGCAGGATCAGAATCAACTTCATGAACTCGCTTGGTTGCAACTTGAAACCTGCGCCCAGTGAAACCCAGCGCTTGGCTCCCAAAACTACTTTGCTCAAGACCAGCAACAACACAAGAACGAAACCAAAAATGATGTACATCAATGGGGATTGACCGACAAGGGTGTGATAGTCGATCTGGCTGACGAGGTAAAACACCAGCAATCCGGCGCAAATGTAGAGCACCTGCTTCCACCAGCGATCCGACTGGTCGGTAGATTGAGTCGCGGAATAAATCTGAAGAGTGCCAATTCCACACAAGGCAAGAGTGAGAATCAGGAGGGTCCAGTCCAGATCACGCAAAGAGCGCAAGGTCAACACTAGTTGCTAGCTCCTTGGGTCTTTGAGGGGAGACTTGCCGTTATGGCGCCAGGCGCGAGTTGAGATACTTCTTTGCGGGTCTTTTTGTCAAAGAAGGCCTTCACAATGTCACGGGCGATCAAACCTGCGGCAGGGCCGTGTTCACCTTCTTCAAAAAGTACGGCTACGGCGATCTCGGGATTTACTCTGGGGGCAAAAGCAACGAACCACGCGTTGTCCTTGAGGTGAATATTCTTGGCTTTCTGGTAATCGTTGGATGCCGTTTGTGCCGTTCCGGTCTTGCCGCACATTTCGATTCCCGGGATGCGCGAACTCGTTGCAGTCCCCCAACCATTCACGACTTCGCACATGCCATCAATCACGAGGCGCACATTCTCAAGATTCAGATCCACTTTTTGCGCAGGCTTTACTGGAGCATCGCCTTTGCGAAGATGCGGCGTGTGCCAAATTCCTCCAATGGCGAGGCCGCCAATAGCGTGTGCAAGCTGGATTGGGGTGGCGGTCAAATAGCCTTGGCCAATGGCAACCGAAACTGTGTCGCCGCCGTACCATTTCTCCCTCAAGGTGCGAATTTTCCATTTGCTTGAAGGGAGCGTTCCTTCGGCCTCTGAGGGGAGATCAATGCCAGTCTTGGCTCCGAATCCAGCGACTTCGGCGTATTTGGAGATCTGATCGATGCCAATTTTCACACCAACGTTGTAGAAGAAAACGTCACAGGATTGGGCTATGGCCTTCTTCAGGGTGGTAGGTCCGTGGCCTTTTTTCTGGTGGCAGTGGAAATAGTGCCCAGGGTAGTCAAAGCCACCGTTGCAGGTGAAACTGGTGTCGTTCGTGATCCCTTCTCCCTCTAGCGCCGCAAGGGCAACAATTGGCTTGAATGTTGAACCCGGAGCCAGTTGAGCCTGGATCGCTCGATTGAGGAGAGGCTTTTCTGGATTCGAGAATATTTCGCGCCATTCTTTAGTCCGCTCGCGAGAAGAGAGTTTCCCCAGGTCAAAGCCTGGTTTTGAAACCATGGCAAGAACTTCACCGTTGCGTGGGTCCAGTGCGACCGCGCCGCCACGGCGCCCTTCCATCGCAAGTTCCATGACCGTCTGCACATCGAGGTCCAGGGTGAGTTCGAGGGAATGACCAGGCACCGCGGGCTTCAATCCCAGAATTCGCCGCTCATTTCCCTTGTTGTCCACGAGTACTTGGCGCTGGCCATCCATTCCGGTCAAGACGTCATTGTACTGTCGCTCAATGCCCGTTTTTCCGACAAGGTCTCCTTGCTGGAACTTCGCAAATTCAGACTGATTCAACTCAATTTCGGATACTTCGCCAACGTACCCAATCAAGTGTGCGGCGAAACCATTGGCGGGATAAACTCTTCGTTCTGTGTGCAGTAATTCCAATTCTGGATAGGTATCAGGGTCCCGATGCGATTCAACGAATGCAAGGTCAGCTGGCGTGAGTTCGTCCTTGATAATGATCGCCTGATATTTGGGCCGCGCACGAAAGCGCTTCAGCTTCTCAATCAGCTCTTGATAATCGAGCTCCAGACCATCAGCAATTGGCTTGATGTGTTCATCTTTCACAGTCTCTCGTGAGAGCAGAACCGAAAAACTGGAATGGTTGTCGACAATCACCCGATTGTCGCGATCCAGAATTTTCCCTCTCGGCGCAGGAATTGGAAGCGACTTGATTCGGTTCCGCTCTGCCTTCAGGGAGTACAACTCCTCATTGCGGATTTGCAGATTCCAGTATCCACCGACGATGAGCATAAAGACACCGACGCTCAGGTATTGTAGAAAGGCAATTTTCCCCTGTGCGAACTTGGACTCGTCGCGCAAAAAACGCATCCGATCCTGGAAGTCATCTGGCCGCGAACGTCCGGGGAGGTAAAACACAATAAGCCTTGTTGTTCGAAAGACTTAGCTTTCGTCCTCTCTTAGTTTATCCAACAGCAGGAACAATGGGAGTGCTATTGCCGAATTGAGAATCGCGCGTACGAGTTCATCCACTCCGTCGATGTTGGGAACTTGCCCCAGAAGCGCTCGAACCATCACCCAATAGAAAAACTGGTGAAAAACAAAAAAGAAGCTGCAAAGCATAAAGCGGAGTGCAGGATTGTTTACATCGAAACGCAAGCTTACAGATGCCGCGAAATATCCTACGAGAGTCTTCACGATTCCAAACATCCCGAGAGGCTGCTGAGACAAAGAATCCTGCATCAGGCCGATCGTTGCCCCTATCACAATGCCGGCGATCGGTTGTCGCTTCATGAGCGAAAAATAGATCGTAATCAGGAGAGGAAATTCGAGGGTTCGCGCAGACTCGATGAATCGGGGAAGGAAGATGTCCAGCAGTACCGAAAAAAGTGGAACAAGGAAAAAGACAATGGGGCGAAAGCTCGACGACGAACTCTTGCGTCTTCGCCCTTCAACATAATTTGCCTCGCTGTACTCTGGGGATTCCATTTCGATATTTGCTCTACTGGGGAATGACCTTGGGCGGAATCGTGGCAGCAGCTCCCGGCGATCCGACGGGGGGGGCCGCAGGGGCTGGTGTTGTCGACGGCGCAGCCGGACTGGCCTTGGGGGTGGCATCCTTAGGCACCAACGGAGTGTTGAAATTTGCAAGCTTCCCGCCGTTCCCGTAACTCACTCCTTGTTGTTCGCCGATGGATTTGTAGCGATCCCGTAATCGATCTGCTTCGGTTGAAAATTTCTGGTTGCTCTTTTGCTGAGGCGCAGTATCGAGGGGCAAGGCTGCTGTATCTGAAGGCGGGGGAGTGAGGGCTTTGGCTTCCGGGCCGACATTCGCCATTTGGGAAGGATCAGGGATTTGTTGATGTACCCCGTCCATTACAACGAGCACTTCTTCGAGTCCCTTCTCAAATGCTCCTGGGGCAATATAAATTTCTTTGAAGAGCTTTCCTTGCCGAGCGACGCGAATTGGCCCGACCGGTAGTCCTTTCGGGAAAATCCTGTCATCACCTGACGTGTAAAAGATTTCTCCTACTTCGACTACCTGTTCGTTTTGGACATAGTCCACGAGCAACTGGTTATTTCCCTGCCCTCGCGCAGTCCCATGCACTCGAGTCTTGTCGGAAACTACGCCACAGGCAAATGTCGGATCTGTGATCAGCATGACCTGCGAACCAGTTGGATAGGAGGCGGTCACTTTACCCACAATCCCGTCAGGAGTGATTACAGGCATGCCTTTGAGCACTCCAGCCGTAGAGCCGCGGTCGATGAAAACGACCTTCGAGTTCATCCCTGCACCGGCGCCAATGATACGAGCCCCAATGGTTTTGTTTGGGTTTCGCTGCACAAAAGCTGCCATTGCTTCCACACGTTTCGCCGTAGCCAGTTCTTCTTTCAGATACTGATTCTCCAGCTTGAACCGATCGAGGTCCGACTTCATGGCTCGATTCTGAGTGCGGATTTCGAGAAGTTGCCAATATTCGCCCGCGAGGCCGAACGTATTCGCGCGAACACCCTCAAGCACACGCGCTAGCGGGGTGATGGCAGTCACTGCCCAGACGCGAATCAGGCGAACATCCTGATTGTTCTTTACCTGCACGGCGAGCAACACAAGCTGCGCCATGATGACGATCACCAGGACGGACAAATTGCGGTATCTGCCTAGAAATCCATCCATGGCTGCCCCAAAGGCGTACCTCTCCTACTCAATCGCAATTCGGCGCAAGAGCTTGAAGTCAGACAGCATCTTGCCAATGCCTAAAACAACGCAAGCTAAGGGATCTTCAGCCACCGATACCGGCAACCCGGTCTCCTGACGAATGCGCACATCGAGATTCTTGATCAACCCACCTCCGCCAGTGAGCACAATGCCGCGATCAGAAATATCAGCGGACAGTTCAGGGGGCGTGCGCTCCAGCGCAACGCGAATCGCATTCATGATTGTTGAAATACCTTCCGCAAGCGCCTCACGAATCTCGGCATCTCCGATCGTCAGAGTGCGCGGAACACCTTCAATCAGATTGCGTCCTTTGATCTCCATCGTGAGCGGCTTTTCCAACTCTGAAGCGGAACCGATCTTCATCTTGATTTGCTCGGCTGTTCTTTCGCCAACCAATAAGTTGTACTTGCGTTTGAGGTATTGAATGATTGCTTCGTCCAGCTCATTGCCAGCCACGCGTACAGATCGGGAATAAACAATACCTGCGAGCGATATTACAGCAACGTCCGTAGTGCCACCACCAATGTCAACAACCATGTTGCCGCCCGGTTCTGTAATAGGCAGCCCCGCACCAATTGCGGCAACCATTGCCTGCTCCACCAAATGAACTTCGCTGGCCTTTGCGCGGTAAGCCGAATCAATAACGGCCCGCTTTTCAACTTGGGTAATTTCGGAAGGAACACCAATCACGATACGGGGATGAACCAGCATCTTGCGCCCATGCGCCTTCTGGATGAAATAGTTCAGCATCCGTTCTGTCACCTTGAAATCGGCGATTACACCATCCTTCATTGGACGAATGGCAACGATATTGCCGGGTGTTCGGCCCAACATCTCCTTTGCTTCCTTACCGACGGCCTCAACTTCGCCATTGTTCTTGTTGATGGCCACTATCGATGGTTCATTGACGACAATCCCCTTTCCCTTGGCGTACACGAGGGTATTGGCCGTGCCAAGATCAATGGCAAGATCTGAAGAAAACAGGCTAAACAGCGAGCGGATATTCATGAATACGGAAAACGCTTGTCTTTGATAGAAATTTAGGGGCACCCCTATGTTTCATTGAAATTCAAGGGCCCTGATTTGAGCGTAGCAACAGCTTTGGCCTTTTGCATCAGTTTGGCTGGATGCAATCAAAGAATTCTGGAATTGCAATACCCCCATATGGGGAGGTCCAAAGAGGGTATCGATGCCCACATCGAAGTTTGGGAATCTCCCCACGTGCAGTCTAGGAGTAATTTTCGATTCACGATACAACTGAATTTCACTTGAGGAGAGCAACGAAATGCTGGTTGGAATCGAAGAAAATATGAGCACCGCAGTCAACGCTGAGAGTTGCCGACAAGTCGGCAAAGAATGCCGGGACTGCATTTCTTCCAGCGCCTCCGTGGTGGCCCTTCTCTGCCCTACCCTTGATGCCGCCTCAGCTCAACAAATGTTCTTTCGAATGTACCGGCACCACGGATGCGGATCGATGGCCCGAGCTTTCGTGAGGGAATATCTCGGGGTGGTTGAGCCCCAATACTTTGAACCAATCCCCGCGCCAGCCCTGTATCAGATCGCGGCGTGCGCCTAATGAATCAGGTAAAACTTCTCCTGCCTTCGCAAAACCCACTCAATTTTTCCGTCAGCCCCAACCATCGCGTCTTCTTCCATTCCCACAAATAGCTCCATCCCTCCCCACTCAGGAATCGGAGTCCTGCTCGACAATTCAATCGAGAACCAGGTATTCGGAATCAGTTTTACATCTCCTCTCCCCGGAACCCGCTGCTGTCGATCCCAGAGCCCGATCAAAGGGCCAGCGCCGTGGCCATGGGCACCGATCGGGTGCGAATAAACAGTGCCTTTGATACCCAGGCTTCGAATCTCCGTCAGAGCTTCAGCAAGCACTTCGTTTCCTGTTTTTCCGATTGTCATTCGCGCCATAACGATGTCCTGCATGCGTTTGGAATTTTCGAGAGCATGCAGGATGCCAGGGGGTGGGGCAATCTCCCCTTCTTTCAAAACGTAAGCCATGTGCTGCGTATCCGTAGCCAGGCGCATGGCAGTGAGGCCATAATCTGCCCAAAGGACGTCACCACGCTGGATTGTGATCGGGGTCTCGTCCTGTTGCAGCATCTGCAGGCTCTGGCCGTTGCGCCTTTGCACTCTCAGGCCTGGCTGGAAGCATGTTCCAAACCCGAGGCGCTGATTTTCTTGCCGCAACCACCACACGATGTCCTGATCGGTAGTCTTGCCTGGCTGAATGACTTCGTTGGAAAATGCCCTCGCAAGAATCGAATGCACATGTTCCATCATTCCCTGGTATGTGGGCACCATCGAGGGATCGCGGACGGCTACAAAATCAAGAGCCAACCCTTCAGCCCTTACAAGTTTCTTTCGATTTTCAGGCCCGATCGACTCTTCCAGCTGCTCTCTTTCTCCAGCGGAAAGGCCATCCGAAAATGCATGAGTTTGGGAAATATCGATAGCAATTTTTTTGGGCTTGCGTTCGTCAATCAATTTTTTGAGCAAGATCCACTGGGAATCCCCATAGAGCTCGATCCCGGTATCGGGGTCACGGTATACCTCGTAGAGCCCTTCTTGAGATCCACCACCGAGAGCCAGGCGCTCTACGCCCTTCGCCCCTCCGCGGTCAAAAAATACGTAAATTGTGCGGCGGCGGGCAGCAAACATGTTGGGGGAAACAAGTGAATAGAATACCGGATCTTCATTGTATTCGCGGCTCGACACAAGCCACATGTCGATCCCGTGCTTCCGCATTAATTCAGGCAGCGTAACCTCCAGTCGATGCTTCAACCAGGATTGCTGCAACGTGGCTTGCTCTCGCAGGCTTGGAACAGGCGGAGGAACAGCAGCCACTACCAGCGCGAGCGAAAGAACAAGAAAACACTTCACTCTAGATTTCTCCGGGCTGGAGTTGGGTTGCCACGAAGGGAGTTTCAGATACTTTCGCTTTGTTCGTGCTCCTCAATACGCGATAACAAGCGCAAGCAGACTCTAAAACAATCACAGCTGTCAAGATGAGGAACAAAGCGCAGATAGCTGCATCCATTCGTTCATTAATGATGAGACGCTGCGTTTCAGCAATTTTGGCTGCAGCAATACTTCCACTGGCAATCTGAGTTTCCAGCTGATCGGCGCGAGCAAGAAATCCGAGCCGAGGACTGGCCGCAAAAATCTTCGTCAGCCCAGCTGTAAACGTGACGCTTAACATCCAAGCCAGCGGGATTGAAGTCACCCAAACGTATTTGAACCGATGCATCTTCACGAGAATTGTAGTTGCGAGACAGAGCGCAATCGTGCCGAGCAACTGGTTTGCAATTCCAAAGAGTGGCCAGAGCGAGTTGATACCTCCCAAAGGATCAAGAACTCCCTGGTAGAGGAACCAGCCCCATCCGGAGACCACAAGCGCGCTTGCGATCACAACTCCAGGCATCCAGCTCGTTTGTCCGAAGGGCTTGTAGACCTGCCCAAGTAAGTCTTGCAAGAGGAAACGGCCAACGCGAGTGCCGGCATCAATTGTCGTCAGAATGAACAAGGCTTCGAACATAATCGCGAAGTGGTACCAGAAGCTCAGAATCGCCTTCCCCCCGTCGGAGGTCATGGAGAGTGCCTGCGAGAAGATGTGGGCCATACCGAGCGCCAGAGAAGGTGCTCCACCTGTGCGAGCAAACAACGAAGCCTCTCCGACGCTGCGCGCCAGATCTTCCATGTGTGCAACGGTAACGGGATAACCCCAGCCGCTAATGGTTCGCACAGCAGCGTCCGGGAGGGCTCCAACTACACCTCCAGGTGAGTTAATCGCAAAGTAAACGCCAGGTTCCATCGCACAAGCGGCGATAAGCGCCATGATCGCCACCATCCCCTCAACCAACATGCCACCATAAGCCACCGGCAGGGCGTGGCTCTCTCTGGCAAGCAACTTTGAGGTTGTCCCTGAAGAAATCAGGGAATGAAAGCCAGACAAGGCACCGCAGCCAATCGTAATGAAACAGAATGGAAAGACGGTGCCGGCAAAGATTGGCCCTGAGCCATCGACAAAACGGGTCATGGCAGGCAGGTTCAATTCAGGCCGCACGAACAACACTCCAACACCAAGCATGGCCGCGACTCCCAGTTTCACAAAGGTGCTGAGGTAGTCTCGTGGAGCGAGCAGAAGCCAGACCGGCAGTGCGCTCGCAAAAAATCCATAAGCAACCAATATCAACGCCAGGGTTGTTGCGGTAAACGTGAACCATGGTGCCAATGTTGCCGATTCGGCTACCCACTTGCCGCCGAAAATGCTGAGAACAACGAGAACAAAACCAATCAGCGAGATTTCGACAACTCTGCCTGGACGGAAAAACCGGAGATACAGCCCCATGAAGATCGCAATCGGCATTGTAGCTGCGATCGTAAAAGTTCCCCACGGGCTGCCTTTCAATGCGTTCACAATCACCAATCCAATCACCGCCATAAGAATAATCATGATGAGCAGGACCGTAATCATGGCAGTAAAACCACCAAGATTGCTGATTTCCTCTTTCACCATTTGCCCCAGGCTTTTGCCATCCCTGCGAATGGAAAAGGCCAGGATCAGCAGGTCGTGTACAGCACCCGCAAGTGCAGCACCAAGAATGATCCAAAGCGTTCCTGGCAAGTAACCGAACTGCGCAGCTAGTGTGGGACCAACCAGTGGACCAGGCCCGGCGATTGCCGCGAAATGGTGTCCAAAAACAATCCATTTATTGGTGGGTTCAAAATCGTGTCCGTTGCGCAACCGCTCTGCAGGAGTTGCTCTGTCGGCTCGAAGTCCCAATATTTTGGATGCGATAAATGTGCCGTAAAAGCGGTACGACACTAGATAGACACAGGCGGCGGCAACTACGATCCACATCGAATTGATGGATTCGCCCCGGTTCAGGGCGACGGCCGCCAAGCACCCGGCACCCAGCAGAGAAATACTGACCCACAACAGGATCTGGCCTATGGACTTCATATTCCCAAAAGGCTAACACAACAGATCCGCTTGAATTCAAGGCTGGGCCAATAAACACGGGCGTTCAAAGCCTCAGGGCAGACTCCGATTTCTGCCCTGTGATTCAAGAAGTTCTTTTCCTTGTCGATATGGGCCTTGTGCAAGAGTCTGCTCGAGTCATCGAAGAGATCGAAAATCAGTTTAAAGCTAATCCGACGCTTGCCCTCAAGCTCTTGCGAGAGTTGAAGACAGCCGATTTCCGTTTTTTTGTTGAAACCGCCTCAGAACTTCTCAGGTCCGGCAAGGATCTTAGGCTTTCGAGGCTGATCCTCCACATGATTCGCGAGGATGAAGAGGCATTGGATCAACTGCTGTTTGCGGACGATACATTCGCTCTAGACACGGCAGTGAGCATTGCAATGTTAGCGGCAAAATTGGACCCGAAGCTCCAGCCTCATTGGATCGTTGGACTCCAGAATGAAATCGAAAAAGGAAATATTGCAGGTAAGGCAGAACGAGTGATCCGTCGACTTGAAATTCTGGCCCGTTGCTCAGAGCTTATCCGCCTCGCGCCAACCTTGACACAGCTTTGTAGGCACACGGATGCACGAATTCGGTCTAAGGCCGTTCTACTGTTTGCGCAACTGCCAAGTGGCGTAGCTGCGGCTGGCGCTATTGAAGATAGCGATGTGCGAGTAAGAGCCAACGCCATTGAGGCGATGTGGGGGAGAAGCGACAAGAAGGCGATTGAAGTCTTTGAAGTTGGCAGTCGTGACCCTCATCAACGAATCGCAGCCAATTCCTTGATCGGGCTCCACAACGCAGGGCAATTGTCCGCAATACGAGGAATTTTGACAATGGCAGACGACACAGACGCTCTGCGCAGTTCCACCGGAATTTGGGCGATGGGACATTCGAAAGCCCCCAGGTTTCTCGACTACCTCCAACAGCGGTTGCGCGACACGGCAGATCCCCACAGAAAGTCGATTATCAGAGCGGCACGATTGATCAAGCAGAACAAGGATCACATCCTTTCCCTCCCTCGATTGAATATGGAGCTGACGCGATTTGACAATGGTGGGCTTGACAGGACAGAGTTTTCCTTTCTCACAATGAATTCACGGGGGCGCGCAGTTTCCCCTTGCCAGATTCAGCCAAATCAATTCCTGGTTCACGATGGTGATAGACGAGTGGATCAGTTCCGCGTGGAAATCAAGGGGAGCACTCAACCGTTTCACATCCTGTTCCTTTTGCCAGTGGCTGAGTTTCGAACTGCCCCGTTTCCTGAGCGGCTGGACGAGGTGATGGAAGCTGCTATCGATGCGAAGCGAAGTGAGGATCTCTGGGCTGTGGAACGGTACCAAACATCCAGCAATAGCGATCTGCGTTACGCCACATCGATTGACTTCATGACTTCTAGCGATACCTTGCGCTTCGACCAATTGCGCTTCAATCAACCCGCCCGAAACAAGTTCGAAGCCTCGGTAGATGAGTTGATTCCGATCTTCCCCGCGAATGCTACGCAAAAACACCTGGTGTTAGTAGCGTCTCCAGCCTGGAATGCCAGCTTCAAAGTGCCTGCTCGTTGGGCAGAACGATGCAAGCGCTACGGGGTGATCCCACATCTTCTTACTGCAACTCTCCTCGAAGACAAGGCATTTGACAGCTGGAAGTCATTCTGTTTCGGTCTGGGCGGCTCAATGATTGAGTTCGATTGGGGAAAAGAACCAGAGTCCACCTTCAGGCATTTCAGCTTAGGCCTTCAGTCTCGTTTTGAAATGACTTGCCACTTCGTCAACATTGCAGCAAATCAGAAGAATCCTGATCCGATCAAAGTTGAAATTTTCTCCGAGATTGGCTATGCCCAGCTCAGGCTGGATCCCTCCGGCAAGGTTCTCGAGGCAGAAGTCTAAAAACGTGGCAATCTTGCCAGTACACGATACGTATTCGAGCCACCTTTTTGATTTACGCTATCTACAACCTTCCAGTCCCGGTCGAGAGAGCCAACATAGAGCGCCTGCTTCCGCTCCCTCCCAGCAAGAATGATGTTCAGATTCTGCTTGGGATACTCGAGGATCCGGTATTGAAAGCTTTCCCCTTCGGCCTTCCAGCGATCCCCTTCCGGCTGTCCCAATTTCCGCACCACAGCAAAATAGTCATCCTCCGGGCCCAATCCAAGACTTTCCTGAACCACTGCTTTGTACGCAACCAGATCTCCCGAACGAAACCCTCGAAACAAGGCGATGACAGCAGCAACAAGAACCAGACCGGCCACAAGAACGACCAGAATGAGCCTTCCAACTTTTCTTTCCGAGTCATCCAACCGAAAACCCGATCCTGGTGCATGGACTAGACTACCTGTTCTGGCCCCCTCGGCGACGGGAAGCGCCTCCCCAGACGGAACGCGCGGCATTTCGATAATTCTCTTTTGCACTGGCCAGACCTGTCCCGCCTTGTAATCCAGTGAGCGATTCAGCCCTATAATCATTACCGGTCGGTCAGAGGCAGAAACTTCTCCAAGATAACGACGAGGAACCCAAACTTGAATTTGGTCACTCACATTTTCGACCAGGAATTCAGACCAATTCGCCTCAACCAACTTCCAGAGGTTGGTTTCAATACTGCCAACGGACGGATAGAACGAAAACTCCCTACCCGCAAGTTGGTCGAGAGGCGGAGGATAGCCGGACTCAAATTCGTTTTTGGAGGATTGAATCGGCATCGATTAGGCCATATTGAGAGCTGTCATATGTTCTAGCAGAGAATCAGCGCTGGGCACCACCGTCTGTCTCAAAAGGGCGGGCGCCTCAGCAGAATCAAAAGCTGCGAATAGACAGAGCTTTGCCAGCGCGTACTCTTCATTCCAACGCAACGAGGAACCCATTCGATCCGAACAAGGAAGCAAAGACTCAGGCTGGAGATCGATTACTACTTCGAAATGCGATTTTCGATCAGCAGTCACATTAAATACGTGTTTGTTCCCAGCGAGTCCTTTGAACTGGTACTGATAGACAAATCCACTGGCTGACGAATATGATTTCTCCCGCTTGGAAAGCGGAAGCGGCTTGAGGGGATCGACTTTGTTCGAGAACCACGAGAACATGAGACTGACTCCAGTCTAGTATGAGGGTAGTGACATTCTTCGTCTATTTCTGGTTGCTCGCACAAGTACCGGCACCTCAAGCTCCGGTGCCTGCCCCAGCCG
Organism: Acidobacteriota bacterium; assembly: GCA_025354885.1. Lineage (GTDB taxonomy): Bacteria > Acidobacteriota > Terriglobia > Bryobacterales > Bryobacteraceae > Bryobacter. The sequence continues at coordinate 55,790 of JANXLY010000066.1, read as the reverse complement.
AGGGCCCAACGATTTACTCAAGTGCGGGTGGTCCGATTCTGCTGCCCAATCTTTGCGGCGAACTGGATCTTGCTTCGCTTGGCCTCACCTGCAGCGAAAGCGAGCCCTGCAGCACTTATCTTGAGTTGTCCAGCTTGGAATCCCTGGGATCGGTCATCGTTCTCGCTGGCAATATTCATACCTCGACAACCACACTTCAGTCCATTCTTCTGGTGAGTGAAGATGGAGGCGCTAACTGGCGTGAGGCACATCCTCGCCTGAAGGCAAGCGGGCTTGAGTCCATGCAGTTTCTGGATTTTTCAACGGGATGGCTGGTCGGGCATACTTCACTCGCGTTGCCCCGGGATCCTTTCATATTGCTCACATCGGACAGTGGGCGCAGTTGGCGCAAAGTAGATCTATATGCGGAGAGTCGGGTCGGAATCATTGAGGACTTCGCCTTTCAGACTGCGAAAAGAGGGTGGTTGCTTGTGGACAACAAGGGCAGCGGTGAAGCAGGCAAGTACGAGCTCTATGAATCCCAAACCGGTGGGAGCAGTTGGGAATTGAGGGAGATCTCAAGTCAGATTCCAAAGTCGGCATTGCCGGGACAACGCCCGGCACAGAGTTCAGGCAGAATCCGAATTGACGACAAAAAGGGTATTCTGCGCATCGAGGTTCGATCTGGAAATACTTGGCGGGAACTGAGCAGCTTCAAACTGCGGCTTGATGATTGTAAGCCGGGTCAGCCGTAGGAGCCTTTCGTGGCCTGGCGTCCAACTTGGCCGCGATAAGCTTTTTCCTGATTAGCAGCCCTTTGGGCGTGGCCAGATTTCCACCTTCGCGTAAGAATTCCTCCTCCGCAACTTCCATTGCGGCAGGTAGATATTTTTGAAGGTAGTTCTTGATCCGGTCTTGCACAATTCGTAATGGCGATTTGGAGAGCAGCACGAAAATGAGTTCAGCTGGGGCATCGACGAGGGTGAAATAAATCAACGAGGGCTTTTGTAACTTCGCAGATTTCAACGTGTTCTGCAGACTCTTTGACTTCGCCTCGAGCCCTTTCCATCCATCCACTTCACGTTTGGACAATTTGCAATTCTTGATAAAGGCCAGCTTTTCCTTCGGCGTCCACTTCTCAGTGATCGTGTGTAAGAACAATGAGAAGCGGTCCTCTTTGAGCTGTGTCCCAAAAGGCACCATCCCACGGAACTTTAGCAACTTTCCAAAGCCCACAGCGTTCAATTTCGTCCCTGAAAACCCCGGGAAGTAAAGTTCAAGCAGCCCTTCTTTTTCCAAAGTTTCCAGGATAGGCAGCGGATTGTATTCCTCTCCAATTTTCACGATCTCCCGGTGCAAAGATTCCGAGCTGATCAACTTTTCCAGCTTTTCCTCTCGTGCCTTCCGATATTGGTTTTTCGTGCGTTCATCGAATTGAAAGCCGAGCCGTGCCTGAAGCGTTACCAGCTTTAGCACCCGTGATGGATCGTCCAGCAGTGTGTGCGTCGAAGCAGTTCTCAACTCGCGAAACGAGAAGTCGGACAAGCCATTTGTGGGATCCAACAACAAACCTCGAGAACCAGTGGCCATCGAAATCGCCAGGCAGTTGATCGTAAAATCACGCCCGCAGAGGTCCTCGTGAATCGTCGCCGGTGCCACCCTCGGCTTGGTACCCGGCTTCGAATATTTCTCAGTTCGGGCCATCGAAATCTCTGCCAAGACCCCATTGGGGAAGACTATTTCGTAGCTTTTTCTTACTTCGTCGGATTTCAAGATGCTGATGCCAGCGTCCTTTTCGAGAGCCTTAACGAGCTTAAACGGAGAGCCTTCAATCGTGAAGTTCAAATCACGAACAGGCAAGCCGGCAAGCATATCCCGCAAGGCACCTCCTGTCAGAAAGACGTTGATTTGAAGCTTATCCATCATCCGTTGTATCTCGGAGATCACGAAATTCTGAGACTGGCTGAGATGGCTCTCAAGCATGAACATGTAATCGCTCATTTTTTGTTGGCTTCCCTTGGGTGAAATTTGTCAACGATCCCACGTAGGCGATCCCGCTCGACGTGGGTGTAAATCTGGGTAGTAGAAATATCGGCATGCCCTAACATGGCCTGCACGCTGCGCAAGTCTGCACCGCGCTCCAGCATGTGAGTGGCGAAAGAGTGCCTTAGCATATGGGGATGCAGGGCTTTTGCACTTCCCGTGGCAATCCGTAATTGACGAAGAACTTGCCAGTAGGATCTGCGATCCATCTTGGGACCGCGTGAACTGACGAACAAATAAGGCGAATTCCCAGCCTTCAGCAGCTTCTGGCGTGCAGAAAGCAGGTACAGTTCAATCGCTTCAGCAGCACTCTTGCCGACTGGCAAGAGTCTCTGCCGATTGCCTTTCCCGGTGACTCTGATCCGCATTGCCATTTCGTTATAGTCAGACTTTTTCACGCCCACCAGTTCGCTCGCACGAAGACCAGAGCTGTAGCACAATTCGAACATTGCCCAGTCGCGAATCCCTTTCGGGCTCGCCCGGTCGAAAGAGCTTGAAAGCTCAACTAACTTTTCCGTAGAGATTACCTTTGGCAGCTTTCTGGATAAATTCGGACTTTTCAAAAACTCTGACGGATCTAGCGCTACGAGACCTTCAGCAACCATATACTGCAGAAGCCCACGAAGAGCCGACAATTTGCGCGCAACGGTGCGAGCGCTCAAGTGCAGCTCCAAAAGGTGGCTTTGGAAGCGTTGCAGAACGGAAATTTGCTCAAAAGAATCCTCACGCGCCTGCTTCAGCCAACGAGAGTAACTGCCAAAATCTCTCTCGTAGGCCTCGAGCGTCGTCGCGGAAAGACCTTTTTCGACTCTGCAGTAAGTCAAATACGACCTTACGGCAGCCGAAAAGGATGCCTGGCCGAACATTGTGCCAATGATACAATACTGGCATTTGTGTTTGAAACAATTTCGGGCATTTTTGGCTTAGAAACCAGCCCAGAAGCAGGAAAACAGCTCTTGACGCCCGGATCCACCAAGAAAGCAATGGTTTACCGCTTCGAGCGTGAGCCGCTCGCGGGCTTTGTAGATTCCTCAAATCCATTCCAGCCAGAGGGAATCCAGCTGCTGAACAGGGAAGGGGTGATTCAGAATCTGCCTCTTCTGCAAATCAAATCGCTTTGTTTTGTTCGAGAATGGCTGGATGGCCTGGCTTGGTCTCGGAGTCAGTACACGGCTAGGCCGCGCCAGCAAGGCTTGTGGGTGCGAATAAAGTTTCGGGATGGTGACTGTCTTGAGGCAACCATGCCCAATAGTATTGCTGCTCTGGACCCAATTGCCCTTTCGATTTCCCCTCCGGACGCCGCTCCTGGTGTCCAGCGAGTTCTGGTTCCCAGAGCAGCGCTCGAGGGCTTCGAGGTACTGGGAGTAGTAGGAAGCTCCTTAAGAAAGAAGCTGAGGCCGCCTTCGAATCAACTCAAAATGTTTGACTGAGTTGCGATTCTGAGCTTTGCCGTGGTGCCGCATGCGGCAGTCCCTTCAGTGGGAAGGTGCGCAAATCCATCCAGCAATTGTTCTCTGTGTTTTGCACGAAAACAACCCGATCGAGCAGAAATTCTCGTGGACCTGCATAAGAGTTCCAGCTCGCTTTGGCGATTTCAAAGCGCTCAGCAACAGTGCCGAGATCGAAATTTTGTGCAAGAGTGATGTGGGGATGAAACGGAAACGGCTCATCAAACTCCAACGAATCCGTCGACAGTTTCCTGTGGAGGGAGTCGAGTTCCTCTTGGCCAGCCAACAATTCCAGATAAATCACAGAGGTCTCTGGAAACATAGCGACCCCGCCAATTTTGACGATAAAAGGTTGCGTCACATCACCGGTGCTCTGGATCTGCAGCTCTGCCTTTGAAGGTGGAACTTTTAGCGACCGCGGAGGAAGCAGCGAAAGATGGGACCGAGCATTGCAAGACTGCACCAAGACTCGTCGCATCTGATCCAGAAAGGAACCTAGCTCGTCCGGGAGGTAGGTCACCAATGCATATTGATTTATCGGTCCACATGGAACCGAACAACTGCCCATATTCGGGATTCTAGCGCAAATCAGAAAATCATGCTGGGCTGCAAGACATTATGCGCTCAGGATAACAGCGCCCGCCTCTGCTTCGCTGACGGGATTTGGATTGCCATTCAGCTCACCCCGCAGGGGAGCAACAAACCAGGCTGCTTCTTCAAGCCCGACATATTTGAAGATCCGCAACGTGGCATCCGGTAGTTCAAGCAGGTCTCCAACGCGCAACGCATCCGTTGTCCCTCGCAGCTCATTAAAGAGCGCATAAGCGTTCAACGCCTCGCGTTCAGCGCCAGCTTCATAGTCTCGCTGCTTGACTGTAGCCGGACCGGCGGTATGTGGTGCCCATCGAAACTGCGCAGAAGCAGAGTCTTTGAGCCGGTGGATCTTGAAGCTAGCCATCTCGATTCAAGTTAGCATGGGTTTAGTCATTCCGATGCGTCCTACACACTGTACGAGCTGCGGCACCGCGCTCATGGAATCTCCTATTACCTATGAAGTGATCGTCAACGAGGAACTCTTCCAGATTGAAGATGTACCCGCTTTAGTCTGCCGGGATTGCGGCGAGCAATGGATTGACGATGAAGTTCGGGAAAACCTGGAGAAGCTTGTCGCAGAGAGTGCCGGACCCGAGCCCCATGTCCAATGAGCTCCAATCCCTACTGGCCTCGCTGGAAAATGGCGAAAGTCAATTCCCGCTCATCGCGCTGGACAATGGGCGCTTTTCTGGCGTTATGCCGTTTGACACCTCTGCGTTTCGCAAATGTCGGCTTCCTGCTGAAGCGCGTGCCGGACTCTTGCTTTTTGCGGGTTTTGGACAAAAGAGCCATGATGCATCTCAACAGCTCGCTTCGAGGGAAGGTAGCTATTGGCATGGAATCTACCACCGGATGGAACCGGATGACGCCAACGCCAAATATTGGCTTCGCCGCGTTGGTCCCCATGACATCGGACCGGCGCTACTTGAGGCATCTCGCAATGCTGGTTGGAATCCCGGCCGAAACTGGGACCATGCGCGCTTCGTCGATTTTGTGAGCGAGTCCAGAACAGGCTCCAGCCCGTCAAACCGGATCCTCGCTGAAAGAATTCAACTCATCGAATGGCAGTTGCTCTTCGATTTTTGTGCAAAGGATGCAAACGAATGAAGCGATTTGGCTTCCCAATATTGGCCCTGGTACTGATTATTCTGGCGCTGGTCGCCTGGCGCTGGACGAGTGAAATCCCTCGAATCTCCGTCCACAGAGTTGTTCGCGGCGCTTATGAAGACCAGGTCACTACCAACGGTAGAGTTGAGCCGAGTGAATGGGCGAGCGCTCGCTCCGAACGGGAAGGCCTCGTAATTGCCGTTCCTGTAATCAAAGGCCAGAGAGTTGCCAAAGGAGCTACCCTTGCATTGCTCGACACACGAGACGCCCAGTCTGATCTTGCCAGCGCCAACGCCCGAATCGAAGAAGCAAAATCAACGATCGAACTGCTTGAGTCAGGTGGTAGAAAACGGGAACTGGTTGAAATCGAGCAAGGCATCCGACAGCGTGGTGTCGAGAAAACGCAGCTTGAAAAGGACCTCGCGACCGCTGAGCGCCTGGCCGCTCGCAACGCGGGAACAAAAGAGGAGGTCAAGAGCCTGAGGGACAAGCTGGAATTGATCGGCCTTCAGATCGCCGCACTCGAAGCCCGCAGACCTACACTCGTTGCGGCTTCGGATATCATCTCCGCCCAAACCCGGCTTCGTGAGGCGCAATCGGCATCTGAACTCGCAAAGCGCCGCATCGAACTCGGCACCGTCCGTTCTCCGGCAGATGGTGTCGTCTACCAACTCGACGTCAAGCTCGGGGCTTATCTAATGCCTGGAATGCTGATTGCCAATGTCGGAAAAGTAGAATGGCTCAAGGTACTGGTATTTGTCGACGAGCCTGAATTGGGACGTATCCGAAAGGACATGCCTGTGACCATCTCCTGGGATGCCCTAGAGGGCAAACGTTGGGCTGGCGTCATTGACAGGATTCCCACACAGATCGTGCCACTTGGAACTCGTCAGGTCGGCGAAGTGGAGTGCAGAATCGAAAATCGCGATAGCGACCTTTTGCCTGGCACCAATGTGAATGCCACGATCCAGACTCGCAAGCAGGATTCGGTTCTCCTCGTCGCGAAAGAAGCGATTCGCAACCGCGATGGTTCTCAGGGAGTCTTCGTCGTCGGGAACAGTATCCTCGAATGGCGGAAAGTCGAACTCGGTTCCGGAAACGTGACCAGTTCAATCGTCCTTAGTGGAATCAAGGAAGGCGATATCGTTGCATTAGGACCTGAAGCAAACCTCAAGTCCGGCGTTAGAGTTGAAATAGCCAAGCCATAGGATCCGGCCTTATTTCAGGTCAAAGAGCAGTACATGAGCATCTGCCGAAGCTTTCAGTTCGAGCGTTGACTCAGCTTCAATTTCGGCTGCGTCTCCGGCCTCGATATGATGTCCATTCAATTCCATCGATCCGCTGGCCAGTTGCACGTAGACACCTCTTCCAGATTGAATTTCATATGTCGCAGCGTCTCCCGCCTTGAGATCGAGCACAAGAAATTTTGCGTCGGCATTGATCTCGAGAGACCCGTCAATTCCGTCTTGTGAGGCAAGTATCTGAAACTTCCCTTGCCGCCCTTCTGAAGCAAAAGTCTTTTGATCATAGCCAGGTTCGATTCCACGCGTTTCCGGCATGATCCAGATCTGGAACAAATGAACCTTTTCGTCCGGAGAAGGATTGTACTCGCTGTGATACAGGCCACTACCAGCGCTCATTGCCTGCAATTCCCCTGGCTCAATCGTGCGCCGATTCCCCATTGTGTCTGCATGCTCCAGCTTTCCCGACCGAACCCAGGTCAAAATCTCCATATCGCGATGCGGATGCATCCCGAAGCCTTTGCCTCCAGCCACCCAATCTTCATTGATCACTCTCAATCCTCGAAACAGCAAATGCTTCGGATCATAGTACTCGGCGAAGCTGAAACTGTGACGTGATTCGAGCCAGCCGTGGTTGGCGTGGCCTCGTTCTTCTGATTTCCTGATTTGAATCATTTTTGTTCAATTTCCTTTACTTGACTAGTAAGATGTCGTGATAACGAAAAAGATGCAACCACCCCCTGTTGCGAAACTGAAAGGTATGGGAACACGTCGCTAAAATTATGAGGCATACAGGATTCGTGGCCAAGTTGGCCGCTCTAAGCCTTCTCGCAGGCATCAGCCTGGCACAACGGGGCTCAAATTTATACATTGTCGTCTTGAAAGATCCACCGCTGGCTGAAGTGGTCGAAAATCGAAAAGACTTGACCAGACGAGAAAGCGTTCTACAGCTTCAGGGGATAGTCACGCGACAGCAGAACACAGGAGAGCTGATTCAATCCACTGGCGCACGGATTGTGGATTCCAGCCATATCCTGCTCAATGCAATTTACGTGGAAGCAAGCGCCGAACAAATCGACCAGCTCAAGTCACTTGCTGGTGTGGACCGTGTGCAGCGAATGGCTCCGCTGAAGCGTCACATGAACAAAGCGCTGGACCTGGTCAATGCGCGCGCTGCAATTGCCCAAAGTGGCGGAGTTTCTAACGCCGGCGCTGGCATCAAAATCGCAATTATCGACACCGGCATCGATCAGGATCACCCTGCGTTCAAGAACTTCAGCACTGCTCCACCGGCCGGTTTTCCCAAGTGCAAAGCCGACAACGGGGATTGCAGCTTCACAAACAACAAAGTGATCGCAGCGCGCAGTTACGTCGATCTCCTGAACTTCGCGTTTGGAACAGATGCAGCCAATACTCGGCCCGACGACAATACGCCTCGTGACCGAATTGGCCACGGCACTGCAGCCGCCATGGTTGCTGCAGGTCAGGATCACGACTCTCCAGTCGGCCGACTTTCGGGAGTCGCTCCGCGCGCTTTTCTCGGCAACTACAAAGTTTTTGGCAGCCGGGGAGTCAACGACACTACTTATCCCAGCGTCGTGATCAAAGCGTTGGAAGACGCTGTTGCCGACGGCATGGACATTGCAACACTCAATCTTGGTGCTCCCGCTGGCTATGGCCCCCTAGACAATTTCTGCGGTACTCAGAAAAACCAGCCCTGCGATGCGTTCGCGAATGCTGTCCAAAACGCGATTCGGCTTGGAATGGTTATCACAGTCTCGGCAGGAAATAGCGGCGATCTGGGGGCAAACGCGCCTGCGCTCAACACAGTTGAATCTCCCGGAACGGCACCGGATGCGATCACCGTTGGAGCGTCTACTAATTCTCACATCTGGTACAACACGCTCAGCCTTTCAGGCAATGGCGTCCCGGCTGAACTGCAATCCATCAATTCCCGCATTAGCGATGGCCCGCAATTGGCTGCATCGATTGACGCTACGATCATCGACGTCGGCTCAATCAGTTCCAGTCGACTTGCATGCGATCCTTTGCCGGACAATTCACTCGCAGGACAGATCGGCCTGATTGAACGCGGCACATGTTCTTCGGCTCAAAAAGTCAATACGGCGCAAAAAGCTGGCGCGGTTGCCGTAGTTCTTACCGGCTTCGAAAAGGCAGGAGTCTTTCAGCTTTCAGGTCTCGACAATACGGCAATTCCTTCCCTGCTCATCGGTTTCAACTCGGGCAATTCCTTGCGCGCTTTCCTCTCCAATCAGGCCCGGACCGCACGAATCAACCCTGCTTTCCGCGAAGTAGTAGCGGCCTCGGATGAAATTGCTGAATTCTCTTCGCAAGGGCCTTCGATTGGAAACTACGCGGTCAAGCCAGATCTCGTCGCGGTTGGCACAGACCTCTACATGGCAACTCAGAAACTCGATCCGAACGGCGAAATGTACAACCCAAATGGATACACGGTTGCCCAAGGCACGAGCTTTACATCGCCCATGGTGGCCGGAGCAGCAGCGCTGGTGAAGCAGAAAAACCTTTCCTTCCGCCCTGCGCAGATCAAGAGCGCACTAGTCAACACCGCGAATTCAAGCCTCACTGACTTCGACAACAACGGTAGATCCGTTCAAGCCTCTGTCACTGCCATGGGAGCAGGTAAGCTCGATGCAAACCGCGCCTTGCAGTCCACGGTAGGAGTGGAGCCCGCCAGTATTGGTTTTGGCCTCATCGCTACTAGCGGATTTCCCACCCAGGGGATAGTCGTTTCAAATCTCGCCTCAAGCGGCTCAGTGAATTTGAGCATTCGTGTGGAACAACGAACCACTACAACAGCGGTCTCTATTGTCTCGACACCAGCTTCGTTTTCCTTGCTCGCTGGGAGGGAAACACAAGTCACAATCCGCATGACGGGCACTCGCCCGGCTCCTGGAAAGTATGATGGATTCCTTGTAATTTCAGGTGGCCCTGTCGACGTACGAGTTCCCTATTCGTTTTTTGTCGGCCCTGGTGCCGCTTGGAACATGTACGCCTTGGGCGGTAGCTTTTTCGATGCCATCCCGGGCTATGAAGGCAATATTCTGATGAAGATCGTGGACCAGTCTGGAATCCCGGTCCTTGGCGTCCCCGTAAGAGGAAGAGTAGTCAGTGGCAACGGGCAAATTACTTTTGCCAATGAAAAAACTGACGAATACGGAATCGTTGAAGGAGTCTACAAGGCCGGCTCAAACGTCGGGGAGCAAGTGGTTCGCTTTGAGGCGGGCACTTTATTCGCCGACTTCGTGGCGAACGTCATCCCGCGACCTGCTATCGCAACTGGAGGGATCAGAGACGCCGCCAGCGGAGAAGCTTCGGAAGCCTTCGCTGCGGGCCAATACATTTCCATTTATGGTGCTGCGCTCAGCCCGACACTCAAAGTCTTTAGTGGCAGCGAGCTCCCTCTGTCGCTTGCTCGGGTTAGTGTCAGCTTTGATAACCCCTCCCAGCGAGTAAGCGCCCCAGGGCGGCTCCAATTCGTCAGTGCTGGCCAGATCAATGTGCAGATCCCCTGGGAGTGCACGGGCCTCGCTACAGTCGACATGAAAGTATCCATCGGAGAATTTTCAAGCGCCGTTCAAACCATTCGGATTCGCGCTGCAAACCCTGCGCCTTTCGAATTTTTCGAGGCTGGCTCCAATCGGCGCTATGTCGCTGCTCTGGATGGAGCCTTTAACTTGATCTCGAGCAGCAATGCTGTCCGGCGTGGACAGGTTGCCCAGTTGTACGTGAACGGATTGGGGCCTGTAAGCCGCACTCCTGCTTCGGGCGTGGTCAGCTCTTCGAATCCGCTTTCTGCTACAACCGCCAATCCTGAAGTCAGTATTGGTGGTAAATCCGCCCAGCTTCTGTTCAGCGGACTTGCCCCTGGCATCGTGGGCTTGTACCAGGTCAACGTCGTCGTCCCGTCGGACGCGCCAACTGGCAACGAAGTCGAACTGACAATTCGCCAAAGTGGAGTTCTTTCACGCACTTCTCGCATCGCCGTCCAATAGACGGTTTAGAATGGAAGCTGTAGAAATTGGTGAAATGCTCGACATCAAAAAGAAACTCATGGACGAAATCATCACTTTGGAGCACGAACTTCGTAGTGAATTGCCAAAGGAGATCCTACGTGCTCGTGAACTCGGCGACCTCAGCGAGAATGCCGAATATCACGCGGCCAAAGAACGTCAGGGTTATGTTCATGCCCGTATTGGACATTTAAACTTTCGTCTGCAGGCTATGTCCATGGCAGACTTGACGAAAATCCCGAGAGACAGGATCGGCTTGGGTTCTGAAATCGTACTCTTCGATACGAAAAAAGAGGAAAACATTACCTACAGATTGGTGACTACCGAGGAAGCAGATGCTCCAAATGGCTTAATCTCAACGAGTTCGCCCATCGGTCGGGGACTTTTGAACAAGCAGGTTGGTGACGAAGTAAAGATCACCATCCCTGGCGGAACGAAAGAATTTGAGATTTTGAAGGTAAAAACTATGCACGATTTCGAGGAATTGGGCTAATCTGGGCCAAACAGCTTTCTCTCTCGTGGAACCAAAAACTACATGGACGGGTGCCGTAGGCAGGACTTGTAATCTGCTTCTGGTCAGAATTGTGAACGGGCTGGCGCTTTCGCGCATCCACCCCAACGTTCTCACTATAATCGGCTTGGTCATCAATATAGCCGCTGCGTGGCTTCTGGCGCGAGGCGCATTTTGGCAGGCAGGCCTCGTAATTATTGGTGCTGGACTTTTTGACATGGTGGATGGTCGCGTCGCACGCCAGACCGGTCAAGTAACGCGATTTGGCGGGTTCCTCGATAGCGTAATCGACAGGTATTCGGATCTTGCGCTGTTGATCGGTCTACTTGTTTACTACGGAAATATCAATCGGCCTATCTATGTTGTGCTCACGGCGATTGTGATGATGGCGAGCGTCATGACCAGCTATGCTCGCGCTCGCGCCGAAAACACTATTCCTCAATGTAAGGTGGGATTCCTCGAACGCCCGGAACGAGTTGTGCTGTTAATTATCGGCGCACTTTTTGACCGCATGGCCCCGGTTCTCTGGATCGCTGCCATCCTCGGCAACCTGACTGTGGTTCACCGCATCATCTTTACCTTCCAGGAAACCAAGCGACTCGAGGATGCACAAACCAGGGTGGCCTCAAGCTCCAGCGTAGCCGTCGGCCGCTAATCGCCTTCCACGACAACAACTGCCGTCACATGGGTCTTCGTGTGGCTGAACGACACGTGCAAACTTCTCATCCCGCGTTCTGAAGCCAACCGGGCCGCAACCCCTTGCAACCGCATGTGCGGCGCCCCGCCGGGTTGAGCGATCAATTCAAAATCCTGCCAGCTCAGGCCCGCTTCCCACGATGCTTGCAAGGCCTTGAAGGCAGCCTCTTTGGCGGCAAAGCGGGCAGCAAACCTTTCATTGGAATTGGCCTTGCCGGAGCAGAAGGAAATCTCGGCCTCAGTGAAGATCCGGTTCAGGAACCGATCTCCAAACTTCGCAATCGACTCGGCAATGCGAGCCACCTCTTCAAGATCAATTCCAATTCCAAGAATCATTTATTCCTCGCCAATGGGGCCGATGGAAATCTTCCACGAGCCGCTTCCAGTTTCATTCCAAAGTCCAATAACAACTCTTCCTGCCAGGGCTTGGCTAGTGCTTGCACAGAGAGGGGCATGCCTTCAGCGTCAAACCCGACCGGGATAGCAATTGCGGGCAGCCCAAATAGATTCGCGGCGCACATCGAGGTCATAAAAGGCACACCCGGAAATTCGCCTACCCGCCATGCGCCAAAGCCCGGATTTGGCATCAGCAGAATCGGAAATTGATCGAGAGCCCTCAGAAACTTTGCTCGCAAAGCATCTCGTGCGGCAAACATTTCGAGCATCTCCTGCCCTGTAGGCGCCGCGACTGATAAATACTCCGCAGTGTGGGGTGTCGGGAAGCCAATCGGATGTGCATTCAATTTCAGGAAAAAGAAGCGCCAGACTTCGTAGATCCGATCCCAGTCTTGCTTCGGAAACTCCTCGCATGCCTCGTCTATGAGTGCCAAGGCCATTCTCACAATTGGGTGTTCGACTATCCCAACGCGAGAAACGACAGGTAAGTCCACCGCTAAAAACGGTACTGAAAACGGATCACTATCGTCGTGGCCGGCGACCACACGAAACAAAATGCCAAGGTCCTCGACAGTCCGCGCCATTGGGCCGATCACACCCAACAAACCTCCTGGATATCCAACAGGCGGGAAATGTCCCGTAGCGGGAACTCTGCCCGGAGTTGGCTTCAAACCGCAAATCCCAGTAAGGGCTGCGGGCAAACGTATACTGCCACCGCCATCCGATCCAATGCCCCCAGCGGACATGCAGGCTGCAATCGCCGCGCTCTCGCCGCCGCTCGAGCCTCCCGGCGTCCGGGCAGGATCCCACGGATTCCGGGTCACCCCGTAAACCTGATTGTGCGTCTCCCAATTCATCAGTACTTCAGGGGTGTTTGTCTTGCCGACAACAACTGCTCCCGCGCCCAACAGGCGCGATACGCAAACCGAATGTTTGGCAGCTCGATGAGCCAAGCGCGGCAAATGCCCACAAACGGTGGGCAATCCAGCAATGTCCAGCGAGTCCTTGATCGATATCGGTATTCCCGATAGCGGGCCATCGGCCCCGGGGAGCAGCAATGGCTCGGTGAATACGCAGGTGAAAGCGTTCAAAACCGGCTGTAGCCGCTCGACCTGGCGCCGATGCGAACCAATCAATTCGGGCGCACTCAATTCCCGGCTTTCGAGTGCCCGGCGCATTTCAGAGATCGTCCAAAGACAAGGTTCGTCCAAACATACAGGTTAGACTGAGTTTTGCCATGGCCACTTTGACATTTTCCGAGGCGCGCCAGGAAGTCTTGCTCCGCGTCCTCGTCCCAAACATAATTCCCGTCGAGTCGGTTTGGCTCACAGAGGCTGCAGGACGTATCTGCGCCGAAGACGTACCCAGCGATCGCGACATGCCTCCACTCGCCAGAAGCCTGCGCGACGGCTTCGCGCTGCGCTCTGCCGATCTCGGTTCAGGCTTCGAAATTATTGGAGAGGTCCGCGCTGGCCAAATGCCTACCCAGGCGATCGGGCAAGCTACGACAGTCTCGATCATGACCGGTGCTGTGATTCCTGATGGGGCCGACCAGGTCGTGATGAAAGAACACGTCGAGCACTCAGGGAATTTGATACACAGTGCAAGGGCCGCAAATCCCGGCGAGTGGATCAGCCCCGCCGGCAGCATGGCCCGCGCTGGTGACATCGTAGTCCCGAGGGGTCGAAAAATTGACGCTAGCGCTATCGCGATGCTGGCCACAATTGGCCGCAGCCAGATCCAGGTCCATCGGCAGCCCGTAGTACGGATTCTCGCAACTGGCGACGAAGTCGTCGACATTGCCCGAAAACCAAATGCCACCGAAGTTAGAAATTCAAATTCCTGGGCCCTCGCTGCTGATGTTCGTCGCTTTGGTGGCCGTCCGGAAATTCTGCCAGTCGCTCCCGATCAGGAACACATCACTCGCGAACTGATCGAATACGGGCTAGCGGCAGATTTACTGCTGATCAGTGGTGGCGTTTCGGCAGGGGAATACGACTTTGTCGAAACTGCCCTGTCCAATCTGGGAGCAGATTTTTTTTTCGATCGCGTTACGATACAGCCCGGCCAGCCCACTGTTTTCGGTCACGCCAAGGGTACTTTTTTCTTCGGTCTTCCCGGCAATCCACTTTCTACAATGGTGACCTTTCGAATCTTTGCAGAGGCTGCTCTGGCCCGGCTTTCGGGTGTCGCTCAACCGGATCTATTCTTCCATCGAGCCGCACTACAATCGCCCTATCGACACAAGCCAGGGCTCACCCGTTTCTTGCCAGGGCTCCTCTCGGGCGGTGGCGCAGAAGTCGAAATTCTTACCTGGCAGGGCTCAGGCGATATTCCCACGCTCGTGCGCGCCAATTGCTTTGTCGTCATCGATAGTAAACGAGAGTCCTGGAGCGCGGGAGATTCAATCGAGGTGCTTCTTTAGTGAGTAAACTTAGCCATTACGATTCCGCAGGCACTGCCCGCATGGTCGATATTTCAGAAAAGGTAAACACAGCCCGCACGGCGCAGGCACACGCCTTTGTGAGGATGTCCGCCGAGGTTCTGGCCGCTCTCCCTGCGAACCCCAAAGGAGATCCGCTCGAAGTCGCCCGCATTGCCGCCATCCAGGCCGCAAAGCGCACTTGGGAATTGATTCCACTCTGCCATCAGATCCCGATTGCCAAAGTGGATATAGATTTCAGAATCGAAACTGCGGGAATACGCGTCTTTTCCTACGTGGCCTGCATTGCAGGCACTGGTGCGGAAATGGAGGCGCTGACGGCTGCTGCCGTAGCTGCGCTTACCATTTACGACATGACCAAGGCTCTGGACAAGGGCATCGAGATTTCCGAGCTCCATTTGCTCAAGAAAAGTGGTGGCAAAAGTGGTGATTATGAGAGAACGAAAAATGATTAGCCTTTCCTGGCGATTCGCTGCGGTTGCAGCATTGGTTGCTGCTGCCGGAGTTACAATTTGGGCACAGGTGCAGCCTGCAGACCCTGTTTTCGGAACCTCAACCATCAATGTGGTCGCTCCCACTTCTGTAAAGGACAAAGATGGCAATTTCATCAACGGCCTTGATGTGAGGGATTTTGTAGTTCGTGACAACGGCAAAGTTCAGGACGTCAAGATCGATCAGGCCTATGTTCCAATCTCCCTTGTCGTCGTGATCCAGCGCAGCGCTTCCACCGAGCAGGTATTGCCGACCGTTCAAAAAATTGGCTCCATGCTCGAACCATTGGTCATCGGCGAACATGGGGAGGCGGCCATCGTTACTTTCGATCATCGCGTAGAGACGATTCAGGACTTCACCAACGACACGGAAAAGTTCAAAAAAGCGTTAACAACCTTGCGTCCTGGCTCTCAAACCCGTGCCATGTCTGACGCAGTTCTGCAGGCAGCCCGCATGTTGAAGAAGCGGTCCAAGGATCACCGTCGCGTCATCGTCCTGATTAGCGAAACGCAGGAGAGCGGCAGCATCGCGCGAGTCAAGGACGCGCTGCTTGAAGTCGAGCTCAACAATATTCTTGTTTATTCCGTCAACATGTCCCGAATCATGAACAAGCTGATGGCGAAGCCCGACTATCCGCGGCCCAATCCTATCCCGCCAAGTGCTCGCCCGATGCCGGCCGGAATGCCCAACACTCCCAATTCGCAGGCACAAATGAGCGCACTCGGTGGCACTCTCGGCAACGTCATTCCCATCTTCCAGGAAGTTTTCACGGCAACCAAAGCGATATTTATCAGCAATCCGCAAGAAGTTTACACAAAGTACACGGGTGGTAGCGAATTCTCCTTCCTCAATCTGAAGGGCTTCGAATCATCAGTGCAAAAGCTAGGGGAGGAACTCCAGCATCAATACATCCTCAGCTACAACCCGACAACCAAGCTCGATGGCGGCTGGCACACCATCGACGTTGAAGTACGCCGCGCTGAAGCCACAGTAAAGACCCGCACTGGTTATTGGCTCGCAGCTCGTCCCAACTAACAGCGAGCGGGTACCATAGAGGGCATGCGCTTGTTGCTCCTGTTCATTTGCCTTCTGTCGGCAGTCTGGGCTCAGGATTCCATCGTCGATCTGACGATCCTGCATTTCAACGACTTCCACGCCAGATTGCTTCCGAACGCGCAAGGATTCGGAGGAGCAGCTTACCTCGCTTCAGCAATTCAGCAAGAGCGCAAAAACTGTCCGCGTTGCCTGCTACTCAGTGCTGGCGACAATGTCCAGGGAACTCCAGTAAGCACAATCTACCGTGGGCTTCCCGTTTTTGAAGTACTCCAGCCCTTCAAAATTGACGCTTCCGTACTTGGCAACCACGAGTTCGATTACGGCTACGAACGAATCAACGACTTTCTCGCCGCCGCCGGCCACCCTTTGCTGGCGGCAAATTTCCTGACCCAGGATGGCAAGGTCTTTACCGAAGCTTCAAGCGTCATCATCGAACGCGACAATCTCCGCATCGGCATCGTTGGAGTGCTGATGGAAAATCTTGTACCCTCGTTTACAACTCCCGCGAAACTTGGACCAAACAAGATGCTCGCCGCACTAAGCACTCTGCGGTCAGAAGCCGCAAAGTTGAAAGATAAGACTGACATCCTGATTGCTCTGGTTCACCTTACTCGAGAAGATTGCGACCGGATTGTCACCGAGCTACCCGAATACGCAATCACGATTTCAGGACACGACCACGGCGGCAAAGAAATTATGTTCAGGGCCGAAGACCGGGTTGGCGTCCGTTTGCGTAGCTACGGCGTAGAGATGGGCCGCCTCAATTTGCGCTACGACAAAGCCAGCCGCAAGATCGTGAACGCAGATTGGAAAAGGATCCCGATCAGCAGCACCGTTTACCAGCCCGATCGAGTCGTCGCCCAACTTGTCGAAAAATGGGAAAGCAAAGTGCGCCTCGTCGTCGACATGAAAATTGGCGAAGGCAGTTCAAAAAAGGACCGCCTTCAGACCAAAGTCTGGATCGAGCAGGTCATGCGGGATAAGACAGGTGCCCAGTTCGCATATATCAGCACAGGCAGTGTCCGGGATAATTTGCCCGCGGGCCAGATCCTTGCTCGGGACATCTGGAATATTTCGCCCTTCGACAATATGCTTGTTCGTGCAAATGTCCCCGGCCGCCTGATCCCGGAATGGATTCGGGGAACAACCCAACTTGAGCCGAACAAACTTTACGGAATCGCCACAATCGACTTCCTCGTCGAAGGCTGGCGCAATTCAAAGGACGAAGCTCTGCGCATCTTTGGACGGGCATTGCCACTGGAAGGTCCATTTCTCCGCGATGCATTGATCGAATGGATTCAGACTCGCCGAACGGTGGAATAAGCCCCTGCTACCACTTTCCCATCGCTACCCTTGGCAAGCGCAGCCAAATCGCTTGGCCCAGGCATGCTCCGCGCTTCAGGACGCAGGGGTGCCTCTCATCGACCTTTCCATTTCAAACCCTACAAAAGTGGGCATTTCACTTCCAGATCCTTTTGCATTCTCAAGCTTGAGAGGCAGCAATTATGAGCCCAGAGCTAATGGTGCACTGGAATTGCGCGAAGAGATCTGCCGTTACTATGCGACAGAATTCAACTCTGTGCTGCACGCGGACAGAATTCTCATCACCACCAGTACCAGCGAAGCTTACAGTTACTGTTTCAAACTCATCGCAGACCCAGGCGCAAGCGTTCTGCTGCCGCAACCCTCCTACCCGTTACTCCAGTTTTTGGTCGAAGCAGAAGGGCTGCAGCCCAAATCCTATGCCATGCACGAAGCTTGTGGTCAATGGATTCTGGACCGCGAAAACCTCATCGCAACATGCGACTCGTCCACTCGGGCGATCATCCTCGTTCACCCCAACAACCCTACCGGTCACTTTTTGACCAATGAAGACCTTCATTGGCTTCTCGAATTCAGCCGTGACAAATACTGGCTGATCTGCGATGAAGTCTTTGCAGACTATGTCTGGTCCCAGCAGCCCGGTCAAATCAGATCGCTCTCACAAATCCCGGCTGAAAATGTCTTCTGCCTCAGCGGCATCTCGAAGATTTGCGCTTTACCCCAAATGAAGTTGGGCTGGATCGCAATGCCTCCCGCCTCAGCCGTCCACCGCGCGCTTGACCTAGTCGCCGACACTTACCTCAGCGTCTCAAGCCCCATTCAAGCAGCGGCCAGTCAATGGCTCAGCAACCGGACTTCATTTCAGGCTCCAATCCGTAGCCGCTGTATGGAAAACCTCCAATGGATCCAAGATTCAATCCAAGGCTCCGCATGGTCTTTGTTGCCGGTTGAGGCAGGTTGGGCAGCGATTCTGCAAGGCCCTTCCACAATAGACGAAGAGCAACAGGTATTGACCTTACTGAAGAAAGGCTTCTCTGTGCATCCAGGCTTCTACTACGATTTGCCTTTTCAGCCCAGTTTCGTGCTCAGCCTGCTCACGCCTCCTGCCGATTTCAGGGCCGGCATAAGCGCCATCATCGCTTCTTGAAAATCAGAATATGCTGCCAGGGTAATTCCTCGATTACCTTGTCGAATGTAAACCCTTCAGCCTCCACTTCAAGCTTGGCTTCCTTCACGCTCATCTTGTGCTCTGGCCTTATCGGCACATAAGGATCTTCTTTCCGGTATTCCAGCAGCACCAGTCGCCCAGAATCCTTCAAGGCCTCTCGCAGCTTCAGCAGCATTTCCTGCGGATGTGAGAATTCATGGTAAACATCCACCAGCAGGATCAAGTCGCAACTCTTGGCGGGAAGCTTCGGGTCTTGGTCATTTCCCAGAATCGGCTGCACGTTGCTCACGTTTTTCTGTCGCATTCGCTTTTTAAGAATGCTGAGCATTTCCGGTTGAATGTCAACCGCATATACTTTCCCCGTCGGCCCTACGATTTCCGCAATTCTGAGAGCGTAATAGCCACTGCCAGCACCGATGTCTGCTACAGCCATTCCCTTCTCAAACTTCAGTAATTCAATTGCCTTAGTTGGGTTTTCTTCGCTTTCCCGCTCACTTCGCTCCAGCCAGTCGGCACCGGCGGCACCCATAACCTGTGCAATCCGTCTGCCTGATTTTGGGTGTTGCCCCTGGCCGTACAACAGCGTAGTGCCAGACACCATCAAGAGGGCCAAAATGAAAAACACTTGGGCAGGAGATTGCCAACACACCCTGAATTGAATTACGCTCATACCGAGTAAGATGACACAAGATCAACTGCAGTTCCAAACTCGTCGCGGCTTTTTGGCTATCGCCCCGGCAACATTACTGGCATTCAGCGGCTGCTCCCGAGAGGGAGCTGAAACTGATGCAAAAATTAAGCGGGCGTCCAAGACCTTCAAAATGGGTGAAAGAGCTTCAGTCGGTGTTCTTACCTACAACGTCCTGGAATCGACTTATTTCACACAATTGGGCGACTCGGGAAAATCGCGCATTCCAGAAAAGCGCTTCCTGGTGATCCGCATGTCCATCACGAATGGTGGTGCAAAAGAGGCTGAAATCCCGCTCTTCCGCTTGGTCGATGACAATAATGCCGAGATTTCAGAGATCCAGGAAGCAGAATTTCTCGCTGGTTGGTTTGGCCTCATCCGGAAAATCGGCCCCACCCTCACCGAAGAAGGCCGTATCGTATTCGACGTTTCACCGAAGACCTACAAACTGGAAGTCACTGATGGCGGAGAAACAGGCAAGGAACAACTCGCTTTTATCGAGATTCCCATTGAATTCGACACTTCGGAACCAATTCCGGCTGGCTCACAGGCCCCTCCCAAGAACTCTCAGGCTGCTCCCAAGAAGTAAAAGCTAACCCAGTTATCTCCTTGCTTCAATTGCCTGGTGCAGGCAAGTCTGCCAAATCGCTCCGCGAGTTTAAGCCGCCTGTCATGTTGGACGAGCACCAGTTCAGCTTCTGATTTTCCAAACCACTGTAGGCAACTTTCGTATTCCGCCGCCGCTTCGTAGGGCGGGTCCAGGAATAGGATTCCTTTCCATGGTCTTTGATGCAGTACCGAACCCACTGGCTTGGCAATAAGCTCTGTCCGGTTCTCGACGCCAAGCGCTTTCACGTTCTGCCGCAGTGCGTCCAGCGCGGCTCGGTCGTTTTCAATAAAAGTGCACCGCGCGGCACCCCGGCTCAAAGCCTCGAAGCCAACAGCTCCAGACCCGCTGTAGAAATCTGTAAAGAGCGCACCCTCGATTTGCGGAGCAATGATGCTAAACAAAGCTTCCCGCATACGATCAGGTGTAGGCCTCGTCGTTTCGCCCTTCGGGGCAATCAACTTTCTTCGACCAAACTGTCCTGCAATCACTCGCATAAGAGAATCAACCTACCTGTACAAGGCCATAGCGGCGTTGCCAATTTTCTTCAAGATATTTTTCCGCAGAGCTCATTACCGCAGTTCCCGCCTCTTTCTCGAGAAAGCTCCGGGCCTCGCCGCGAGCCATCTCCAGAATCTCGCGATCCTTCAGCACGTGCGCAAAACGCAACTGCGGAACTCCGGATTGCCTGGTCCCAAAGAACTCACCTGGCCCGCGAATCTCAAGATCAGCCTCCGCCAGCTTGAATCCATCCGAACTCTCAACCATGGCCCGAATACGCTGCTCGCTAACTTCGTTTTGCTTTCCCGTCACTAAAAAACAAAAGCTGGCATGGACTCCCCGTCCAACTCTTCCTCGCAATTGGTGCAATTGCGAAAGCCCAAACTTTTCCGCGTTCTCGATCACCATTACCGTCGCATTCGGAACGTCAAGTCCAACCTCAACCACTGTTGTTGACACCAACAGATCCACTTCACGATCCTTGAAGCGCTGCATCACAGAATCCTTTTCGCTTGCGGCAAGTTGTCCATGCATGAGAGCGACTCGAAACTCCGGGAAAATTTTCTCCGCATGCATCTCAAACATTTTCTGAGCACTCTTCAGGTCTGGAGAATGCTCAGAGTCGTCTACCAATGGGTAAACGACAAAGGCTTGACGACCTTGCTTGAGTTCACTGCGAACCGCATCCCAAACGGTCTTGCTCGCACTCTGCGCATAGTGCCTGGTCAGGATGTCTTTCCTCCCTGGCGGCATTTCATCGATCACACTGACATCAAGATCTCCGTAGATCGTGAGCGCAAGCGTCCGGGGGATCGGCGTGGCCGTCATCACGAGCACGTCTGGAGTCAACCCCTTTTGCCTCAGAAACAAACGTTGTAGCACGCCAAATCGGTGCTGCTCGTCTATGATCGCCAAACCCAGTCGATGGAACTCAACGTTTTTTTCGAGCAGCGCATGCGTCCCTACTACAAGCTTCACTAGCCCCTCGGCAATCATTTTTTTGATCTGTGACTTTTCCTTGGGGCTTTGTGATCCAACCATCAAAGCGACTGGATATCCAAGCCTGCGAAAGAATTTCTGCAGCGAAAGAAAGTGTTGGGTTGCAAGCAATTCCGTCGGTGCAAGCATCGCTACCTGATACCCGTTCTCAATCGCAATCACGGCCGCCTCTGCAGCCACTAGTGTCTTTCCACTTCCTACATCCCCTTGCAGCAAGCGGTTCATGGGATGCGGCTGCGCCATGTCCTGAGCGATTTCCTTTAGAGCTCGCTTCTGCGCCGCAGTGGGCTTGAACGGGAGCATTTGCTTGACTCGCTCCCGGATTTGGTCCGTCAGTTGATAAGCAATACCGGGCGCTCGCTTCACTTCCCGCTGTTTCCGCAAGAGACCAAATTCAAGCCAGAAGAACTCTTCGAAAATGAGGCGCCAGTGACCCGGCGATCGTCTCGAATTCAACGCTTCGAGATTCATGTCCGTCGGGGGCTCGTGCACCTCAGTCACTGCTTTTGAGATTTTCGGTAGCCGGAATCGCTTCAGTATGTCATTCGGCAACGCCTCTTCAAGCTCGGTCACCGCCTCAAGCGCCCCCTTCATGAAGCGCCTCATCTGCTTGGTCGAGATTTTCCCTACCGTCTCATACACCGGAACAATCCGTCCCATGTGCAACGCCAGCTCTGGATCCCCCTCATCTGGCAGCACTTCAAATTCTGGATGGGCGAGAAAGATTCTTCCTGCCTGAAAGTCATATTCCGCTTTGCCGAATAATGCCAAGCTAAGCCCAGGTACGATTTCGCTTGCAAGATACTTTGCGTTATACCAACGGGCTAGCAATCGGTTCCCTTGTTCGTCCTGAAGTTCGGCTTCAAACAACAACTGAGAACCTTTTCTCCAGGTCCGTGTGCGGGTCGAGGCCACCATTGCCAGCAAAGCGCCGCTCTGCCCTTCCCGAAATTGTTGAATCGGCAAAAAGCGGCTTCGGTCTTCGTATCGAAATGGTGGATAAAAAAGCAAATCCTCAACGGTTTCGAGGCCCTTCGCTTTCAGCTTTTCAGCCAGCGTCGGGCCCACACCTTTAAGAAATTGCAATGGAGATGAGAGTCGAACCAAAGCCGTAGTGTACAATGCCCGCAATGCGAATTTTTAATTGTCTTCTGTTTTTCTTCGCCACCTTCGCCTCGGCGGCCGACATCAGGATAGGGATAATCGGCACCGACACTTCCCATGTTGTGGCCTTCACCAAGATCCTCAATGACCCAAAAAATCCGGACCACATTCCCGGAGCGCGGATCGTTGCCGCCTATAAAGCAGGCAGCAAAGACATCGAATCCAGTTTTTCTCGCGTCGACAAGTACGCTGAGGAACTGGCTCGTGACTGGAAAGTAGAAATTGTCCCCGACATCGCGACCTTGCTCACAAAAGTCGACGCGGTCCTCCTCGAGAGCGTCGACGGCCGGCCACACCTTGCACAGGCCAAAGCAATCATTGCCGCTGGCAAGCCATTTTTCGTCGACAAACCTCTAGCTTCAACCCTCGAAGACGCAGTTGAAATCGCCCGCTTTGCAAAGGCCAAAGGAGTCAAATGGTTCTCCTCCTCCAGCTTGCGATGGGCAAAAAGTCTTGGGCCACTGGCTCAACCCGGCCTCAAGGGCGCAGTCGTCTGGGGCCCGGGCCCCCTCGAAGAACACCACTACCTCGAACTGGGCTGGTATGCGATTCACGCATCTGAGATGCTGTTTACCCTCATGGGTAAGGGCTGCGAAACCGTCACCCGAACCTATGCCCCAGATCAGGATGAGATCAGCTGCCGCTGGACGGACGGCCGCATCGGCACAGTTCGCGCCCTGCGTCCCTATTCGGAATTTGGCGCTGTAGTTTTCTTGAAAGACAACAAAGTCTTACAGTCTCCGGCAAAGTTTGAATACTCATACTTGCCGCTCGTAAAGGAATTCGTCGCTTTCTTCCAGACAGGGAAAACTCCGGTCGACCCCGAGGAGACCATTGAAATTTTTGCATTCCTCGATGCGGCTCAAAAGAGTCGTGAACAAGGCGGAAAGCCTGTCAAAGTGCGTAAGCTCCCTTGGTAAAAGCTACCTAGGCAACTCCGCCAGCCTGTTCAAACGCGTAAGCCACACGGAACATCGTGCTCTCCCTGAAATGGCCACTGAAGATCTGCATTCCCACTGGAAGGCCTTGTGTCGTATTTCCGCACGGCACGCTCATGCAGGGAATACCTGCCAGGTCTCCGGTAATCGTGTAGATGTCGGAAAGGTACATTTGCATCGGGTCGGCCATTTTTTCGCCAATCTTGAATGCAGGAAATGGACTCACCGGAGCAACCAGCGCGTCCACCTCATGTAGAGCATTCGAGAAATCGCCGGCGATCAGTGTGCGCACCTTTTGTGCCTTCAAATAATAGGCGTCATAGTAGCCATGGCTCAACACATAGGTGCCAAGCATGATGCGACGCTTGCATTCCATTCCAAAAAACTCGCCCCGCGTCTTGGCATACATCTCTGTGAGCGTAGCGGCTTCAGCCCGCGCCGTATACCTCACGCCATCATAGCGGGCCAAATTCGAACTCGCTTCAGCCGTACAAATGATGTAGTAGCAGCTAATCGCATAAGGCGTGTGCGGCAAGCTAACTTCCTTGATTTCGCAGCCAAGCTTGCGCAGGACATCGAGACCGGCATGAATCTTGTCCCCTGTTTCTGCTTCAAGCCCCTCAAAGTATTCCTTTGGAATCCCGATTTTCATTCCCTTTACGGGCTTTCTCATCTCTGTCTGATAGTCATCAACTGGCGCAAACGCACTGGTAGCATCAAGCTCATCGCGGCCTGCAATCGCCTCAAGAACGAGAGCAGCATCAGAAACCGTTCGTGCAAACGGCCCAACGTGGTCAAGGCTGCTCGCGAAGGCGACCAATCCGTAACGGCTCACACGACCATAGGTCGGCGTCACACCCACCACACCGCAAAAAGACGCCGGTTGACGAATGGATCCGCCCGTGTCAGAGCCCAGCGATACGACAGCCGTACCTTGAGAAACAACCGCCGCCGATCCGCCGCTCGAGCCTCCCGGCACACGATCCAGCGCCACAGGGTTTCTCACAGGGCCGAACGCCGAGTTTTCATTCGAAGAGCCCATCGCGAACTCGTCGCAATTTGCCTTTCCCAGGATGATGGCCCCGGAAGCCTTCAGTTTCGCTACTGCAGTTGCATCGTAGGCAGGTACATACTTCTCAAGCATTCTCGATCCACAGGTGGTCCGCACTCCCTTGGTCGAAAGAACATCCTTTACCGCGACAGGAACACCGCCCAGCAGTCCTGTGTGCTCTCCTCGGGCAATCTTTGCATCCACTGCGACGGCAGCAGCCTCAGCCAATTCAGGGCTGAACGTCAAGTACGCATTCGTCTTGGCATTTTCGCTTTCAGCAAATCGCAGCGCCTCGCGAGTCAATTCCACTGCGCTGAAGTTTTTCGCCCGCAGACCCTCTTTGACCTGAGCAATTGTCAAACTGGCAATATTTTCCATGTTCCGCACTCCTGCTAGCGTTCTATGACCCGTGGCACCTTGAAGTGCCCTGATCCACTCAATGCGGAATTCCTGAGAGCATCTTCGGTTCCCAGCAAAGTTCTATCGCGAACTGTATCTTCGCGCAGCGAAGCTGTCGCGGGCGCTTCAAACAATACTTGAGCCATAGGCTGAACCGTTGTTGTGTCAAGGCTCGAGAGCTGTTCCATGTGCGTTAGAACCTCACCCATGTCGTGGGCCATTCGCTGCACTTCGTCTTCTGTCAGTTCGAGGTTGGCCAGCTTTGC
The DNA here is from genome assembly GCA_025354885.1 of Acidobacteriota bacterium. Lineage (GTDB taxonomy): Bacteria > Acidobacteriota > Terriglobia > Bryobacterales > Bryobacteraceae > Bryobacter. The sequence goes on along the minus strand of JANXLY010000066.1, from coordinate 30,628 downwards.
CACCTTGCGAACATCTTCTTTGCTAAATTGCATCTCTCAAGATCTTCTCATTGCTTCGCGCCTACTGACCAGAGGCGCGGCGCTTCGAATTCAGATAGACCCGCCTCAAACCTGGATCCGATATCTTTCTCGCTTCCGGATGCTTCAGCTGAAGCTGGAACTCACTCTCGTTTGAGATCTGAGGTTTAAGCCGCGGAATCGCAACTCTGTATTCGATTTGACCAGCAATGACTTTTCCCACGAGCCGATTTAGTTTGCCCAGAATCTGCCGCTCGAGGGTAGTCATCTGCCCTTGCCAGACTAAATCATCCACTTCGACAACAATCCGGTCGCGCACGAGCTCACGAAATCTTGCATGCCCTTCGATTCGCTCCCCGACAGCCGCACGCCAAGCGGAGCGAGCGAGTTCTTCATCACTCACCACTCTATTTTTTAGTTTCCCCAATAGACGTATCGCTTTATCCATAATCCCCAACGAACTGGATTGTAGCAGGCCAGACCAACACCAATGCAGCTAAAATTGGAGGCAGGCTTTTCATTGCACAATTCCCCCTACATTCCAGGTTTCCAACTGGTTCTGGCGAGCCAGTCTCCCCGCCGTCGTGACCTGCTCAACATGGCGGCATTGCCCTTTGTTTCTCGAGCTCCCCACATCGAAGAAATCCATCGCCCAACAGAATCTGCCCGGGATTACGTGTCACGCCTTTGCTCAGAAAAGGCTACTGCCACTGCGCATCAGGAGTTTGAAGGAGTTCTTGCCGCCGACACTACGGTAGTTGTAAGCAACGGAAACAGCGAAGTCATCCTGGAAAAACCTGCAGATGCAGCCGACGCCAAAAGAATGATTTCCCTCCTGGCCGGACGAGAGCATTCCGTACTCACCGCCATCTGCTTGCTTTGGGGGGGCAAACAAAGTATCTGTGTCGAGGAAACCCGCGTCCATTTCGCGCAATTGTCTGCTTCGGAAATCGACTCCTATGTCTCCTCAGGAGAGCCATTCGACAAGGCAGGCGGCTATGCAATTCAGGGCCTCGCCTCCCGTTACATTTCGCGAATTGAAGGGTGCTACTTCAACGTCGTGGGCCTGCCGGTTCACCGTGTGGTGCATGTCCTCAACAATGCTGGCGTGCTCGTCAGGGCTTGAATGTTTTTGCCCGCTTCTTGAGCCAGGCCACAAACTCTCTGGGAACTGCCATCGTCGACAGCCTCGATTGCTTCACAAGAGCGAAATCTCCAAACAGGCCTGTTGCTTTGATTTCTTTCAAGCCGATGGGCTCCGCCAATCGCCCACCAAACCGGTACACGAACACAGACATCTTCGGATCCTTGGCATCCACCCAGACATCGCCTTCTACATATCCCCACCCCACAATCGCCGCCTGTCCCTGTGAGTGGTAGCAGATCACGCAGTCCCCATCTTGCATCAGGCGAATCGCCTGCTGCGCTTGTGCACTCTTCACCCCATCCCAAACTGTCTTTCCATCCCTTTCCAACTCGTCCATCGAATAGGTAAGTGGATCCGATTTTGCTAAATAAAATTTCATAATCCTGCTCTTGTGATCTTCCCTTGAACTGCCGATTTAGCAGACGGGTCATTAAGATTGGCTGCTCAGTACTACAGTTCTAGCATCTCGCTTGGTGTAAAATTAAGGAAGAATTGACGAGTCATATGTCTTTCGAGAATTAACTCTGAGATTCGTCGAGTGGAGGAAGACTTGTTTCTAACTTGCAATCGCGCCGTATTTTTTATGGCAATTTTGAATGCTGCTGTCTTGTTTGCCCAGGTGCAACCGACAACGGCAGATCAGAAGCCCTCCGCTGCAGCGGAAGAAAAGCCTCCTGAGGTAACGGTTGCTTCTCCAGGTGCCGCCGTAGATCCACGGTCTTACCGGATTGGGGCAGAAGATGTTATTTCGCTGCGAATCTGGCGCGAGCCTGAACTTTCTGGCCTTGTAATCGTGCGCCCGGATGGCAAGATCAATCTCCAGTTGGTTGGTGAAATTGACGCTGTAGATGTAACGCCGATCGAGCTTGAGCTGCGCATTGCCAAAGCATACGAAAAGGTTCTCAAAAATCCAATCGTTACGTTGCAGGTTCAAAAAGTCGAAAGCAAGAGATATTATCTTTCCGGTGAAGTCGGGAGAACCGGAGCCTTTCCGCTCGTTCGCCCGATGACCATCCTCGAGGCAATCACCATCTCTGGAGGCATTCGGGAGTTCGGCAATGGAAAAAAGATCATCATCATGCGTGGCACCGAACGCTTGAAATTTAACTACAACGAAGTGATCAAAGGGAAAAAACTGGATCAGAATATTCTGTTGCAGCCCGGCGATCACATCGTCGTTCCCTAGACTCGCTAGCAGCAGATTTGCCAGCCACAGGAGATATTCATTTGCAACCCTTACAAGACCCTCTCGCAATACAAAACCGCACCCTCGACGTTGAGGATTATATCGACGTAATTCGGCGCCACCGCTCCCTGATTCTTGCCCCTATGCTGGCCGGGTTGGTAATCAGCGTCGTTGTAGCTTTTCTCTGGCCTGACACTTATCTGTCGAGCGCCACAATCCGCGTTCTTCCCCCTCAAGTTCCTGAGGGCCTCCTTTCGATGCCGCTCAGCATGGACATGAGCCAGCGCGTGAATCAGATGACGCAGAGTATTCTCAGCCGAGCAACACTCACAAACATTATCAACACCCACTCGCTTTACCCCCGAGAACGCAAACGCCTTCCGATTGAGGACATCATCGAAGAAATGCGGGCCAAAGCCATCAATGTTGGGCTAATTGGTGGTGGTGGAAGCAATCAGGGCAAGACCATGGCCTTCACCGTTTCGTTCAAGTACGAAAATCGCGTGATTGCTCAGAGAGTTTGCGCAGATCTTGTGACCAAGTTCATTGATGAGAATGTCCGCGAGCGCGCAAGTTCTTCTTCACAAATGAAAGATTTCGTCGAAGATCAATGGGCAAATCGTAAAAGGGAATTGGACGCTGTTGAAGAACAGCTTTCAAAATTCAAATCCGCTAACGTGGGCCGCACTCCAGAGCAGCAGGGCGCAACATTCAGTGCCATCAACGGGATTGAAACCCGTATGACCAACTTAAACGCTTCCTTGGGCCGTATCAATCAGGATCGGCTGATTATCGAGAATCAGATCAGCATTCTCAAAGATCAGTTGAAGCAGGTCACGGTGCCTACCTCTGAAAACATTACAATGCTTGTTCCCAAAAATGAACGTCTGATAGCCGTAGAACGCGAGATCTCAAACTTCGAAAATCGCTTGCAGGCTTTGCGAGAACAGTATCAGGACAATCACCCCGACATCAAGGCGTCGGTTGCAAACCTCCAGATCATGCGTCGAGAACGCGAACGTCTCCAAAAGGTGCAAGACGACCTAGAGCAGGCGGCAAAGAAATCAAGTGGTACTGTTTCTGGCCTGCGTCCGGAAGCAGTTCGTGAGGCACGGGCACTTGAAATTCAAATCCAGCAGTTGCAGGGTCGCATCGAAGCCTCAAAGATGGAAGAAGAGACCTACAAAAAAGGTTTGGTCGATGCGGACAGATCTGCGCGAACACTCCAGGGTACGCTCGCAACAATGCCGTCCAGCGAGAAGGAATACGAACAACTCCGGTTGCAGTCCATGCTCGCCAGACGTGATTTTGAAGAAATTGACCGGATGAGACAACGCGCCAACGCTGCGGTTGAGCTTGAAAATCGCAAGCAGACTGAAAAGCTGGAAATTCTGGATCAGGCTTCCTTGCCAATGAACCCAACGGAACCGAAGCGTTGGATCATCATTCTTGGCGGTGCCATTGGCGGTTTGGTGATGGGCATTTGCTTTGCTGGCGCGAAGGAAATGAAAGACTCCACGCTCAAGAACCTCAAAGACGTTCGAGCCTACACACAGCTCACCATTCTTGGTTGCATTCCCTTACTCGAGAATGATCTGGTCGTGCGCAGACGCAGGCGCCTGGCTTGGCTGGCGTGGTCAACAGCATGTTTGGCCAGTATTGCAATCATGACGGGATCTGTAGTCTTCTACATGACCAGCAAGTGATTTGTTGCATAGTACGAAACGAAACTTAAAGGAACACATTTCAACATGAGTCGAGTACATGATGCACTACGAAGATCTGGAGCAAGCCCCCAGGATCTTCAGGCCCCGGCCAGACAATTTACACCAAACAATGCGGCCATCGTAGATCGCGGTCCGATGATCGGTCCTGAGTTCCTCGATCTTTTGGATCGCATCGAAGAGATCCCGTTCAATCCCGCCCCAGACGCTCACCTCATTGATGCTACGCGCCCCCATGAGGCTCCGAGTGAAGAATTTCGCACCTTGCGTACCAGGCTCAACCACCTCCAGGGCCTGCAGCCGATTCACACCATCGTTGTCACCAGCCCTTCACCTGCTGAAGGCAAGTCCATGGGAGCAGTAAATCTGGCACTGGCTGAATCCCACCTCGCCGACAACCACACAATCCTCTGCGACTTTGATTTTAGGCGCCCAATTGTCCATAACCTTTTTCAGGTGGATCGGTCCCCCGGCATTACGGACTACCTGCTTGGTAAGGCCACAATCGAACAGGTCGTCAAGAAGATTGCGGGTACGAACTTGAGTATTCTTCCTGCAGGAGAAGCAGTGATCAACCCTCTCGAGTTGCTCAACCTTCCCAAGGTAAAAGATCTGCTCACAAACCTTCAGAAGGTTTTTAACTGGGTCGTCCTCGACACACCGCCACTCCTCTTCGCTGCCGACGCAAACCTCTTGTCGACAATGTCTGATGGCACAGTCCTCGTGGTCCGGCTAGGAGTCACTACCGTCGACTCCATCACCCGAGCCATTCAATCGCTTTGCGAAAACAACATTCTGGGCACAGTCGTTAACGGCGCTCGCCGTGGCGAACTCTACTCAAAGTACACCTACTATCACACCTACTATTATTCCAAGCCCGACTAGACGGAATCAGCTGTTCCGATAGCAATAGCCGCATTCTTGCTCCCAAAAGCGATGGTATTGACCATCGCTTTTTTGATTGCAAGCGGCCTGCCGACATTCGGCAAATAATCCAGCCCACAATCAGCCGCCGCCTCATCGAGATTGATCGTTGGCGGAGCAAATCCATCGCGCATCGCCAGCAGCGTCGTTGCCAGGCTGGCCGCGCCGCAGGCTCCTTGTGGGTGGCCAATCATGCTCTTCACGCTTGAGCCAGGCATCCGGTTGGCATGCTCACCAAAGGCCAGCTTCACAGCAGTGGTCTCTACCCTGTCGTTGAGATGAGTTGCGGTGCCATGGTAGTGCAAATAGTCAATATCAGCTGGAACTAAGCCACCTTCCCTCATCGCGAGTTGCATCGCCCTTGCCGGCTCAATGCCCACTTCTTCAAGCCTTACCCTGTGAAATGCCTCACATGTCGCCCCATAGCCCATAATTTCCCCATAAACAGGGACCCCGCGCCTGATTGCGCTTTCCTCACTTTCCATCACAAAGAACCAGGCACCTTCCGCCAAAACGAACCCATCCCGATTTGCGCTAAACGGTTTGGAGGCTCTCCCTGGAGCATCATTCGAACCGGTACTCATGATTCTCAAGAGTTGAAACCCTCGCAAAGTGAGGGGCGCAATCGGAGCATCCACTCCGCCGCACACAACAAATTCTGCCTCTCCGTGCTTGATTGCCCGAAAAGCGTAGCCAATGGCATCCGTCGAACTCGTGCAGCCGTTACTGAACATATGGCTCAATCCACGAAATCCATATTGCATCGAGATTTCGCTGGCAAGCGTCCCCAAAGTGCTGGAGGGAATCACGTATACACTGCATTTCTTTTGCTGTCCGCTGTAGTAAAGCGAATACTGTCGCTCCGTAAATTCCTGATTGCCCCCCCCGCTGCCGACATAAACGCTCACTCCTCGAAGCGCATCCAGATCCATCGATTTCCAGTCGAGCCTTGCATCTTCCAGTGCCTCTCCTGCGGCCGCAATTGCGTATGGCGTCGCCAAGCCTGTCCCTTCAAGATCTTTCGCCGATAAATAGGCCAATGGATCAAAGCCAACCACTTCGCCTGCAATCTGCACAGGTTGGCCCGAACAGTCAAATCGTGAAATCTTCCGCACTCCACTTTTGCCTTGGCGGGTATTGCTCCAGAATTCTTCCCGTCCTAAACCATTGGGACTGATAGCTCCGATTCCAGTAATAAAAACGCGCTGAAGTGCCATAGTGTTGGAGAACCCCAATGCTACCATTGGGTTAGGGCATGACTGAATCGCCAACGCCAGACGCAACGCCAGGGGATTCGGCAAGTCTCAAAAGCTCGGTTTCCTCATTTGCGGTCTCGCATCCAGAACGACTCCTCGCGGCAATGCAAGCAGCATCACTTGCCTCAATTCTCGCCATATTTTGGTGCGGAATCGCGTCAAGCTCCAGCTCGCATTCGTTCTGGACACTTCCAAACCTGATGGCCGGGCTCTTTTATGGCAATGCCAGTCTGCGGCCCGATTTCGGCTTCCATACACTTACGGGATTGGCAATCCATCTTTTGCTGTCAACGGCATTTGCATTCCTGTTCGCAACGGCTATCCCCCCTACACTTCGGCCCCTGACTTCCCTGCTTCTTGGCGTACTCGGCGCAACAACTTGGTTCTATGTTTTGGATGGTTTTCTCTGGCGAAAGGCATTTCCGCCGCTCGCACTTTATTCGCGTCGACCCTCTATCTTCTTCTCCTTCGTACTCATGGGCATTTGCATTGGTTTATACTCAGTATTTGTGCGCTCGCGTAGAGAGCCTCAAATCTCAGTGTGATCCGGCTCTGCCTATGCGCGCGAGAATTTCCCTTGGACTAGGTACTTCGTTTGAAACCCAACCAGATATGGTCACGTCTTCTCAGAGGCGCAGAGTGGAAAGGAACCAGCTTTAGATGATGTCTTACAGGCGAGCAAGCCTGGGTACGCCACTTTTGTGTTTAATCGTTCTAGCACTGGCGTCCTCATTCCCTTCTCTACTCGCGCAGCAAGCTGGCCAGAAACCACCGGTTCCTCAGCCCGCCAAGCCCAAGCCCGCGAATCCATTTGAAAATATTCCTCAGAACACCCCAGTCGAGGCACCAAAGCCAGAGCCACAAGCTCCTGCCAAGCCCAAGCTGGAGAATCCCGCTCAGCCCGTTCCAGAAGCAGCTCCCGCAGCAGCCACACCAGCAGTCGCACCAGCAGACACTCCTGCCGAAGATGTGATTGAAGCGATTGAGTTCCGTGGTTCGCGCCGCGTGCCTCAAGACACACTCAGAGCACTGATCATTTCGAAAAAAGGGGATCGCTATAGCGAAGACTCTCTCAATCGCGACTTTATGGCTCTCTGGAACACTTCCCGATTCGACGACATTCGCCTCGAACGCGAAGCGGGTCGGACCGGTTGGGTCATTCGCTTCGTTGTCACCGAGCGCCGCGTCGTCCGTTCGATCAAATACGACGGCATGAAATCGATAACCGTCTCAGAAATTCTGGATCGTTTCAAAGAGCGTAAAGTCGGCCTGCAAGTGGAACAGCAGTACGATCCCAACAAGGTGCAGCGAGCATCAAACGTCCTCAAAGAATATCTTTCCGAGCGTGGTCGCCAATTTGCGACCGTCACGCCTGAAGTGCGTCAGATCCCGCCCTCTTCCCTCGAAGTCAATTTCCGGGTAACGGAAGGACCGAAGGTAAAGGTCGGAGTCATCGATATCCAGGGCAATAAAGCCTTCAGCGACGCTGTGGTCCGTAGAGCGATGAAGAATCTTCGTCCGGTTGGTATTCCGCAGTCAATTCTGTTTGAGAACCTCTTCGCCAAAACCTACGACGCAACAAAGCTCGAAGAAGACATGAGCCGCGTTCAAAGTTATTACCAGGAAAAAGGCTATTTCACAGCAAAGGCCGCCGCTGAAGAACCAAAGATCAAGGATGTTGGTGGTGCAGGCTTTCACGTTCCGCTCTTCTATCCAAACAAACCGGGTAAGCGTGCAGACTTCCGCGTAAACATTGATGAAGGCCCCAAATATCGCCTTCAAAAGCTCAACTTGGTAGGTGTCAAGTTCTTCCGTGCACCTGAAGAACTCTTCAGTCGTGTCATCGGCATGGGGGAAGGTGACGTGTTTTCTACCGCAAAGCTCCGCAAAGGCCTCGAAGACATGCGCAAACTCTATGGGCAGTTCGGCTTCCTCGATTTTGTCCCTGAGCCAAGCTTTGAACCTGACCAGAAGACAGGCAAAATTGATCTCACTCTCAGCGTTGATGAAGGCAAGCAATTCTTCGTTCGCCGCATCGATTTTGCCGGCAATACAACCACCCGCGACAAGGTGATCCGTCGCGAAATCCTCCTCGATGAAGGTGATCTGTTCAATTCCCGCCTTTGGGAAGTTAGCCTTCTGCGCCTCAACCAGCTTGGTTATTTCGAGGTCCTCAAGGAAACCGAATCTGCCAACATTACCCGCGACACAAAGAACAACACCGTAGACATCACTCTCAAGGTGAAAGAACGCGGCAAAAATTCCGTTCAAATGTCCGGTGGCGTGTCAGGCATCGCTGGAAGTTTTGTGAGCTTTGGCTATTCAACAAACAACTTCCTCGGCCTCGGCGAAACGCTTTCTCTCGACACTCAGTTAGGCGACCGCATTCGCTCCGCCACATTTGGCTTCACAGAACCCTATCTCTTCGACAAGCCAATCCAGGCGGGAGCCACAGTATTCTACCAGCGCTTCAACTATGATCAGGGCCGCGAAGTCTCACTCTTCTCTGGTCGTAACTTAACAGCCCAATTCAATTCTCTGGGCCGGGAGAACCTGCTGAACTATTCTTCCAATGGCTACGGTTTCACAACCTATGCCTCAACGCTCTTGCGCCGAAGTTTTGCCAGAGTAGGCGTTACGTACAGCTACTCCAATTCAAAGTACGATCCGCAAACCGAAGCAGCCAAAGTCTACTTTCGGTCGGTGAACTTCCAGAACCTGGACGGTCCCAACCAGCTTGCTGGCATTCGTCAATCCTCGATCATCCCCAATTATTCCTACAACACGGTAGACCACCCGATCACGCCTTCTCGCGGCAAATCGATTTACATCTCAACTACCTTTGCTGGTTCTTTCTTGGGTGGCAACACCAACATGATCGAGCCGACCATCGACTTCAAATACTTCCGTGCCGGCCTTAAAAAAGGCCATGTCATTGGCGTCCACACACTTGGCCGTTTCGTAACTGGTTACGGTGGAAAGACCGCTCCTCCTTTCAACCGCTTTTACATGGGCGGCGAAAATGACATTCGTGGTTTTGACATCTGGGGCATCAGCCCCCTCGCTTACATCCCGTCGCAAGCAACTGTGAGCGTCCTCAATGAAGACGGCAGCCAGCGTATTCAACGTTCTATCGGCACCGATGGCAAACCGATCAGCACGCTTGTAACCCAAACCATTCCGGTTTATCAGCTCATCTACCCGGGTGGCGACACCCAGGGAGTTGGCAACTTTGAATATCGAATTCCCATCTTTGGACCAGTGGTTCTGGCAGCGTTTGCCGACATCGGCGTCAATCGTGTCTCGCGTTCCAATGGACTAAACCTCAATCCTGGCCGTATCGCCGAATTGAACGCCGCTTTTCCTCAGGCTGGTTTCGAAAACAAAGCCTTCTTAATCGACTTTACGCAGAAGCCACGCATGTCCACTGGCCTGGAAGTTCAAATCATGATGCCGGTTGTGAATGCGCCGTTCCGCTTCTACTACGCCTACAATCCACTCCGAGTGGAAAACGTGATTCAGCCGCCCATTGCAGCTGATCGTTCTTATTTCCCCAACCAAACCACCTTCCTTAACTCGATTGCCCAGTTCGGACGGCCTAGTGCGTTTCGCGAAAGAAAAACCATCTTCCGCTTTACCATCAGTCGAACCTTCTGAGTCCTTCGAGTGATACGATCTTGAAAGAGAAACCCAAGAAAATGAGCTTTATTGTAAAAAATCTGTTGGCCGGCGCTGTTGTGATCGGTCTTGCCGCTACCTCTGCTTTTGCGCAGAACAAGGTAGGAACCATCAACATCCAGCAAGCCATCGTCTCCACCAAAGACGGCCAAAAGGCAGCAGCCGAATTGCAGACCCGCTTTGAGCCTCGCCGCAAGGAAATTGAAAAGGGCCAAGCCACCATCCAGGCAATGCAACAGCAGTTCCAGAAGCTGGGCACGGTCGGCAGCGACGAAGCGAAGCGCAAGATCCAGACCGACGTCGAACTGAAGACCAAGAGCTTGCAGCGTGACAGCGAAGATGCTCAGGCAGAATTCGACCAGGAACAGCAGAAGGTGCTTAACGAGCTCGGCGGACGCATCATGCAGGTCATCAACAAGTATGCAACCGACAATGGCTTCTCGATGATCCTTGACATCAGTTCTGCACAAACCCCTGTCATCTGGGCATCAAACACTCTCGACATTACCAACGACGTCATTAAGCTTTACGATGCCAATGCACCGTCTACAATGAACGTTCCGCCAGCCAAGCCCGCCGCTCCTGCCGCAGCGCCCAAGACTTCAGCCCCGGCGCCGAAGACGGCCGCGCCTGCCGCAAAGAAGCCCTAGTTAGAATCCACTAGTTTTGATCCAGTAGCTCTCGCGCCAGGTCGTCCCTGGCGCGATTGTTTTGTAGCTGCCCGGAGTATTAAAAGCGTTGGTTGGCGCAGTCATCGGTTCAAAGCAAATGAACGACTGTCCTGCAGGCGCATAGACAACGCCAATTGTGTAGTCCTTGCCGTAAACCACTTCGATTACCTGCTTCTTCCCCTTCACCCGAAACGTCGCATTCGTTTCAAGCCCCCCAAATACATCGTCGAGTACAACTCCCTTTAGCTTCACTCCGGCCGCATATGGATTTGCTCGACGTTCCCCTGTTGGAATCAACTTTGGTGAGAGCACAAGCTGCTCCCGAGCCGGAATCGTCACTTCCCACTCGTCTCTCGGTGCATCGCTCAACTGAAAGTAGGGATGAAAACCAATCGCCAATGGCATCGGGTCCGAAGCCAGATTCTCAATGGCCGTGATCACTTCCAGCACCCCAGCCGTCAATTTGTAGGTCAATTCGATCCGATGGGGAAATGGGAATTGGGCCAGCAAATCCGGCTGCCTGGAGCAATCCAGACTCATCCGCACCAGAGCATGGTCCTTCTGTGCCAAAACCTCTTTGATCTGCCACAACTTCGAGTACGTCACCAGACCGTGAATCGGATTCTTGTTCCCATCCAGCCGCAAGTTCCCCAAAGCAGCATTCAACAGGTATACTTTGCCGTTTACCTTGTAGCTCATTCCTTCAATTCGGTTTGCCCAGGGAGACAGCAGCGGGTTCCCCAGCAGTCTCGGTTTCGCGACCAGTTCACCAAGCGTGACACCAGGAGGAGCCCACAACACCTGCTTCCCGTTCACATGAAAATCGTAGGCGATCGCCCCGAATGCAGGCGATACCGAAACTTCACTGCTGCTCTCTACCTCGGTAAGCCGAACCGATGGATAGCCGTCTTCATTCACTTGGACTGCGCGGAATTGTGCCATGTGCCTATATTATGGCTTGCGGTCGGGAGTGTTGGGGTCCTTGGGGTCGAGCTTCGTGTCTTCCTGACAGCACCAGCACTTTCCAGGAGCATAAGTCCGGATATAGCAGATGTCGCACCAATAACTCACCCCAAGCCGTTCCCCGTTCACGTATGTGTAGAGTGGCTTGGTATGGATTTCCAGAATACGAAACTTCCCTTCCCCTACCACTTCACCCAACACCTCAAAGTCTGAGCCAGACAGACGCTCGTCATCCAGCACTTTGCCGACTGGTTCATCGCTCTCAAGCTGCACCACCCTGCTCCCCACCCGCAGTTTCCGTCCTCCCAGCAGCTTGCCGCGCAGAGAACTTTCCTTTGCTGCGCCAAGCAGCAATCCCGGCAGCGCAAACAAACTTCGCCTCTTCATGCTTCTATTATGATGCGGCGGCCAAGCAGGAAGCCGCAATTACTACACCATCCGCTTCGAATACTCGCGCGTAATATAGTCGCAAGCTCTCACGGTGATCGCCATCATGGTCAGCGTCGGATTCTGGCATCCAGAACTCACCCAGGCCGCCCCATCAGTTACAAAGATATTCTCCACGTCATGAGCCTGGTTGTACTTGTTCAGCACGCCCTTCTTCGGGTCATCGCTCATGCGGGCCGTACCAATCTCGTGAATACAGAAGCCCGGCACGCTATGTGTTCCGGTTTTCTGTATGTTCTTGGCACCCGAAGCCTCCAGCATTTCAGCCGCCTGATCGCGACCATCTTCCCAGAGCTTTTTCTCGTTGTCGCTCCAATCAGCGCTTACCTTCAACGTCGGAACACCCCACGCATCCGGTTTCTGCCTGTCGAGGTTCACGTGATTTTCAGCACGGGCCAGACATTCACCCCAAAGTCCAAGAGACATGCCAAATTGCCCGTTCCTGACGGCATCCTTGTAATCCTTGCCAAAGCCAGGAGCGCCAAAGCTGAAGCCAGGTGTCGAACCACCCTGATAGCCATAGCCGCGAATGAATCCGTTCGTCATCTTCTCTTTGATATTGCGGAATCGCGGCACATAAATCCCGTTTGGTCTACGCGGAGCACCCGCCCAGGGCTTGGCTTCAAACATCGGCATCAATCCCGAGGCACCACCCTGATAAATGTGGTCCATCAAATAGCGGCCCAGTGCGCCAGACGAATTGCAGATATTCGAATTCATCAACAGACGCGTCGATTCGAGCGTCGAAGCGCACAGCACCAGCACTTTCGCCCTCACCTGCTTCAGCTCTCGCGTCTGGCTATCAACATACTCAATGCCTTCTGCCTTGCCGCCGTCACGCATCAACACACGCGCTGCAACTGCATTCGTGATCAGATTCATCCGGCCTGTCCGCAATGCATCGGCAACAGTTGTAAAAGGCGAAGAAAAATAACTCGTTGTTACGCAACCACGCTCGCAGGGCCCGCAATAGTGACAGGGCTGGCGGCCATTCAATGGCTTGGTGAGAATTGCCACGCGTCCCATCGTCACAACGCGTCCCATCTTTGCTTTCACCTGCTGCCGCAAATGCGCCTCTGTACAAGTGAAATCCATCGCTGGCTGAAAGATGGAATCCGGCAAATGATCGAGACCTTCGGACATCCCAGAAATCCCGACGTACTTTTCTACTTCTTCGTAATAGGGAACCAGATCGGAATATTGAATCGGCCAGTTTTCGCCATACCCATCCCGGGATGCAGCTTTGAAATCGATATCCCCCATGCGGTAGCTCTGCCGCCCCCAACTCAGGCTTCGTCCGCCCACAACACGCATCCGGATCCACTTGTAGGGCTTCTCCTGCGTGTATGGGTTTTCGTGGTCATTCACAAACCACTTGTAGTTGTGCTCGCTGCAGGCATAACAGCTTCCCTGGATCGGCCTGCTCTTTGCGACCTTCGGCGACATCCCCAGATAAGGCAACTGCCAAGGCTGTGTATGCTCGGTATAGTCTTTCTTCGTAACGTTTGCACCGGCTTCGAGCAATGCTACCCGCATTCCGCTCTCTGTCAGTTTTTTAGCGGCCCACCCACCAGTTGCCCCGCTCCCTACAACAATCGCATCATATTGCTGTGCCTGTACTGCTTGGAATGCCATGTAATCAATATATAGGAGGATCCACTTGGGTAAAGCTGCCGCCTACATGGGCCTGCCCTTTGTTCTGCTCGCTTCGATTGGAGGAGGCTATTACGCCGGCCAATGGATCGACCAGACCTACGGCACAAAATTCGTGAACGTAGTTGGCCTGATCCTGGGTTTCGCGCTTGGCATGTACGAAATCATGCGCCAACTCAAACAGTTGGAGCGAAATTCTGGTGACTGAGTATCAGATCAAATCGAACAAGATCCTCAAGTGTGCCGCTGGCCTGGCTGTCTTCGGATTCTTGATCTTCCTCATCTGGCGGGGTACTGACAGCGCCCTTGCGTTTCTCTCCGCCGCCGCCGTCAGTCTGCTCAGCCTCTGGGTTCTCGCCAAAGGAATCGACATCCTCGGCCAAGGCCGCACCAGTTGGCTCAAGGGCTTCGGCTTTGTCGTTCGCTTCCTCGTGTATGCGCTCGCTCTGTCTGCTATTCTTAAGGTTTATCCGAACCATTCGCTGGAAGTGTTTTTTGGCATTTTCCTGTCCATAATGGCAATCGGGTTAGAAGCCATCATCGAGTCTTATACCAATGCACGAACATGAACTCTGGTTCACTGCGTTACTGAACCAAAACCTCGCTGGCCCTGCCAACGCTGCAATAGAAGCCTTTGGTCAGCACGCACACGAACACGCCAAACCCTGGACTAACTACAACGCCATGCTCGTTCTGATCGTGGCTTTTCTGCTTGTTCTCCCCTGGATTGTTCGCGCCGGATTGAGCCTCGCAAAGCCCGGCAACCTGCAGCAGATCTTCGAACTCCTCATTTCTTTCGTCAAGACCCAGGCGGAAGAAGTGATCGGACACGGCGGAGCAAAATACGCCTACTGGTTCGCCACCTGCTTCGTTTTCATCCTTTTCTGCAATCTGCTCGGTGTCATCCCCACCTTTGAAAGCCCGACCATGTCTCCTGCCGTGCCTCTCGGTATTGCGGTTGCGACCTTCCTCTACTACAACGGCGCAGGCATCAAAGCACAGGGCGTTATCGGACACCTCAAACACTTTATGGGCCCTGTATGGTGGCTCGCGCCCTTCATGTTCGCGATCGAAATCATTTCGCACCTCATCCGTCCCGTCAGTTTGACCATTCGTTTGTTTGCCAACATGCTGGCCGGCGAACAGGTCACAATCGCCTTCATGCAGTTGATCCCGATCGGTGCTCCGGCCATCCTGATGGGCCTCCACACCTTCGTCAGTTTCCTGCAGGCATTCATCTTCATGATTCTTTCTATGGCATACGTCGGCATGGCCGTCGCTCACGAAGATCACTAAAAAGTTTCGCCAGTCAGTGTGAGCCAGGGGCGTCCCAACGCACCACCGGAACCACCTCCTGTCAGGCCATTTCAACCAAAGTCTACTAAAGGAGACTCAATAACAATGCGTAACAAAGCAATGATGATTCTATTCATGCTCGCCTTCGCCGCTCCCATCTTCGCCCAGGGCTCTGCCCAGCCGATGGTCGGTGAGAAGGGCATCCTGCTCCCGGCCTTCGCCATGGCCATCGCCGCCGGTCTTTGCGGCCGAGGTCAAGGTCAGGCTATCGCCAGCGCCGCTGAAGGTATCGCTCGCAACCCCGGCGCAGCTGGCAAGATCCAGACCCTGCTCCTCATCGGTCTGGCCTTCATCGAATCCCTGGCGCTCTTCACCTTCGTGAAGGTCGGATAGTTTTTTCCAGTAATCAGTAATAGGGCGGGAATCATGCCACAACTCAAACTTAGCGGCATATTCCCGCCCATCCCAACTCCCTTCAACCACTCAGGCGATATCTACCCGGCCAAGATTCGCCACAATGTCGAAAAGTGGAATCTCACCTCTCTGGCTGGCTACCTCGTTTGCGGCTCTACGGGCGAATCGGTTTACCTCACAGAATCTGAAAAAATCTTCCTCTGGGAAGAAGTAGCAAAGTTCACTCCCTCCGATAGATTGCTCCTTGCAGGCACGGGCATGGAAAGCGTTCGCGAAACGGTCCATCTCACCAACCTCGCAGCAGAACGCGGCTACAAGTGCGCCATGGTCCGCACTCCTCACTACTACAAAAACCTGCTCAACAATCTCGAAGCCCAAGCCCTCTTTTATCGTTCCGTCGCCGACCAGGCAAAGATCCCGCTCATGATCTACAACTGGCCTCAATCGACAGGCATCGACATCAGCGTCGATACGGTTGCACTCCTCAGCGAACACCCCAATATCATCGCCATCAAAGAGTCGAGCGGCAACATGGAGAAGCTCCAGGCACTACTCAAGACAGTCAAACCCGGCTTCCAGGTTCTGAACGGCAGCGCGCCCAATCTGGCCGCCAGCCTCCGTGCCGGAGCCGTTGGTGCAGTCTTGGCCTATGCGAGTGCCGCTCCCTTTTCGTGCCTCACAATTGCCGAAGCAATTCTCAAACGCGAATACGATGCTGCAGAAGACTGGCAAAATCGTATCCGCGAAGCGTCGCTTTTGGTCACGGTCAAATACGGCATTCCCGGCTTGAAGTACGCAATGGATTTCAATGGCTTTTATGGCGGTCCACCGCGCCTGCCACTTGTACCCGTCAATCGCGCGGCTCAAATTGAAATCGAAACGGCCTTCCACAATCTCAGAGGTTAACTAGCATGCCCTTGGATCTCACCCCGGTTGAACAGCGCGTCCTTGGATCGCTCATCGAAAAAGAGATGTCCACGCCCGAGTACTACCCGCTCTCGATGAATGCTCTCGTCAACGCCTGCAATCAGAAGAACAACCGTGAGCCCGTAATGCACCTCGTTGAATCAGACACCCTCAACGCCATCGAAGTCATGCGTCACAAAGGTGTTGCCTTCGAACATTCCGGACGCGAACACCGTGTACCCAAATACTCCCAAGGCCTCGGACAAAGGCTGAATCTCGGCAATAAAGATCTCGCAGTTCTTTGCGTTCTGCTTTGCCGCGGCCCTCAGACGCCTGGCGAACTTCGCGGCCGCACTCAGAGCCTTCATGCTTTTGAAGACCTCGACGCAGTTCTGAGCACACTCAGCCGGCTCTCTTCGCGTGAAGGCCCTCTCGTTCAAGAACTGCCCAAAGCTCCTGGTACCAAAGAAGCTCGCTGGACTCATCTCCTCGGCGATTCCATCCCCGAATTCAGTGCCACTCCACACCAGACTGAGGCACGCGCTTCCAGCCCCACCCGCCTCGACGAGCTCGAAGGGCGCGTCAAGTCTCTCGAAGATTTCGTCGAACGTCTCAAATCCCAACTCGGTATCTAAGCCGCTACGGGGATTCCGAGGCCCGAACCTTAACTTCCCCTACTGGCTCCGGAATCTCGATCCGCAACTGATACTGCCCCTTCACGGTGGATTCGAAATCCGTCACCATCGGCGTCCAACTATTGCCACCATTGCTTCCAAGCACTTTCCGATCCTCAGCCAAAAGCTTGCCCGAAGGGTCGCGCACACTCATCACAAGCTCGACGCTTCCGCTCGCGCTCACCCCACCCCGCGCTTGAGGAGTCAGCTCAATCCGTTGCTCTGTCGATGCGTAGTTTACAAAAAACGGAAAATCTTGAACAACACTTCTTTGCCCCCTCGCTGGCCCTGGCGTTGAAGTCACAAAATCTTCGTTGTCCCAGCGAAAAAAGCGCGAGGCAAAGTTCAATCCGAGACCGCCAAATACGAGAACCACAGCCGCCACCGCAAACACCTTGAGGATCGGTGCCTTCCGCCACACTCCCAGATACCAAAGGCCTGTGCAAAAAATCAAAATGGCCGCCAGCGGCGGAGCAATCTCGTTCAAAGTCTGCCAAGTCATATTCGGCCTTTCTGCACAGTCATTCTTCAACCGCTTGCATTCGTTCGTTTGACAGCGGACGATCAGATCTCGTAGTTCTTTGCGTTCTGCTCTGCCACAGCCCCCAGACTCCTGGCGAACTTCGCGGTCGCACTCAAAGCCTTCATCCCTTTGAAGACCTCGACTCAGTGCTGAGCACACGCAGTCGGCTCTCTTCGCGAGAAGACCCTCTCGTTCAAGATCTTCCCAAAGCCCCTGGTACCAAACAAGCTCGCTGGACCCATCTCCTCGGCGAATCCATGCCCGAATTCAGTGCCACCACTCAACAGCCTGAGACTCGCTCATCCAGCCCCAGCCGCCTCAACGAACTCGAGGAGCGCGTCAAGTCTCTCGAAGACTTCGTCGACCGTCTCACATCTCAACTGGGCATCTAAGCCGCTACGGATTTTCCGACGCCCGAACTTCAACGCTCCTGACTGGCTCCGGAATCTCGATCCGCACCTGATACTGCCCCTTCACGGTGGATTCGAAATTCGTCACCATCGGCTTCCAGCGATAGTCACCATTGCTTCCAAGCACTTTGCGATCCTCAACCAGGAGCTTCCCATCGGGATCGCGTACACTCATCACAAGTTCCACTGCACCACTAGCGGTTTCACCAATTCGCGCGCGGGGTTTCAGCTCAATCCGTTGCTCTGTCGAGGCATAAATCACAGGAAACGCAAGATCCTGGACAACACCTTTGTGCCCCCTCTCAGGACCTGGTGCGTAAAACACAAAATCTCTTCTGTCCCAATCAAAATATTCCGGAGCGAATTTCAACCCAAGATAGCCAAAGATGAGAACCGGTGCCGCTACCGCAAGCCACTGCAGCATCGGTATCTTTCGCCAAAATCCCAATAGCCAAAGCGCTGTGCAAATAATCAAGACGGCCGCCAGGAACGGAGCCACCTCGTCCAAAGTCTGCCACGTCATGTACGGCCTTTCTGCCCGCTAAATCAGCGATTACTCTGATGCAAGGTAATGAATTTCAAATGGCTTGTTCGTGATGAACAGCACCACAACATCTTCAGTTGCCGTTGCACCGTGCTCCATCACTTCTCCCTCAGCGAACCAGACAAAATGGCCAGGCCCAAAGCTGCCCTGGTTCGTAACAAGTGTTCCCTCAATCACGTACATGCCGTGCGCGCAAGGGTGCGTGTGTAGTTTGTTGATCACACCCGCCGGGTACTTCACCACCCGCACTTCCATGCCAGTATCCGGATCTGTGATCAGATTCTTGCGGTAAAGCGTCTTTCCCAGCGTCTCGTTAAAACGTGCCTCCCAGGGCAGTTCCGCGATGTTCAGAGCAATAAAGTTGGAGTTGGACATGGTTGAATTTATGCGTATTTGTGGCGACGGGCCGTCCAGGTTGTTTGACCATACTCGCCGAGATTTACCGAGCCCTTAAGCTGTTCTCCCTCGAGTGCACCATTAAACTCAAAACTAACCCTCGATCCAAGCGTCGGCAAACTGCTGTGAAAGCGTACCGAATTTCCAGCAAGACTACCACTCAAGTCTCCAGAAGCAAATTCGCCACGATGCGTGCCGGAGAGCTTTGCACCTTCCTGCTCGAACAACAAGCTGTGCGCGGCTGACCCACGGCCAAAATCCATCAGCAGTTCCCACTGCCCCGATAGCGAAATCGTTGGAGCCGGAGCTGCAGCCGGGTTTGCCATTTTTGGAGGATTCGTGAGCAATGCGTGCAGCTTGTCTGCCACCAGTTTTTCTTCGCCCGGCATCATCATATACGGAACAATCGAGACTGAGCTCTGCTTTGAACCTGGCCGTGCACCCGCTGCATTGGCAACAACGATTCGTGGCTCCGTATCGAGCATCAGCTTCGCCACTTCCTGTCCCCAGATGCCAAGTCGAGTACCATCCCACTGCACTCGCAGGCTTGGGGTTCGGTTTGAAAGATCGATGCTGGGCTGAACAACGCTCGCCGTCACGCCCTCAATCGACTTGAGCTTGTCGGCAATGTGTGCCAGCTTTGCTTCCCACCCCTGCCATTCGGCTTTGTGGTCACGTTTCACCCACATCTCGATCGCCGCCAGCATTCCCATAATTTCTTCTTTGCCCACTTTTAGAGAACGGCCAAAAGCATGGTGCGGAGCGCTGTTGGTCCAGGCGGCCTGCAGCATCTCTTTGTTGCCTAGAAGAAATCCCGCAGCCTGTGGGCCACGAATGCACTTGCCTCCGCTATAGGCAACCGCTGTCGCACCGCGTGCAAGATGAACATTCGGAATCGTAAGAATTTCTGCGGCAGCATCCACTAGCACGGGCACGTTCTTCTTGCTGGCAACATCCACGATTGCCTTCGTGCCGAAGGGTCCGGAATCCTGTAGCCCGGCAAGAATGTAAATCATCGCCGTGCGCTCGTTGATCGAAGCTTCGAGTGTGGCCAGATCGGGGGCTTCAATGATCGTCACGCCCAGCATGCGGATCGAGTGATCGTATTGATTTCGCGAATAGGTCGGGATGATGACTTCATTTTTGAGGCCTCTCAGGTTGGGAAGCCGCTGCATCCGCTCCGGGTTAAAGCCGGCAATCGCTGCAGCCGTGAAGTGCGTGAGCGCGGCACTACAGCCATTGGTCACAATCGCCCATTCGGCTTGGGTGATCTCGGCAATTCGCTTACCAACCCCGTTCATCAACTCGTCGAGGTTCACGTAATGTCGCGAGGCTTCTTCCATGGCCTTCTTCACTTCGGGCAGCGACTGCGAACCGGTGATGATCGTAAAGGTTCCACGAGCGTTAATCACCGGCCTCACGCCAATCGACTCATAGAGGCGCGAGCTTAACTCAAGCGGCGCAGCCTTGGCTGTCGAAGTCAGAGTTTGCGCCAGCGCAAGCAGGCCCCCGCGACGAAAAAGGTCTCGGCGCGATGCGCCTGTAAGCGAGTTACGAAGTTGTTCCCAAAAATGAGGCATTGCGATACTTTCCTGCTCAACAGTTTATCCAGAAGCTTGGACTCGAAACCGCAGAATAAGAATCCCGCACCCCTTCTTTTTTTGATCCAGCCAAAATTGCGCTGCAGAGTCATCCGCGCTAGAGCCATCTCACAAAATATTTTCTGCGCTCAAAGTCCTTGTATTGCGCATCTTAAGGGTGAGATTTGAAATTGTGGATTTGACGAGCGCACGAATCGAGATTAGTCTGAAGGAAAGGGCAATTACTGCATGACCCGCTTTGCGCCATCGAAACATTTTGTGTACATGGGAATCGTAGCGGTGTTGCTCGGCCTGATGTCCGGCTGGGTCGCCTGGCAGTGGAGCCCGGCAATTGTCCCTGCAGCCCTCTTTTTTGCCAGCGCTTTATTTCTTTTCTGGCTCAGCATGCATCCGGTCATCGAAGTGACAGACCGCGAGATCGCAATCGGTACTCGTGTCATTTCCTGGAGTTCGATTAAAAAAATCGAGACTACCGGCTGGTTGACCCCTCTTGTCATCAAGCTCACGGTCGAATCTGGCCGTAGAGTTTTTCTCATCTTCGCAGGGGATCTTGAATCATCTGGCCGCCTCAGGGAAATGGTTTGCAATTGTGCCCCTCATGCACTCCTCGACGGCGCGCCACAACGCCAGCGCCAGGCAATCATTTCTGTACGTAACGGCAGCACCTCTGAACTGGAGCGCCATCCGATCCTGACCATGGACGACGAGGCAGAAGTGGAACGTATGTTCCAGCGCCTCAGAGAAGTCGGCCATCTCGATCAAAATGGCGGTGATTCGTCTCGTTCTCCTGAGGACCGTTAGGACTTGCGAAAGCTTAAGCTCGCTCTGGCCCTTCTGATTGTGGGCACCTCCATCTGGCTTGTCAGAAAACCAATCCTTGTTGCAGCAGCAGAATATCTGGTCCGGACAGACTCTCCCAAAAAAGCAGATGTGATTGTTGTTCTCGGTGGTGATGGATCAGGTTCACGTATCCTTGAAGGCTGCAAGCTGCTCGCTGCCGGATTTGCAGATCAGATCTGGGTGAGCGGTTCCATTTCGTTCTACGGTAGGCTCGAAGGCGATCTCGCACTGGAGTACGCTGCCTCTAAGGGATGCCCCGCTGCCAAGATGGTTCCGCTTCGCAATCCAGTGGATTCCACTCGCGATGAGGCAATTGCTATTGGGAAAATGCTGCACGAACGCAGCTTCCATCGATACCTGCTGGTGACCTCGAACTTCCACACCCGGCGCTCGGGTCGCGTGTTTCGAGAAATCTCACCCGACCTCGAAGCCATCGTAGTGGCCGCTGAAGACGAAGATTTCCCGGTAGATCGATGGTGGCAGATGCGCCACTCTCGAAAAATTTTCTTCTATGAGTGGGTCAAAACTCTGAGCTACTGGATAGGAATGTAGGGTGCCCGGTACTTTTCGGACAACGGTGGATATTGCCTGGCCCTACTTGCGACGTTATAAACGTGGCTTGCTGTTGGGCTTTGGTGCACTGATCGGCAAAGTCGTCTTCGCCACAATCAACCCACTCGTAATTCGGGACGGCTTCGATGCTTTACTCGCCGGGTTTGCAATCTCGAAACTCTGGAAGTTTGCGGCAATCCTTGTGACCTTTGGTTGTCTACGCGGCCTGATGCAATATTACATGCGGCTGATATTGGTCGGCATATCCCGTGATGTCGAATTCGACATGCGCAACGATATCTTCGCCAATATGGTGAGGCTCAGTGGAGATTTTTACCAGAAGATGCGCACCGGCGACATCATGGCCCGTGCAACCAATGATCTGAATCAGGTTCGCATGATGCTCGGCCCAGGAGTCATGTATTGGACAGAAACCACGCTAACCACGCTGCTCGCCATTAGTGTCATGGTCAGTGTCGACTGGCAGATGACCCTCATCGCTTTAATTCCTGCACCGCTCACCAGCTTTGTCGTGGTCTACTTCGGGCAAAAAATTCACAAGCGCTTTGAAAAAATACAGGCGCAGTTCAGCGATATCTCAAGCCGCGTGCAAGAGAATCTCAACGGCGCTCGCATCGTTCGGGCCTACGCGCAGGAAGACGCGGAACTCAAAAAATTCGAGCTGCTCAACAAGGAATACATTCGCTCCAACATGGGCCTCGCCCGCGAGACGGGGATCTTCTACCCGCTTCTGCAGACTCTCGTCGGCTGTACCTTTCTACTGGTAATGTGGGCTGGGGCATGGCGGCTCCATACCGGAAAAATCACACTCGGCTCCTTTGTGATGTTCCAGACCTATATGGGCATGTTGATCTGGCCCATGATTGCCTTTGGCTGGGTAATCAACCTCACGCAAAGAGGCACAGCAAGCCTCAAGCGGCTGCGCGAGATCCTCGATGCTGTTCCGACAATCGCAGCACCGAATTCCCCAGTCCAACTCGATCACCCTCGTGGCGAGTTGGTATTTGAGAACGTCTGCGTGCGCTTTGGAGATACATTAGCTCTAGACAGCATCAATCTCAAAATCCCCGCTGGTCAAACTGCGGCCATCGTCGGCAGAACCGGCTCAGGCAAAACTACGCTGCTCAATCTGGTGCCGCGTTTGCTCGATCCAACGAGCGGACGAGTTACCCTCGACGGCATCGACTTGCGCAACCTGGATCCTCGTGAGCTTCGCCGCCACATTGGCTTTGTGCCACAGGAAACTTTCCTCTTCAGCACCACTCTTGCTGAAAACATCTCGCTGGGAGTCCCGGACGCCAGCCGCCCCGAGATTGAAGCTGCAGCATTGAAGAGCGGGCTCAGCGGCGACATTGCCGGATTCCCGGATCGCTACGAGACGATGATCGGCGAACGAGGGATCACTCTTTCTGGCGGCCAGAAACAACGTACAGCGATTGCGCGTGCCATCGTGCGGGAACCTGCCGTTCTCATTCTCGATGATGCCTTGTCGAGTGTCGACACTGTAACCGAAGAGCAGATTCTCCACCATCTGGCTGAAGTCATGCGCGGCCGCACCGCCCTGTTTGTCTCCCATCGCGTATCCACTGTGAAGGACGCCGATGTGATCTTTGTGCTCGAAAGAGGCAGGATTGTCGAGCAGGGTTCTCACTCTGAGTTGATCCTGCGCGGCGGCTACTACGCAGAACTATACGAGCGTCAGGCGCTCGAAGAAGAACTCGAACACACAAGCTAGGCTAAGCTGAATCTCATATGATTCGTTGCTTGTTTATCGCGTTGGGAAGCCTGACACTATTCGGCCAACAGACCCTTTTCGACCCTTCGATTCCTCAGAAGCCGGAACTGCAAAAGGCTATGGCCGGGGTGGACGCTCGCAGGGAGATGATCCAGAAAGAGTGGGTCACGCTCACCGAAATTCCGTCCCCGTCAAAAAACGAAAAGCTCCGCATCGAATACATGAAGAAAGCCATGTCGCGTGTTGGCCTGACGGATATCCAGCAGGACGAAGTTGGCAATGTCTGGGGTGTATATAAAGGCAGCGGGGCCGCTACCGAACTGGTCTTCGCCGCACACATGGATACAGTGTTTCCCTTCGACACGCCGATCAAAGTGCGAGATGAAAACGGACGCTTCCACGGCCCTGGCATTGGCGACGACACAGGTTCCCTTGTTGCCCTCTTGCATGCCTTTGACCTGATGAAGCAAAGCGGCATCAAAACCAAAGGTGACGTAATTTTCCTGGCCACCGTTCAGGAGGAAATTGGCCTTCTCGGCGCAAAATACTGGCTCGAACACCGCACAAGAAAACCCACTATGTTCGTGGCCGTCGATTCGCGAATGGGCAGCGTCGGCTACGGGGCGCTTCTCATTGAGCAATACAAATTCACCTTCGAAGGACCCACCCTCCATACCTTGGCGAGCAAGGGCAAACCGAATGCGGCGCGAGGAGCGGCGAGAGCCATTCTCGCCATCAACGAAATGGAGATGCCCGCATCAATGCCGGGTGGCTCGCCGAACTTGCCGGTAGCCAACGTGGGCACCCTTGGCGGCGGCACTGTCGTCAATGCAACCCCAGGCAAAGTGTTCATCACCGTCGATATCCGCAGCCAGGAAATGAAGGCTGAGCAGAAGCTGGTGGAAGATGTAAAGGGCATCGCCCAAAGGGCCGCAAATCAGGAGAATTTGCAGCTCACAATTGAGGCAGTCCACATCGTTCATGACTACTCAAAGGCTTTACCCAAAGAAGTTCGCCTCAACCATACGATCGTACAATCCACACTTGCCGTGACCGATTACATGAAGATAAACGGGGACAAAAAGGCGGTAGCCTTCGATAGTGGCAGCGACGATCACAACATCGGCGTGGCCTTGGGCATCCCCGCAATCGGGATCGGAGCGATCATCGGTGCCGGGGCGCACTCTCTCGAAGAAAACGCAGACAAAGCTTCGATCCTCCTCGGCACCAAGTACATGATTCTCCTCGCAGCCACGCTGGCTGGTGTGAATTAAGGCGGATACGGTTAAAGCGAAACTCGAAGCTCTGTTGTATGGAGCTTCGATCCCGGCAAAATGCCCATACACCCCAAATGGATGTCATTCCAGGACAACAACATTCCAGCAAGCCCATGTCTCTCCATGAACCATAAATTGGTGCGCGCCGATCCTGGATGTTTCCCACAAGCAATTCCCCACAACAACTTCGTGTGCAAAGCTAAGTTGGCTTACTAGCAGAAGATTGGATGAGCGAAAGTGTGCAACCCAGATTCAAGTGTCAACGAGAACCTTTATCCAAGTCCTGTTGGGGGGCAAGCAGATCTTCAAGTCGACGACGCTGGGGAGTCCAGCCATCCGGCATTGTGCCACCAAGTGCGATCAGGCGACGGCCGGACTCACGAGCGAGGAGCGCTCGAAGCGCTTCATGAATGAGTTCGGTCTTTTCCCAAATTCCTGATAGTCTCGCTGCATCAGCGATCAGTTCTTCGTCGAGATTGAGAGTGATCTGCATGCTTAGTAGTACTTGTCTAGAACCGGCTTAAGAAAACGGCCTGTATACGATTCAGGAATCGAGACAATATGCTCCGGCGTACCCTCTGTAACAATGCGCCCGCCGCCGTCTCCCCCCTCGGGGCCAAGATCGATCACCCAATCCGCAGCCTTGATCACGTCCATGTTGTGTTCAATGAGCAGGATGCTGCCGCCATTTTCAATGAGTCTTTGAAAGCTCGTCAGCAGCTTGCGAATGTCGTCAAAGTGCAGTCCCGTTGTTGGTTCATCAAAGATGAAAAGAGTCTTGGCGCTGGAAGATTGCCCCAGATGCGAAGCCAGCTTGACGCGCTGCGCCTCTCCACCAGAAAGAGTAGTCGCACTCTGCCCCAAACGCAGATACCCGAGCCCCACATCCTCCAGCACCTGCAATTTCTGCAAGAGCCGGGGCACATCAAGGAACACATGGCTGGCCTCACGCACAGTGAGTTGCAGCAATTCGTGGATATTGAGGCCCTTGTAACGAATCTCAAGCACCTGCGGTTTGAAGCGCGTGCCCTTGCAGTCGTCACAAATCAACTCGACATCGGCGAGAAACTGCATCTCCACGGTTACCGTGCCATCGCCCTGACAGGTCTCGCAGCGGCCTCCAGGAATATTGAATGAGAAGTGTCCCGCCTGATAGCCGCGCTTGTGCGCTTCGGGGGTGTTCGCAAACAATTCGCGAATCTGATCAAACGCCTTGATGTAGGTTACAGGATTTGAGCGCGGTGTCCGGCCAATCGGAGATTGGTCGACCAGAATGACATCGCTCAGATGATGGTCGCCATCCACACCACGGCAGGTCTGGCGCTGAGCCTCAAAAGACCCGGATTCGTCAACGGATTCATCAGCCGCAGACTTCTTGCGCGAACCAGCCTTCGTATTCGTCCCCAGACTCAAGCGCCGCTCCAGCGTCTTGTAAATCACATCGTGGACAAGTGTCGATTTCCCGGAGCCGGAGACCCCAGTCACAGCAACCATGAGGCCAAGTGGAATAATGACGTCGATGCCCTTGAGGTTGTTCGAGCGCGCACCGCGAAACACAATTTCCCGCTTCGAATTCGGCACCCGCCTGACACGCCGTGGAGCCACATTCTTTTCGTTGCGCAAGTAAAAACCGGTGATCGAATTCGGCGATTTCTTCGGCTTGAGCAGATCACCGAAAGGCCCCTCAAAAATGATCTCGCCGCCATGTTCGCCGGCCCCAGGCCCCATGTCGATGACATGGTCAGCAGCTTCCATCACTTCCTGATCGTGCTCGACAACAATAATCGTGTTGCCAAGATCACGCAGGTCTTTGAGGATCTTGATCAGCCGATGCGTGTCTCTCGAATGCAAACCGATCGAAGGCTCATCCAGCACGTAGCAGGCACCCACCAGCCTCGAACCAAGGCAGGTAGCAAGTTGAATGCGCTGCGCCTCACCTCCGGAAAGAGTCATCGCGAGCCGATCGAGCGTCAGATACTCAAGCCCGACGTCATCGAGAAAGTGCAGGCGCTGCTGCACCTCGCGCAACACCTTGTCCGCGACAGCACGCTGCTCGGGCCGCAGTTCAATGTTGTTGAAGAAGTGCAACGCTTCGCGGATATTCAGCTTCGAAACATCACTGATGATCCTGCCCCCGACACGCACATTGCGCGCCTCTTGACGCAGTCGCGAACCATGACAATCCCGACAGACTGTGTAGCCCCGATAGCGGGCCATAAAGACACGCACATGAACTTTGTATTTCTTCGGTTCGACTACGATCTCAAAGAATTCGCGAACACTCTTCATCACAAAGCCCTGCTCCGACTGATTCAGATCGGCGAAAGGAATATTGTGCCGAGCCTGGCCCTTCGATGCTTTCTTAAACTCTTCGTAGTACCACTCATAGGCTGGTTTGGTCCAGGGATCGATCGCGCCTTCGTTCAAGGCAAGCCCAGGATTGGGAATCACTTTGTCGACGTCGTAATCCATCTCGCGGCCAAAGCCTTGACAGGTCGGACAGGCTCCAAACGGGTTGTTGAAGCTGAACAGCCGCGGCTCCGGATCGCGGAACTCCATGCTGCAGGTCTTGCACTGGAATTTTTCGTTAAACCGCAATACCTGAGGCGCATCAGTCCCAGCCTGTTCGAAGATCAGTTCCCCGCCCTCGCGATAAGCGATCTCGATCGCATCGACAAGTCGAGCTCTCACGTCCGCTGCCATCACGAGTCGATCTACCAGTGCGAACACAGGCTTGTTGAAGTTCAGTTCGAGCAAGCTCTCGGGACTTGAGAATTCAAAGATACGACCGTCCTGATAAAGCCTCGTGAATCCCTTCGCCCGCAATTCAAACAGGCGATCCCGCAAAGCATCTGATTTCAGCTTTTGTTGCGTGATCGGAAACAGGGCATACCAGCGGCTCCCTGCGGCTTCTTCCATCAGACGCCGGGCCACATGGTCTACCGAATCGCGTACAACCTGCACCTCGCAAGTCGGGCACCAGGTCTCTCCCGCCCGGGCATAAAAGAGGCGCAGGAAATCGTAGATTTCAGTCGAAGTTGCAACGGTAGAACGCGGGTTTCGCGTTGTGTTCTTCTGCTTGATTGCCACCGGAGGAGCAAGCCCAAGGATCTCGTCGACATCCGGCTTCTCCATCCGTTCGAGGAATTGTCGTGCATAAGCCGAAAGACTCTCCACATAGCGGCGCTGCCCTTCGGCATAGATCGTGTCAAAAACCAGCGACGACTTCCCGGAGCCGGACACACCCGTAACCACCGTCAACACATTATGTGGGACGTTGAGAGAGATATCCTTGAGGTTGTGAACTCGGGCACCCTGGATCTCAATGGAATTGGAATCCACCCGCGTTTTCGCTTTTTCTTTCCGGATCTTTCGAGTATACCAATCCAATGACTTTAGCCCACCGTTTGCGCCTCTGGTTTGCGAAAAATCAGCGCGATTTGCCCTGGCGCAAAACGCAAGATCCCTACAGGATCTGGCTTTCAGAAGTCATGCTCCAGCAGACCCGCGTGGCGGCTGTCATCCCTTACTACGAGCGATTCCTGTTGCGATTCCCGGATTACCAGACCCTGGCTGCGGCAAATGAATCCGACTTGCTCGCTATGTGGAGTGGTCTCGGATATTATTCGCGGGCTCGCAACCTGCAAAAGGCCGCCCGCCTTATGGTTCAGGCCGGTGGCTTTCCAAATCGATACGAAGCCATTCGCGACTTGCCCGGTGTCGGCGACTACACGTCCGCTGCCGTCGCCAGCATCGCTTTTGGACTGCCCCACGTCGGACTTGACGGCAATATCGTCCGAGTCATTGCCCGATGGACCGCAGAAAACGGTGATACCAAACAAACCCAAACCAGGGCACGATTGCTACAAGTGGCGCAGGATCAACTGGATAGGCGTCATCCAGGAGACTATAAGCAGAGTTTAATGGAGCTCGGCGCAACAATTTGCTTGCCAAAGGCACCCAAATGCCTATATTGTCCTATCAACGACGATTGTGGTGCCAGGCTTCAGGGTCTTCAAAACACCATACCGATTCAGCTTAGAAAAACAAACCCAATCTCGGAAGAGAAGACGGTTTTGTGGCTCCGCAAGGGCGACCAAGTGTTGCTCTGGCAGCGGGCTAGGGATAGCCGTAGGCTGGCTGGTTTCTGGGAACTACCAGAACCAGCCATGCTGACTCAGGCTATTCCGGGTGAGCAATTGGGTGAATTTTCCCACTCGATTGTGAACCACAAATACCGCATATTGGTAAGACGGGCGAAACTCAGCGGCGACGCGGGGGATCTCTGTAAATGGGTCCGACTGGACCATTTAGGCGTCTTGCCTTTAAGTACGGTACTGCGCAAGAGCTTAAGACTGATGAAATTGGATCCGCGAACTGAGCGGACAAAAGGGGTTAGAGCTAAACATGAATCGTAATCGCTGGATACTGACAGGAAAATTTGCGGCCATTTTAAGCGTGCCGTTTATGCTTTGGGCTTACAATTCCGGAGCACCACAACGCAGTACAGGCGCTCCCGGAGATCAGACCTGCATTCAGAGCGGATGCCATGTCGGCACGCGAACCAACGATTCCCCAAACCTTGAGATCTTGTGGGAAGGCGGATCGAATTACCAGCCGGGAATAAAGCAGAAATTTACCGTAAGGATTACAGACACAGCGGTCCGCTATGGAATGCAGGCCACTGCGAGGCTGGAAAGCAGCACGATCAATGGGCAGGCAGGCAAGTTCACGCCGATGAGCAGCGCCATGTATGTAATTTGCGACAACGGACAGGATCGCCCTGCCATCGGTTGCCCACCTGCGGCCCCGGTCGAATTTATTACCCACAGCGAACCCAACAGAATTAATACTTTTACCTTTGAGTGGACCCCTCCGGCGAGCCAGGCTGCAGGGGCGGTCATCATTTATGTTGCGGCCAATGCCAGCAACGGCCCGGCGCCCAACGGCGCAAAAATCCACCTAAAGAGTTTAAGATTGCAGCCCGGCGCGGGTGGCGGCGGCATCAAGCCGACGATTAGCCAGGGCGGCGTAGTCCAGGTCGGCAACTTCGGTGCTGGCACCAAAATTTCAGCAGGCACCTACATGGAAATATTTGGTAAAGATCTCTCACTGACGACTCGGAGTTGGGGCGGTGGAGATTTTAGCAATGGCGCTGCCCCGACGAATATCGACAATGTCCAGGTGAAAGTCGATGGCAAGCCCGCTTTCGTCAATTTCATCAGTCCGGGCCAGGTCAACGTGGTTGTGCCGGACGCAATTGCTGAGGCCCCAGTACAAGTGACCGTCACCACGGCAGGAGGCACGAGCGACCCAATCACAGTTACTGGTGCAAAGCGATCACCCGGGATCCTCGCGCCGCCTGGCTTCATTGTTGGCGGTCGCCAATACGTCGTGGCCCAATTCGCCGATGGCACCTTCGCAGGAAAAATAGGCCTGATCAACGGGGTAACCTTCAAGACGCCTCGCCCCGGCGACAGGCTCGTGATCTACGGTGTGGGCTTCGGCCCAACAACACCTGCCGTGCCGGCAGGAAATATCGTGACAGTTTCAACAGACCTGGGTAGCTCATTCAGCATCCAAGTCGGATCTGCACCGGCAGCGGCAGAGTTCAAGGGCTTGTCGCCCAACTTCGTCGGTCTTTACCAGTTCAACTTGGTTGTGCCCAACGTTCAGGCGGGCGACCAGGAGATAGTGATGACGATCGACGGGGTGAAAACTCAGTCTGGCGTCTTTTTGACAACGGCCAATTAGCAGTACAAAATCCAGCTT